>PANP01000035.1 GCA_002708395.1 Dehalococcoidia bacterium
AAGTAGACCCGGAATCCATCAAGGACATCCCAGTTGAGATGACTATCGTGGGCGGGAAGACGGTTTACGAGGGGTGAGTCCGGCCTGTTTTTAAGTTGACACCGTCCTTCAACACCATTATTCTAGCCCGGTAACGCCCCAAGGAGAGAGCCATGAACGTTCATGTATATACAAACCCTGGTTGATTCAGCTGCCGGACGTTAGAAGAATTTCTGTCGTCTAACGGTGTTCAGTATGAGCACCACAGCTTAGCTACTGATCCAGCAGCGGTAGAGTACCTGAGAGGCCGCAACATAAAGTCGGTTCCGGTGACCATCATCGACGAGGATGAGGTCATCATCGGCTACTACCCCAAGAAACTGATTCCGGCGCTGAACCTGAACGTAACGGTTGACCTATCCAAAAAGACGGATTGGCTGGCGGAAAAGTATGACATCGTGCTTAACGGCGCCATTCGGGCCACCCAACAGCTTACGGATGTCCAGCTTCAGCAAGAGGTGCCTTGGCGCCCCTGGAGCGTTCGGGACTGCATCGTTCACATCATTTCTTTCCCCGAGCTTGCCTGGCTTAGCCATAAACAAGGCAGCATGACCCCTGACGATATGGCGGCCTCCAACGTACGCATCAAAGATGTCGCCACCGTCGAGACCATCAGCCAGTACGGCCAACGGGTCATGGCTGACATCGACGCGTTCCTTAAGAGCGGCAACGATCCATCCTTCGACCGGGTTGTGCCCGCCCACTACGGTGGGGAAGTAACGGTCGTGGAGTTGCTAAACATCATCTTGAGCCACAGCACCCACCATCTGAAACAGATGTACTGGCACATGGAAGAGGGCTTGGGCATCGTCCCTCTGAACCCAGTTACCGAGGCGCAAACCGAGGGTATCGTAACTCCAGAAGCCCTCATCTAGCCGATTCAAGCAGTTCAACAAGCTATCAGGGTGTGGAGACGGGCGGACGAAGAGCCGCCCGTTTCCCGTTGCAAATCTCATTTTGTCTGGGAGGAACAGTAATGAAGTATGACGTTGTGATTATCGGAGCAGGCTCGGCGGGGGCCATCCTGGCTACTCGATTGACGGAGGATCCCAACCGCTCGGTGCTGCTCTTGGAAGCGGGTAAAGACTACCCCAACTTCGACGACCTGCCTGACGAGGTGAAATTCGGTTACGCCACCGAAGCGGACGTTATGACCAGCGACCACAACTGGCAGTTCACCGGCAAGGCCACCGACACCGCCGGGCCGATGATGGTNCCCCGCGGAAAGGTAACCGGCGGCTCCAGCGCCATCAACGGCCAAGTCTTCCTGCGGGGAGTGCCCGAGGACTACGACTCCTGGGCTTCAGAAGGCAACGATCAGTGGAACTTTCAGAAGCTGATACCCTTCTTCAACAAAGTAGAATCGGACCCCGACTTTCGGGACGACTTTCACGGCAGNGACGGGCCCATNGTCATGCACCGCTTCAAACCGGACACTTGGCTGCCCGCCCAGACGGCCTTCTACACAGCCTGCCTAGACTCCGGATATGAAGACTGCCCGGACCATAACAACCCCGATTCCACGGGAGTCGGCCCCACTCCCNTGAACAATCCCGGCGGCATCCGTATCAGCACCGCCATGGGCTACCTGGACCAGTCAAGGCACCGCCTCAACCTGACCATCCGGCCNGAGTGCCTGGTCCACCGCATCCTGTTCGACGGCAACCGGGCGACCGGAGTGGAACTGGAGAGCGGCGGAGAGACCTTCGTCGTCGAGGCAGATGAGATTATCTTGAGCGCCGGAGCCATCGGCTCTCCNCAGATACTCATGCTCTCCGGAGTCGGCCCTGCCAGTCACCTGGACAGCATCGGCATCCCCGTGGTGAAAGACGCGCCCGGCGTGGGNCAGAACCTGCGGGACCACCCAGCCGTGTGGATNACCTGGCGCACCAAGGAAGGCTTCCCACTGGACGGTTTGGCGCCCCGGATGCAATTAACCCTCCGTTACACTGCCGAAAATTCGGACCTGCGTAACGACATGAAAATTTCNATGCAGTCCTTCGCCACCGAGCCGGTTAACCAGGGTGGCGNCCGCATGGAGCCCCTGGGTATACGCATGACCAGCGGCATCTATCTGGCGGCGGGNGCGGGTGAGCTTCGTCTTGAGTCTGCCGACCCAGCGGTCCAGCCAATCTTGGATTACAATTATCTGAAAGAAGAAAGCGACGTTCGCCGGTTGCGGGAGTCAGTACGTATCTGCGTCGAACTTGGCGAACACGAATCCTTCAAAGACATCATCCAAGAGCGNATCGCCCCCACCGACGCCGAGCTAGAGTCCGACGACGCTTTGGACGAGTGGATACAGCGGGTAGTAACAACTTCCCAGCACATCTCCTGCACCTGCAAGATGGGCCCGTCGTCCGACCCGATGGCGGTGGTGGATCAGTACGGCAAAGTCCACGGTTTGGAGGGTCTCCGGGTAGTCGACGCATCCATCATGCCAGACTGCATCCGCGCCAACACCAACGTCACAACGCTAATGATTGGTGAGCGCGTCAGCGACTTCATCCAGAACGGCAACTAAACTCCAGCCGAACAAAAAGCCCCCCTTTCGTAAACGGGGGTTGGGGGATTTCCCCACTCACATCCAGCAACTAGCTCAGGCAAACCAGTGCCCCATTGCGGCGGGGAGACTACAGTGGAGTCGTGTTCACGCGAGGCAACGACCTCCCCTGTATCCCCTCCTTCGTAAGGAGGGGACTTACCTTCGGTTCCGAACCATTTCTCTAGAACCAGTTCGCCTTATCTACAACATTCCGCAATTGGCGGCCTTCGTTGAACCTGACGCAATTGTCAATAAATAGTTCGGTGCGGCGTTCTTGCAGGTAGGGACCTTCACCGGCTACGTGGGGCGTGATTAGGACGCCGGGGATTATCCAAAGGGGATGGGTAGCTGGCAACGGCTCTTCTTGGAACACATCCAACCCTGCCCCGGCGATTTCCCCTGCCCGTAGAGCGTCCACCAAGTCGTCCAACTCCACGGTGGCCCCTCGGCCGATGTTGATGAAGAACGCCGTATTCTTCATCGCCTTGAATTGGGCGGCGGCGAACATGCCTTGCGTTTCCGGGGTCTCCGGCACGGTCACAATCACGAAGTCTCCCTGGGGCAACACCGACGCCAGGTCATCAGGGCGGACCAACTGAGCCACTCCCTTGGGCGCTTGTTCCAGGCGGGGGTCAACACCGATAACCGTCATGCCAAATTCGGCGCACAGCCGGGCCGTCTCAGCTCCTATCCCGCCCACCCCAACGATGACTGCGNTCGCTTCCGGCAGGTAGATCGTATCGAAACCTTGTTGCCAGTTGGANTCGAGTTGTTGAGGGATGTACACGTGAAAACCCCGGGCGAAGGCCAATAGGAAGGACATTATGTGGGCGCTGATATGGTCGTTGTAAATCTCCCGNGTGTTGGTCACCACTAGGTCGCTATCGATCAACGCCTGGTGGTAGTATCCCGAGTGAGGACCGGCCTGGGGACAGGAGATCCACTTCAGGTTGCCCGCCCGTTCCAGTAATTCCGGCACGATATCGCCGAAAGCGGCNTCGGCGTCTCCAATCACCTCCATAGCCTCTCCCACGGTGGGGCACAGCTGCACCTCAATGTCCGGTATCGCTTCTCTGAGTCTATCGGGCCACTCTTCTTGATAGTTGGGTGGGCAAATCACCAGCTTGAACCCCATGCGCTTACCCCCATATCCTTTCGGTTTTCCGCGCCAGTGTAGGTGGTAACCGAGAGTCGGTCAACGGGAGCAACGAGGGCGGAGGCCAGCGTTGACAGAGGTTAGAGGCCCCTTTACACTCCCAATTAACCCACTCAGCTAAATGTTTTCGGTTCTGTTATCAGCGATCAGACCCTGACAGCGGCACACCATCGGTAGGAGGTACCACTTTGCAAGACCGTTTCGGGCTTCCCATCACCACCTCGTCGGCCACGGCGGCCGAGCATTACCAGAAAGGCCTAGACCTGGTGCTTTCCCAGAACTTCGGGGCCGAAGAGGAGCTCCAGAAAGCAGTCGAAGCGGACGAAGGGTTCGCCATNGCGACCAGCTGCATGGCGTATGTAGCCATGCAGCGAGGCCGGGGGGCCGAGGCCAGGGAGATTATCAAGGGCGTCCAGTCTCTTTCGTCGGGCGCTAGCAAGCGTGAGCGGCAACAGATAGAGGCGGTGGCGTTGTGGATCAGCGGCGATGGTCCAAGGTCCGTGATCCTCGTTCGGGAACACTTGGACGAATTCCCACGGGACGCGTTGATGCTACGCCTAGCCCAACGGCTGTACATGCTGGGGTGCTACGGTTCCGGAGTGCCAAACTTCCCTGATGAACTCTACGCTCTGTGCAAAAGCATCGAAAAGCATTGCTCCGACGAATGGTCTTTCCTNGGCCAGTTCGCCTTCGCCAACCACGAAACTGGGCGGCTGGACGAAGCTATGACGCTGGCCCGGCGGTCTTTGGACCTATACCCCACCAACGCCACGGCGTGCCACAGTGTAACCCATGCCTACTTCGAACAAGGTAATGCCTCGGACGGCGGCCTATTCCTTGGCGACTGGCTGGAGGGCTTTGATAGACGGGCCGCCTACCACGTCCACCTCTCCTGGCACCTGGCTCTGTTCGAGTTGGCGCTGGGACGGTACCAGTCGGCCCTGGATCTCTACGAGTCAGACATCCGGCCGTCAGTGGTAGAGAAAACCATAGGGGACCTCGCCAACAGCGCCTCNCTGTTGTGGCGNCTAAAGCTTTACTCTGATTCACCTTCTCCCATGCCCTGGAAGGAGGTAAGCGATCAGGCGGTTCCCGCCGCCGCCAACCCGGGCCCTGCCTTCCGGGACGCTCATGCCGCATTGGCCTTTGCCGCCGCTGGAGACGATGAATCGATGAGCCGGCTCATCGACGGCACCCAGAAGCTGGCTGACAAGGGGAGCGGCGTCGCCAGGGAGATGACTCTGCCCTTGTTGCAAGGAATCTCCGCCTTCGCTGAAGGCTCGTACGGTGAGGCCGCGCGATTGATGGAACCCCTGGCCCCACAGCTTGCCCGGATNGGCGGCAGCCATGCCCAACGAGAGGTCTTCGAAGACACTCTGCTGGAANCCTATCTTCGGGCTGAGCAGTTCGACAAGGCCGAAGACATGCTTCGGGAGCGATTGGGCCGCCGCGCGTCCGTACGAGACACTTTTTGGATGGGACGCGTTCAGGCCAGCAACGGAGAGACCGGACCGGCCAGATCCACCCTAAAAGAAGCCATTGACGGTTGGAGTGGCGGGGACGAATCTTCGCCGGAGATGACCGATCTAACCGCCCTTGCCGGAACACTAGGCTGAGCGCAGGAGATTAATTACCCAAGGAGACGTTTCATCATGCCGTTGGAGCCAAACCGAGTCGCATATAGTCCCATCATCGAACGGCCTCCCATCAAGTGGCCCAACGGCGCTAGGGTCGCGCTGTGGATCGCGCCCAACGTGGAGCACTATGAGTACGAGCCGGAATTCGACGGACAGCGGGATCCCTGGCCCCGCATGCCCTACCCAGATGTCCAACAATATTCCTACCGCGACTACGGCAACCGGGTCGGCTTCTGGCGAATGCTGGAGGTTCTGGATAAGCACAACATCCGTTGCTGTGTTTCCCTGAACGTGGCCGTGCTGGAACACTACCCGGAGATTAAAGACGCCATGGTCGAGCGGAACTGGGACTTCATGAGCCACGGCATCTACAACACTCGCTATCTGAATCCCATGTCGGAAGAGCAGGAACGCGAATTCTACGTGGACTGCATCGAAACCCTGCGCCGGGAGACCGGCAAACAATTGAAGGGCATGCTAGGTCCGGCCATTTCCGGCACCGANGCCACCCCTGACCTGATGGCCGAAGCGGGCCTGATTTACCACACCGATTGGATGCACGACGACCAACCGGTGCCCATCAAGGTGAAGTCTGGCAAGCTCATCTCCGTTCCCTACTCCATCGAACTGAACGACGCCCCTGTGTACCGGCACCACTACGAGGGCGACTACTTCGCGGAGATGTGCAAAGCTCAATTCGACCAACTCTACAAAGAGGGCGCCGAAAGCGGCCGGGTCATGTGCATCGCCCTCCACCCCTATTTGACCGGCCAGCCACATCGCGTCAAGTACCTGGACGAAGTCTTGAGCTACATCATGTCCCACGAAGGCGTGTGGCAAACCACCGCCGACGATATCGCCGACTACTACATCGCCAACCACTACGATGAAGCAGTAACCCACGCAGCGCAGTTCAATAAGTAACCCGTGCCTTAGNCACCCTGAGTAGGGGCAGGTTTAAAACCTGCCCCTACAACGCCCTAATCACCTCGCGATTCTAGGAGGCTCTTACAAATGCCCGCAGAACGCCGTTTCGGCATGGACCACCCTCATTACCAGTGGTCACCCATCGTCAACCGGGGAAAGTTGCGTTGGCCGAACGACGCCAGGGTTGCCCTCTGCGTCGTCGTGAACCTGGAACATATGGAGTGGACCGATCCGGAAGNCAGTTTCACTCACCTTCTGGCCGGCGGCATGGGTTCTCGGGGAACTCCCGACTTCGCTAGGACATCACACCGGGAATACGGACACCGGGTGGGCATCTTCCGGGTGCTAGATACCCTGGAGAGTCACGGAATCAAAGCGACCGTGGCCATGGACGCCGTGACCGCTGAGAATTACCCGTATCTAGTAGACCATTGCCTGAAACGTGGTTGCGAAATCATCGGCCACGGTATCTCCGCAAGCCGCATGATAAGCAGCAGGATGACGGAGCAGGAAGAGCGGAACTATATCCAATCATCCATGGACAGTCTTCTCCAAGCCACCGGCAAAGCTCCCACTGGCTGGCTTAGCCCCGAGTACGGCGAGTCGGCCCGGACTCCCCAATTACTGTCCGAAGCCGGTATTCGCTACGTATGCGACTGGGTCAACGACGAACAACCCTACAAGCTGGAAAGTCCCCACGGAGATATGTTCGCCCTACCGATGATGCTGGAACTAGACGACGTAGTGTCCCTGTGGCAACGGCGGGTCACTGTGGGCCGNTACCGGGACATGATTACCGAGGGCTTTGACACCTTATACCAGGACGGCAACCAGACCGGGCGGCTGATGACGCTGAACCTGCACCCCTGGCTGATCGGCCAACCCTTCCGCATCGGCTACCTGGACGCCGCCCTAGCNCACATGACGCGCCGTGGCGGAGTATGGGCAGCCACGGGATCTGAGATAATAGACTGGTTCCAGAAAAACCTGCCGGTGGCCTGAGGTTGGGGTAGCGAGGACGGCACTAGCCTTGTTCGTGATGAGGTTATGCATCGCCGTTCGTGGTGAGCCTGTCGAACCACCCGCGCTGGACTGCGACAAGTTCCCGAGGTTTCATGCAGCCGAGCGCCGTATCGTTTCCTTGGGTTAAGAGCCCCTGACCTCTTTAATCGCCCTGGCTATCTCTTCAGAATCCAACGCAATATCCGCCAAGCCGACTTCCAGGTCGTAGGTGGCTGCGTCTATCTGTTCTTTTATCTCAGGTTCGGTGATGTGGTAGGCGGGGAGGCCTAGGGCTTCTCCGGCTAGAGCTCCCGCCCATGAGGGGTCGCCGTCGGTGACCGTTGTGGCGTAGAGCTTGGTGCTTTCGGGGGTGGGGGTGCCTAAGAGAACAACCAGGTTCTCGGTGCCTATCTGGTCTACCATCCGCTTGATATCTTCTTGACCTTCCAGGTCAAGGGCACCAGCGGCGGTTCAAACGAAGCAGTGGGTCATCTCCAGAACCACTTCNGCTCCGGAGCTGCGGGCGCAGTTGGCGATGGCGGTCCCTTGGACCCCGTCCCGCTCTCCCAGAGCAATAACTCTCATACCTTTAAGTTGCATAGGTTAAGTCCTTCCTGGGGACGACCCCTCTCTAACTCTCCCCTTCCCAAGGGAAGAGAATCATTTCCTTCTCCCTTTAGAAGGGGGAAGGCTAGGAAGGGGGTCGCCACTATTTACTTGGATTCGCCTCTAGGACAAAGGACATCCCGTCGGACATCTGGGTCATGCGGCCCAGGAACAGACTCCCTTTGGCCATGAACATGGCTCGGTTCATTCTACCATCCTGCATGCGCTCAACTGCGTGGCCCAGGAACGGAACGGCGGAGGCTATGTGTCCCTGAGTAGGAGAGAAGCCGGGCATGCCGTGGGTTTCCACAAAGCCCGCCAAGGCGGCTCTTTCAATCTCGTTATGGCGCACGGCCAATGCGCCGATGAGCCGGTAGTTCAGATTGGGCACGTTTCCGCTTCCGGAAGGCTCGGTTACCTCGGGATTGTGCAATTCTGTGGCGTACTTGTCCATGTCGCGATAACGCAATCCAAGGTTCTGGAGGGGGAGGGAAATCAACTGCTCGAAGATGGCCTGCTGGCTGGAGCCGGCCCCCACGGTGTGGCGGCCCACCGAGTCCAACCGCAGCACCGGACTAACCCCGTCGTCTTCGCCCACGAGAACGGCCACCGAAGCCAGTATGTCTTCCAATATTGGCTGGTCATGCTCTAGATGTCCCTGAAACTTCATGCCCAGCTTGGCCAGGGAACAGCCGCCAACGACCGCCACTTGGCGATATAATCCCGAACTCACCAGCGCCCCGGCCATGACTAGGGCATGAACCGGCCCGCAACAGAATGCTTTAACGTCGCAACCCGTGGCGTTCTCCAGTCCGCACATCTCGGCGACGGCCTTCGCCAGGTTGCCTCCGCCTCTTTGGTAACGCTCTCCCACCGCCTCTTCCCCGGTATTCAGCACGTATTCGATACTAGAACCGTCCAGCCCTTGGTCTCGCAGCAGAGTTCGTAGGGCCATCGCAGCCGTGGCCTTGCAGGCCAGGTTCTCCAGTATGACGTCGGCGGTCAGAGAAGCATCTTCGTCATGGGCGCGGTTGACACATCCCACCAAGCTACCGTCTCTCANGCACAATGGCAGGGCGCCTTCGCCCTTAGCCACTTCAGCTTCGATGTCCGACAGGTTTCTCCCGTTACCCAAAGCATCCAGGTCGTTGGACTGGATAAGAGGGTGATNCACCAACATCTTCCGGACGCGGCCGGTGAATCCTTCTTCCAGCCAGACTAGCTCAAAGGCGTCGGATATCTTCAGAAGACCAATCAACTCCTCCTCAGGCATGATTTCGCCGTGTGGAAGCCAGCGTTGGGTTTCGCCGTTGCCTGGGAACCAAGGACGCTCCATATCAGCCAAGTCATCTGGATAGAGGCCGCCCAAGAAAGCGCGGTTGGGGGCATAAGCAACCGCTTCGGAATAAGGCCGTAGATGAGCAGTGATGTTCTGGAGCAGCGCCGGGTCCTTTTCGATCTCTCGGGACGGCTTGGATCCGTGGCGCACTAGGCCTGGAGCATGCCCCAGTTGATACCGGACGCCTTGAATCACCGGTTGTTTTATTAATCGGTCCATAGCCTGAACATGTTACGCCGCAACGTCTGGGATTGTCGAGGTAATCGAAACTCCCGGGGTTGGAAAATCTTTTCCAGATGTGCGTACAATACTATCAGGAAGGAGTCGATCGTTGAGCAGATTCACGGTAACAGCGGCGTTAGCCCTGCTGATGACATTTATGTTGTTCAGCCAAGGTGACCCGGTGCAGGCTCAAGTGACGTGCATAGGTCACGCCAGGAGTCTGGGTTTATCGTTCTTTGGCACGCCAGGAGACGACCTGATCGACTGCCGGGGAACCACCGCCAACGTGGTGATTGCCGGCCTTGGCGGAAAAGACATCCTCATCGGCGGCCTNGGCAACGACATGATTATGGGCGGCGACGGNGATGACGTCATAATCGGACGGGATGGCCGGGATTTTTTGANGGGCGGCGGCGAAAGGGATCTCATCTTTGGATCGGCNGGCCAAGATGTATTGGAGGGNGGCCCAGGCAACGACACATTGGCCGGAGGCTCCGAAACCGACGTCCTCCGCGGCGGTGCAGGNGACGATACCATGTTCGGTGGCTCNGGGATGGACGTTTGCAACGGCCAAGAAGGCNATGACGACTTCGCGGCGTCCGATTGCGAAGCTAGGCCCAACGTTCCCTGAGCAGGATCGGATTCAGTAGGGCGGCAAACCGGTAATGCCGATTCGTCGTAGCTCTTGAAGTAGCAACGGTCGTGATAAACGTTCCGGCCTTGCCACCACGGTGCGGCGATGCGTATCATGCTTCATAGCTGCACTGACGCAGATGCCAGATGAACTGCCTCTGAACTCAGAGTAANCGCATCTGATTTTTTNACCATTTCAAGGTTTCTCGGTAAGCCAAGGGAGAGCGGATGATTCTCAGTCCCGTTGCCAACAAGCTCATGATGAGCCTCACCTTAGCCATAGTTTTGACTCTGGCCTCGGCATGTACCAAAGAGGTCACAGTCGAGAAGATTGTAGAGAAAGAGGTTATCAAAGAAGTTTTCATCGAGAAACCTGCGGAGCAAGNCGAAGCTACCGTGGCGCCGGCCGCAACCGAGGATACTGGACCCAAGATATACAAGTTGGGAATATTTGAGGACCTNACCACCACAAACTATTGGTCCTANCTGGGTCCGGACACAACCATCTGGAATTCCTATGTACTGGCTGGGGGCAAGCCAGGCCTGTACAGCCTTTCCGATCAACGATTCGACTGGATCCCATCCGCGGCATCCGAATTTCCGACGCCGGTCGTTGAGGAAACAGTCGGCGGGACAACCCTCTGGACCACGGAAGTGCCCATGAAAAAGGGTATGAAGTGGAGCGACGGTAATGACGTAACAGCNGAAGACTTTATCTTCACGNCGCACACCGTACGAGACATGGAGCTAACCGGGAACTGGTCGAGTTCCGTCGATACCGAGTACTTCGACCACGCCGANGCGTTGGACCCCTACAAACTGAAGATTTACTTCAAGCAGAAACCCGGTCTTGCCCGTTGGCAGTTCGGCCTGGCCTTCATGCCTATCCTGTCCAAAGCATTCTGGGAGCCGGTGGTCGAAGATGCCAAAACCCAGGGCACGATCGTCGAACAACAGCGAGCCCTGTACGCCCACGTTCCTGAGAACGAACCCTCCGCCGGCGGCTACATATTCAACAAGTGGGAGAACGGGGCNTTCGCGGAGAAGNTGAAGAACCCGGACTACTATTTCGAGGGGTCGTCAATCAAACAATATTCCAACGGAGCCTACTCNGAGTCCAAACCCGGCGTTTTTGATTTCGATGCCTACGGCGATGCCTNCGGCGAGACAACCTTAGAGTTCGGTATCGGTCCCTTCGCGGACAGTTCGATCTACAGCATNTTCGGCAACCAAGAAACGGCAGTCTTGGCATTGAAGAAGGGCGACATCGACTACATGCTGAATCCCCTGGGCCTGCAGCGGGGTCTGCAGCAGCAGTTGAAAGGCCAGGAAGGGCTGGAAACCCTGGAGAACTCNAATAACGGNTTCCGGTATCTGTCCTTTAACATGCGGCGCGCTCCCATGGACAACAAGGCCTTCCGTCAGGCGATAGCGATCCTGATCGACAAAGAATTCCTGGCCAGCACGGTGCTGCAAGGCGTAGCGATACCCATGTACACCACGGTTCCCGAGGGAAACGGCTTCTGGTACAACCCGGATGTGTCATTGATTGGCAAAGGTCTTAGCAGACCGGACCGCACCGAGCAAGCGGTGAAACTTCTTAAGGACGCAGGGTTCACTTGGGAAAAGGAACCCAAGGTCAGCGAGAACGGCACCGTAGAGGTTGAGGGCGAAGGCTTGCGGCTCCCCAACGGCGACCCGATGCCCGAGCTAGAGTTACTCTCGCCCAGCCCGGGTTACGACCCCTTACGCTCTACCTTTGCCATTTGGATCGAGCGATGGCTCAACGATGTGGGTATCCCGGTCAAAGCGAAACTAACTGACTTTAACGTCATCGTCGAAAAAATCGCAGACCCGGAAGGCTTCGATATCTTCATATTGGGATGGGGACTAACCAATTTCCCCGACTACCTGGAATCCTTCTTCCACTCCCGCCATGCCGAAGGTGACGGCCTCAACCGGGGCGGCTACTCCAATCCCGAGTTCGACGCCTTGGCAGAACAACTTTTGTCCGAAACCGATCTGAACGCAGCGCGTGACCAGGTTTTCAAAATGCAGGAGTTTCTGGCAGACGACTTGCCCTACGTGGTGCTGTTTACGACTCCTCTTTTGGAATCATATCGCAGTGACCGCCTAACCTACCCCTACACCAAAACCTTGGGCGGGCTGCAGAGCACCAACGGAATGGCCTCAGCGGTGGTAATCAAATAGCTGTCAGCTATCAGCTATCGGCTTTCAGCTCTGGCTCCCACAGCCAANCTGCTGACCTGCTGACCGCTGACGGCTGTTAGCTCGTGTGGGAGCTAGATCCTTATGACCGGCTACCTCATCCGCCGCCTCGGACAGATTCTATTCACGCTGTTCTTGATCGTGAGCCTNGCCTTTTTTCTGGTCCAGGCTCAGCCCGGCGACTACACCTCNGCGTACGCCCAGAACCCGGANCTCCCTCCCGAAGTCAGGACCCAGATACAGGCTCAATTCGGCCTGGACAAGCCCCTGGGCGAACANTACTTGCTCCACATCAAGAACTCGTTCACCGGAAACTTCGGCGTTTCGTTCGGTCACTANCCCCGGAGCGTGATGGACGTGATAAAGGAGCGATTGCCCCGAACCGCAGTGCTGTTCCTGACCGCCACCNTCATCTCGTTCTACCTGGGGTTTGTGCTGGGAAAGGCCATGGCCTGGCGCNGGGGCGGGTTGATGGAGTACACCGCCACCATTTCAGGGGCGACTCTGTTCACCGTGTTCACTCCTTGGTTCGCTCTGATGATGATTTGGGTCTTTGCTTTCAAGCTGGGTTGGTTCCCCTTGGGAAAGTTCCTAGACCCGCTGGTGTGGAGGGAAGCTCCCGTCNCCGCCAACAGCGTGTTCAACGACATGCTCCTNACCGCCGGAGCATTCACCGTGTTCATCTTCCTGGCCATTCTGGTGTCAAAGAAAGCGGGTGGGCGAAAGTGGCGCACCTGGCTGATTCCCGCTGCGATCGCTGGCGGAGTCGTGGTGCCGATAGCCTGGGGGCTTTCCGGAACCGGGTACCTGGCCTTGGACATCCTTAAACACATGGTTCTCCCCATCGGCACCCTTACGCTGATATCCTTCGCCGGCACCATGTTGCTAACTCGGAACAGTATGTTGGAGACCCTACGGGAAGACTTCGTCATGGCGGCACGGGCTAAGGGGTTGCCAGAAAACGTGGTNCGGGACAAACACGCCGCCCGCAACGCCCTCCTTCCCGTAGTGACCAGCCTNGTCTACAGCCTGGCATTCGCCATCGACGGCGGGATAATCACAGAGACAATCTTCTCCTGGCCCGGCATGGGGTTGACCCTGCTGCAGGCGGTGCGATCTGAGGACTTGCCCTTGGCCATGGGAGCGTTCGTATTCATCGGCATCTTTGCCTTGGGTGCCCATCTGGTGGCCGACATACTCTACGCCTTCCTGGATCCCAGGATTCGCTACCGATGACACAACCAACCGGCATGGATTCCCCGCAGCCCCGAGCTGGTTCGGTTACTTTGACCCAACGGCAGATCCGGGCTGCCAAGATGCGTCTGGCAATGAGGGGTTTCCGCGAAGGCTGGTCCATCTTCTTGGAAAGCCGCATCGGGATAGTCGGCTTGGTTGTAATCATAATCTTTGCCCTCATGGCCGTATCTCATCCAATCTTGATGGCCACGGTTTGGGACGACGCCACCTACGACCCGGTTACCGGTTATGCATTCGACCAGACCGAGCAACCGGCGGCGCCATCGTGGAAGCATCTTCTGGGCACCGACCCCCTGGGCCGGGATGTCTTGAGCCAATTGCTGTCCAGCACTTCATCCGAGTTCATCCTGGGAATCGTTGCNGCGGTCGTAACCGTTTCCATCGCNACAACCGTGGGCGCCATCGCNGCCTACTTTGGCGGGCCGGTGGATACCATCTTCATGCGCTTGGCCGACCTAGTGGTTTCCCTACCCGGAATCTCCCTGCTCATTGTGCTCAGCGCCCTCATCGACCTAAATCTCTTCATGCTAGCCTTGGTATTGGGGANCCTGGGCGGATTCGGCGGCACTGCCATAGTTCTCAAATCGCAAGCCCTTGGCATCACCGTGAAGCCCTACATCGAAGCAGCCAAGGTGGCCGGGGGCGGCCGGTTCCATATCATCTTCACCCACATCGTCCCCAATCTGTTGCCCTTGTCTTTCCTGTACATGATGTTCACGGTCACCGCAGCCATCTTTTCTGAAGCGGTATTGTCTTTCTTCGGGTTGCTGAACATCCGGATGAGCTGGGGAATCATGATTCACACCGCCAGCACGGGCGGGTATCTCTTGGGAGGGGTCCGTTATTGGTGGTTAATCGTCCCGGCTGGCACGTCCATAACCCTGCTGTGCAGCACCTTTTACCTGGTTGGCCGGGCTTTGGATGAAGTCGCCAACCCCAGGCTCAGACGCCGATGACCACGGAGAATTCAACCGGGNCGATACTCCAGGTGAAAGACCTNACCATGCATTACCAGACCCGCCAGGGTGCGGTGAAGGCCGTGGATGGTATCAGCTTCGACCTGGCGCGGGGCGAAGTTTTGGGGTTGGTGGGAGAGTCCGGTTGCGGCAAGACCTCGGTGGCGATTTCCTTCATGAAGCTCCTGCCGGACAACGCCCGGGTCATCAAGGGACAGGTGCTGTTGGACGGCCAGGATCTGTTGACCATGGACGACGGCACGTTGCGGGATTACCGGTGGCGCCGNATATCGATGATATTCCAGGCCGCCATGAACTCGCTGGACCCGGTCCACCGGGTGGGGGACCAGATAATCGAGGCGCTCGAAGCCCACGACATGTTTACCACGATGGCGGAGGCGCGGGAGACCGTAGACCGCCTGTTCCGCTTGGTGGGCTTAGACCCCAGGCTAACCGGCCAATATCCCCACGAGTTCAGCGGGGGAATGAGACAGCGGGCGGTAATCGCGATGGCCCTGGCGTGTCAGCCCGACGTGGTGATTGCCGACGAACCCACCACCGCGCTGGACGTTATCGTTCAGGACCGCATCCTGCGGCAGATAAAAGAGATTCAGCGCGACTTGAACATGAGCATGATTTACATCACCCACGATATTGCCGTCGTGGCCGAGGTCACGGACCGTATCGGAGTGATGTACGCCGGAAAGCTGGTGGAACTGGGCAGCACCGCCCAAGTGTTCAATAACCCCATCCATCCCTATACCAAAGCTCTGCTATCGGTTTTCCCAAGCATACGTGGGGAAAAGCGCCCCTTGGCCACCCTAGGCGGAGAGCCGCCCAACCTAGTGGANCCTCCATCGGGATGCCGGTTCCATCCCCGCTGCCCCTACGCCACCGACATCTGCCAGCGGGAAGAACCTCCGGTTGTTGACCGAGATGGCCACTGGGCAAACTGCTGGAACCCGGTAAACTGAGTNTTTTATGNTAACTAAGCTAACCACTAACCCTGCGTCGCCCCCCTTTGTAAAGGGNGGNTGGGGGGANTTCGGCCAGGCATCCCTATGACTACCACCACGCCCTTGGTCCAGGTAGAAGGACTAACCAAGTTATTTCCCGTGGCTAGCAGCCTGTTTCGGGGACCCAAAGGCTACATCCACGCAGTAGAAGACGTGTCCTTCGACCTTTTTGAGGGGCAATCCCTCGGGCTTGTCGGCGAGTCGGGGTGCGGCAAAACAACCATCGGCAAGCTGTTGGTGAAACTACAAGAGCCCACCAGCGGGAGGATACTTTTCCGCGAATCCAACCGTGATTCAAGTGACACGAATAACGTCGCCGAGTTCGCCGACCTGTCCCAGACCAAAGGCCGGCAGCTAAAAGAGTTCCGACGCCGGACTCAGATGGTCTTTCAGGACCCCTATGAGTCGATGAATCCCCGAAGGACCATTTTCGACACGATAGCCGAGCCGCTGATGGTGCAGGGTATGGGCAATTCCCTGGACCGCTTGGACCGAGTAACCAAATTATTAGAGTTGGTAGGCCTGACCCCGCCGCAGACCATGCTGTTCCGGTACCCCCATGAGTTGTCCGGCGGCCAACGCCAAAGGGTTGCCATCGCCAGAGCGCTTATCATAGAACCCAGTTTCGTGGTGGCCGATGAGCCCACGTCCATGTTAGACGTATCCATCAGTACCGGGATAATGATGCTGATGCTGGACTTGGCCCAGCGCTTGGGCGTTACATACCTTTACATCACCCACGACCTGGCAGTGGCCAGGCACATGTGCCAGCGGATCGCCGTGATGTACCTGGGAAAGATTGTCGAGGTGGCCGAAACCGAGGAGCTTCTGGCGAATCCTTTGCACCCTTACACTCGGGCCTTGTTGTCGGCCGTTCCGGTACCTGAGCCCGGTTTCCAGCGTGAACCGGTGAATATTATCGGAGACCTTTCCATACCTGTGGATCCGGAGCCCAGATGCCGCTTTCACGACAGGTGCCCCATCGCCGGTGACGAGTGCCGCATCAACCCCCATCCTCCGCTAGAAGACCGGGGCGGCGGGCACTTTGTGGCCTGTTACAGGGTTTAACGGAACGCCTGCCACGCCTGCATTGACGGTCTCCATCCCCGCTGCTACAGTGATTCCATCACCGCCTAGGAGCTGAGCCAGTGACTTCGACGAAGAAAGACCCGGTTTTGGTTGTAGTGCAGTTGACCGGCGCCAACGACTACATGAACACGGTGATTCCCTACACCAACGGCTTATACCATGACAACCGTCCAACCGTGGGAATACCCCAAGACCAAGTCTTGCCCATCGACGATCAGGTGGGTTTTAATCCGGCGATGGGTTCTATCAAAGAACTTTACGACCAAGGGAACGTCGCTATCATCAACGGTATCGGCTACCCTGACCCCAACCGGTCCCACTTCCGATCCATGGACATCTGGCATACCTGTGAGCCGGAAAAGATAGCTACCGAAGGCTGGTTGGGCCGGGTCATCCGTGACCTGGACCCCCATGCCGAAAACGTGTTGACGGGCGTCAATTTCGGTCGCGGTCTTCCCCGGGCCTTGGCCCTACCCGGCGTTCCCGTGGCATCGGTGGGGAACCTGGCGTCCTACGGGGTGTTAACGGGAATCTCGGATCAGGAGCGCCGGACAGCGGCGTTGGATATCTTCGCTCGCATGTATACACCGGTTTCAGGGACCGGGCCGGTTATGGATTATCTGGGTCAAACCGGGTTGAACGCCCTGAAAGGCGCTGACATCCTGAAAACGGCTCCCGCCAAGTACTCATCGACAGTCGAATACGGAGACGACCCCATCTCCCAGAACCTTAAAGGAATCGCCCAGGTGCTACTGGCAGACCTGGGCACCCGCATCTTCTACACCCAACAAAGCGGATTCGATACCCACGCCAACCAAGTACCCACCCAACCAATGCTGCTTGGACAACTGTCCCAGGGTATCGGCGACTTTTACGCCGATCTTAGAGAGCATAATGCCTCGAACAACGTGCTGATGTTCGTGTTCACTGAGTTCGGAAGGCGGGTAAAGGACAACGGTTCCGGCACCGACCACGGCTCCGGCGGGATGGCGATGGCCATCGGAGACCCGGTCAACGGCGGCATGCACAGCGAGTACCCTTCGTTGAAAGAGGAGGACTTGTTNGAAGGCGACTTGCACTTCAACATCGACTTNAGAGGGGTCTACGGGACCATGGTGGAGCGTTGGCTAGGATTGGACCCCGTGCCCGTGGTGGGTGGAATCTTCGAACAANTGGGATTCCTGTAAGCATACAGTCCAGTCAAGACTTGGGCATCGAAGGCGATTGCCNAGCCAGCGCTGTGGTTCGACAAGCTCACCACGAACGGGGGGGCGNTAACCCGGAGCATGCCGAAGGGCCGGAAAAGTCCCAGTTCAGCAGTTGCCAGGCGCCCGCCTAACCCGCNGCTACGCACGTAATTGTGCGCAGTATACCCTTCAACCCCTGCACCTGACCGGTCACCAGATCGGCCACCGCCGCCATGTCCGGGGCCTCGATNAGGGCGATGACGTCGAACGGCCCGGTTATGACGTCCACGTTCATCACCTTGTCGAACGACCGCAAGGATGCAGCAACATTCCTGGACATGCCAACCTGAGTTTCAATCAGTATGTAGGCCCTTGTTCCCATGGGCTACTCCTGCCTGGTGTGATTCGGGGCGCCTACCCCGGGATGCAAGCCGTCGAGGTAATCTCTACCAAGTTGTCCGCTGCGCCGAACTCAACGATGATGGCGGTGCGAGCCGGACGATCGTCTTTGAAATACTCGGCGTAGATCTCGTTGAACCCCTCCAGGTCNTCTTTGCGAGCCAGGTAGCAGGTATTGGTCATCACGTTGTCCAGGGACGTCCCGGCTGCTTCCAAGATCAGACTGATCCGGTCGAGGGTGAACCGGGTCTGCTCTCGGATGTCCTTTCCGGTGTCGTTGGTCGTGGGGTGACGACCGGTGCAACCTTGGACAAACACCATGTTTCCGAACCTGGTCGCTTGCGANAGCAGACCCCTGCCAGGAGCCAATTTATCGCTGGAGATAATCTCTTTCTTGGGCATTCCTATACCTCGCTTATNAGCTTCAAAAACCTAGGCCCGCCGNATGCGAANTCTTATTATATCCCTGAGTTCCAACGTGTCAAACGCCCCCGGNTAGGCGGTGGGANGGAGTCGATCCGATCTCCAAAGGCCAGGCTATTACGAGGAGANCAGCCCGTGTCCAAAATGTATTGCGCCACCCTACATGAACAGCTACAATGGGCGCAGAACTGAACACTGGGAATAGTCCGGGTCAANNAAGGCAACCTAGCATACAAAAACCCTATATCGAAGGGNGAACTAGATGGCCAGCGTAGATGTCGGAAACATCAGGAACGTNGTTCTACTTTCNCACAGCGGCGCNGGGAAGACNTCACTCAGCGAAGCAATGATTTTCAATGCCAAGCACGTGACCCGTCTGGGACGGATCGAGGACGGGAACACNGTCTCCGACTTCGAGCCTGAAGAGGTCAAGCGTAGCAGCAGCGTCCAGACTACTCTGATTGCCTGCGAAGCCGACGGCTACAAAGTCAATTTCCTGGATACTCCGGGATATGACGACTTCCAAGGCGAAGTCACCGCAGCATTGCGGGTAGTTGAATCCTCAATGATTCTGTTAGCCGCCCCTTCAGGCGTAGACGTAGGTACCGAGCGGGCATGGAACATGTCCACGGATCATGGCCTGCCCAGGATGTTCCTAGTCAACAAGATGGACCGCGAGAACGCCGATTTCGACCGCTGCGTGTCAGAGATTCAAGCGGCCTTCGGCAACCAGTGCGTTGCCTTCCAAATACCCATCGGAAACGCCCAGGATTTCAAGGGTGTAGTCAGCGTGATTCATCCCCCAGCCGACGTTCCCGCAGAGGTAGCCGACCAGATGGAGGCTGCGAGAGAGCGGTTGATTGAGGCCGTGGCCGAGACTGACGATGCCCTGGCAGACCGGTACCTGGAAGGGGAAGAGCTCACCAACCAAGAGGTTGAAGAAGCTGTCCGCGCCGGAATCTTGAGCGGCAACCTGGTGCCCATCGTTGCCGCTTCATCCACCGATAACGTGGGTGTGGAAGAGTGTATGGCGTTGGTTAGGGAATTCTTCCCTTCGCCCAAGGACGGTGTTAAACCTGAACTGGCCACCGGCGGAGACGGCTTTGAAGCCGACCCCAACGGACCTCTGGCCGCTTTCGTATTCAAGACAACTGCAGACCCATTCGTGGGTAAACTGTCCGTCTTCCGGGTTTATCGCGGCGTGATAAAGAGCAACTCAGAGGTTTGGAACAGCGGCAGGGAGACGGCCGAGCGTATCGGTCAGTTGTACCTGCCCCGGGGCAAATCCCAGGAGAACGTAACCGAGGTCAGCGCTGGAGACATTGGCGCCATCGGCAAGCTTTCTGATACCTTGACCGGTGACACCCTATGTATACGGGAACAGCCCGTTAGCTTTGAGGCCATCGACTTCCCGGTCGGGTTCTACCGGGTGGCAGTATCCCCCGCAACCAAGGCCGACTTGGACAAGATGTCGACCTCTCTGGCCCGTATCGTGGAAGAAGACCCCACGTTGAGATACTCACGCGACCCCGATACTGCGGAATCTCTGATCTCCGGATTGGGAGACGCCCAGATCGACGTTGCCATGGACAAGATACGCCGCAAGTTTGGCGCCGACCTGAAAGTGAAGATGCCCAAGGTCGCCTACAAAGAGACCATCACCCAGACCATCAAGTCCGAGTACCGGCACAAAAAGCAGTCCGGTGGTCACGGTCAGTACGGCCATGTAATCATCCGGCTGGAGCCGATGGAGCGCACCACAGGGTTCGAGTTTGGCACCGAGGTTGTTGGAGGAAAGGTGCCACGGGAGTATTTCCCGTCGGTAGAGAAGGGCGTGATGAAAGCCATGGATGAGGGCGTTCTCGCCGGATTCCCCATGGTAGACATGAAAGCCGTACTTTGCGACGGAAGCTTCCACGACGTGGACTCGTCGGGCATGTCCTTTGAGATTGCCGGAAATCAGGCTATGCGTAAAGGCGTGGCCGACGCCGGCCCCATATTATTAGAGCCAATCATGAAGTTGCACGTTACCGTGCCCGACGCCTACACCGGAGAGGTGATGAGCGACCTGAACGGCAAACGGGCCAAGATTCTAGGCATGACACCCCATGATGGAACCACCGAGATTGAGGCCGAGGTTCCCCAGGGAGCGGTCCAACGCTACTCCCAGGACCTTCGGTCGGTGAGCCAAGGCCGGGGCGTCTACCGGTTGGAATTTGACCATTACGAACCGCTGCCTCCAGACCAGCAGCCCAGAGTCATTGAGGAAGCAAAGAGGGCCAAGGAAGAGGACAAGGTCTAATCCAGTAGGCCGGTCAGGAAACAGCAACAAAGACAAGAGCCCCAGTATACCGGGGCTCTTGTTCGTTCATTCTTCAGAGCAGGGACTAGATGCCGGTATTGCCATATCCAGACACGATGGGGGCATACGTAGAATCCAATACGGATATGGGAAACCGCTAGAGATTGTCAGTTGGTCAGGATATCGAAGATATTGCCCACACCGCGACCGCCCATCCGGTACAGTTCCTTGTAACCACAGCCGCCGCACGACACCGTGGCGAACTTCTGGTTCTGAACATTCAAGAACCTGGAAATACCTGATCCCGTGGTTCTGATTTCTCCAGCTTTATATTCCGTCCCGGAACATTTGACGCACTCAAATTGGTGTTGCTCCACAGATCCGCTCCTTATAAACAGTCAGCTAGAAGTCAGTCACCGGCTCCCGGCATAGGTCACCACTGGTAACAGAACAGACAAGCCCACCACCGTCCTATCCTGGACGTGCAACTGCCGCATTTCGGACAGTGCGGGTGCTGCAAGCGATTGCTGGCATGGTTCATGGTACTTCCTCCCAACCCTATTACGGAGTGAACCCATCTTACCTAGCTCTTAATTACCCCGGTATTACACTCGTGGTTCTGAATCGGTTGACCCCATGTTTTTCTAAATATGCCCAGCGAGCTTCCAAACTGCTGGTCTTCTTCCACGACCTTGTCGACACGGGTGATAGCTATCAATCCGAACATGAAGCAAACCGTGGCCATAGATAACACAACAATTTCCATGACAAACTCCTATGAGCATCTTTGATGAAAGTTGAACCTACTGTACCGGCGTCATCCCCTGTTGTAACCGGGTATTTTAGGGATTGCGGCATCATCCGAAGGGACTATTTAGGTATCGTCCTCGAATGCGGAAGACCAGTGGGGTACAAGCCGTTCTCGGGATGGCCGTAGAGGTACCGATTCGGACGCCATCATTGACGAGGAAAGGCGAGTTAATAGGGCTTATGACAGTTGTTACAGGCTCGAACGTTTGAGTAGAACACGTTAGTGCTGTGCTTGCCCAAAACTTTCATTCTGGGTTCTTGGGCGGCCACCGGAACGTGAANCNNCAACCGCAGACCCTTCGCTACGCTCAGGGTGACNATATCGGAGAAATTTTTGAGGCAANGCTNGGGGCNGATCGATGGGACGATTTAACNGAGCCTGGGCGCTAGAAGCCCCAAGAGGGTTGGTACTCACCGAAGACNCCCCGCAGCACGTCCATCATCTCCCCTACAGTTGCGTANGCCTTGGCCGCTTCGATCATGAGGGGCATNAGATTATCNGTACCCTTAGCGGCCTGCTCCAAGGCCAGTAGTTTCTCCGCCACGTCTTGGTTGTCCCGGGCCCGCCGAATCTCGTTCAGCCGGTCCACTTGGCGCTTCTCGCCCTCACGGTCGACCCNGAGCAGGGGTATCTCCAGAGCGTCATCGGTGCAATGCTCGTTGACCCCCACGGTGATTCGTTCTTTNCGGTCCTCTTCCATCTGGTAGAGATACGACGCGTCGGCAATCTCCCGTTGCAGGAAGCCTGTCTCAAGGGCGGTCATAACCCCGCCCACGTCGTCGATACGGCGGAAGTATTCATAAGCCGCCGCCTCGATCTGATTGGTCATAGACTCGACGAAGTAACTGCCGCCCAGAGGGTCTACGGTATCGGTAACACCGGTCTCNTGGGCGATGATTTGCTGGGTGCGCAGTGCCAGAAGGGCGGCGTCCTCGGACGGCAGAGCCCAGGCTTCGTCTTTACCGTTGGTGTGCAGCGACTGGCAACCGCCCAGGACCGCCGCCAGGGCCTGCAGGGACACCCTAGCAACATTGTTCTCCGGTTGCTGGGCAGTCAGGCTGGCTCCCGACGTTTGGGCATGGAACCGCAGCCATGTCGACCGGGGATTCTCCGCCTTGAAGGTCTCTTTCATCTCCCTGGCCCAGATACGCCGGGCTGCCCGGAACTTGGCAATCTCTTCGAAGAAATTGTTATGCACGTTGAAGAAGAAGCTGAGCCTGGGAACGAAGTCGTCGATGTCCAGTCCACGGNCGACGCAGTGGCGCACGTACTCAAACCCGTCCGCCAGGGTGAATGCCAACTCCTGCACTGCGTTAGACCCGGCCTCGCGAATATGGTAGCCGCTGATGCTGATGGGATTCCAGCGAGGCATGTGCTTGGTCGCGAACTCCACGGTATCCACCACTAGGCGCATGGACGGCGNCGGCGGGAAGATGTACTCGTTCTGGGCGATGTACTCCTTGAGGATGTCGTTCTGTAAGGTACCGCCGACCTTTGTTAAATCGGCCCCTTGCTTCTNAGCTACTGCGATGAACATGGCCCATATGATGGCCGCCGGGCTATTGATGGTCATGGAAGTGGTGACATCTTCCAGATTGATGCCGTCGAACAGAATCTCCATGTCGGCCATGGTAGAGATAGCCACACCGCAGGTGCCGAACTCGCCGGCCGCTCTGGGGTCGTCAGTGTCATANCCGTAAAGGGTGGGCATGTCGAAGGCTACGCTCAGGCCAGTCTCGCCATTGCCCAGCAGAATCTTGAAGCGCTCGTTGGTCTCTTCGGCCAGGCCGAACCCGGCGAACATNCGCATCGTCCACAAACGTCCCCGGTATCCCGTGGGGTGAACTCCCCTCAAGTAGGGATATTCCCCCGGCATGCCGAGATCTCGTAGATAGTCGGAATCCTGTAAATCTTCCGGCGTATACACCTGGTTCACCGGGATCTGAGAAGGAGTCTTGTAGTCAGGACGGCGGTGCTCCGCGCCCGCATTCTTGTCGCGCCATTGGACTACGTGACTACGCAACTGCTCCGAATCGTCAGAGGGGGTCAATGGGCACCTCCACGGGGAATGAAAAGCGTCACTCGAATCCAGTCTAAATTGGCTCGATTGGGGTGTCAATGTGATGGGTAAACAAAATCCCCTCCTTGCGAAGGAGGGGATTTAGGGGAGGTCCGGCCTCGGCGAAACAACGACCCCCCGTAGTCCCCCCTTCGTAAGGGGGACGAGTACGAAAGCATCTTAAGGGCGTTAGGAGTTGATTAGCCGGACGAAACGGCGGCGGCCGACTTTCAAGACGGAGCGGTGTGCCAATCCCAATCCAGAGGCCCGGTCATCACGTTCGAAAGTGCGGGCATCCCCTGCTGACTCGGTGATTAGCTGGACGGCTCCTTGGTTTATTAACCGTTTAGCCTCGGCGGCGCTGGTAGCCAGCCCTGCATCGACGATGATGTTGCTCAACCGTCTGGACTCNCCATCGAATGATGGGTCCAAAGACGGCTCGGCAAATTCGGGAATCTCCTCGGGTAGGTCGCGGCGTTGGACCACGCGTTCGAAGTTTTCCTGGGCGGCATCGGCGGCGGCGCTCTCGTGGAACTGGGTGGTGATTTCNCTGGCCAGGCGCTTCTTCATGTCCATGGGGTTGATCGAACCGGCTGCCAAGTCGCTGGAAAAGGAGGTTAGCTCTTCCTGGGGAGCGTCGGTCAAGTACTCGAAATAGGGCACGATAAGCTCGTCGGGCAGGGACATGAGCTTTCCGTACATATCGTTGGGCGGTTCTTCCACGCCGACGTAGTTGTCCAGGCTCTTGCTCATTTTCTGGACGCCGTCGGTGCCCACCAAGATGGGCATGAGGAAGACCTGCTGGGGCCGCTGGCCCTCCATCTGCTGAAGCTCCCGGCCCACCAGCAAGTTGAACATCTGGTCGGTTCCNCCGAACTCCACGTCAGCCTGAATCTTCACTGAATCGTAGGCTTGGAGCAGCGGGTAGAGCAGCTCGGTGATGGCGATGGGCCGTTGTTCCTGAAACCTCTTGGCAAAGTCGTCGCGCTGTAGGAACTGGGCCACGGTGAACTTTCCGGTCAACCGAAGCACGTCCGCCAGGCCGAACTTGCCGAACCACTCGCTCTGCCACTCAACCTGCGTCCGGTCCTTGTCTACGACTTTGAAGAACTGGCGCAGGTAGGATTCGGCGTTGGATATGACTTCATCGTGGGTCAGGACGGGGCGGGTGGCCGACTGGCCACTGGGGTCGCCGATCTGGGCGGTCCAGTCTCCGACGATGAGAATCACCTGGTGTCCCAATTCCTGAAGCTGGTGCAACTTACGAAGACCTACGACGTGTCCCAGGTGGATATCCGGACGGCTGGGATCGAATCCCATCTTGAGGCGCAGCGGCTTTCCCGCTTGCAACATCCGGACAAACTCATCGTGGGAGATGATTTCCTGAACCCCACGGCGAGTTATTTTCTGTATTACATCTTCGCCAAGCAACGCTACGCACCGCCAGCCTTTCGGTCTTGGTCCAAGATGGCCCTGGCACTGGCCACGTCCACGTCTATCTGTCCGATTAGTTCCTCAAGGCTACCGAAGGTCTGTTGGTCACGCAATTTGTGAACGAATTCCAGATTAAGCCGTTGGCCGTACAGGTCGGCAGTGAAGTCCAGCACGAACACCTCAACCAATCGCTCCGACAAACCAAAGTGGGGGCGAATGCCGATGCTTGTGGCAGAAGAGCGCCTCTCCCCGTCGATGGTTATCCATGTGGCGTAAACGCCATCTCCGGGCAGAGTGGTCTTGGGAGCGGTTTGCAGATTGGCGGTGGGAAAGCCCATCTCGGTGCCCCGTTGATCTCCCCCAACAACCAGACCTTCAAAGCCATACTTCCGGCCCAGCAACCGTGCGCATGTGGCGACGTCGCCTTCCTCCAAACCGGAGCGGATCCTCCGGCTCTTTACCAGGCCTCCGTCCATCATCAAAGGTTCTACCACGTCCACCCAGAACCCTAACTCCGCACCCGTCTGCTTCAGAAAGTCGATATCGCCTTGCCGGTCCTTTCCCAACGCGGAGTCGGGTCCGGCGACTAATCCTTTCATCCGCAGGGACTTCACTAGAGTTTCGGTAAAGTCGGCGGCGGTGACTTGGGAAAGTTCCGCAGTAAAGTCCAAAGGCACAACCAGATCGATGCCCTGCTCTTTGATCAAGCGCACTCTTTCTTCGGTTGAAGTGATATATGCGACTTCAGTGCCGGGGCGCAATACGGTGACAGGGTGGTTGTTGAAGGTTAGGACGGCGGGGATGTAATCGGTTCCAGCTCGCTCAACCAATCGGCGTAGCAAGTGGCGGTGTCCCTGGTGCACTCCGTCGAATACGCCGACGGTAAGGACGGTTTCCTTGTCTGGAGCGATGGAGGCCAACTGCTGGTGGAAGTTCATACCAACTCTGGAACCGAGTGCGCCAGCCCCCGCTTAATCTGCAGTTTATTTACGTAATTCGGCAGTTTGGAGCACCGGCTCGGTGCGCTCGGATGGTAGCACAGGCGCCTGGGAGCGTCAACTTGGAACCGCCTTAACGAAGTCCGTTGCCGGGCCCCTTGTTACGCTACATGCCCGGCGCTCATTCTAGGCAGACTGATTCTTTGGTCTCACAATATTTGGGACAAGAATAGCTTGGTGCGATCGCTGGTTGGGGCTTCGAATATCTGGGAGGGAGAACCTTCTTCCACAATCACACCCTCATCGAACATCATCATCCAGTCGGCGACCTCCCTGGCGAATCCCATCTCGTGGGTCACGACAATCATCGTCATGCCCGATGTGGCCATCTCCCGCATCACGTCTAGAACTTCTTTAATCATTTCCGGGTCCAACGCCGAAGTAGGTTCGTCGAATAGCATGATTTTCGGTTGCATTGCGAGCGCGCGGGCTATTGCTACTCTCTGCGAACCCCTGGCCATCATAGAACATGGTCTGGACGTAATTTCCCCACTAGGCGTCGCGGGAGGTTGTCCAGGTGACGGTGCGCGTAAGCACGTCCACTTCACCGGATTGGATCGTGGGCCCACGTTCGGATGCCGAGATAAAGCGAATCTCGATGGCTTTGGGATCGCCCAACACCGCTGCGGCCACGGCACGGCACAGGTCTATGTCAAAGCCCACATTGTTTCCGGCTGCTTCCAGAGAACCGTAGCCGGGGACATCGTTCCTGCTGGCGCAGATGACCTTGCCCCGCGCCTTAACAACATCCAAGCGGCTCGTAGTGGATTTCTCCACCTCAACCTCTTCGATTACCTCAACTTCTTTAATCACCTCTACTTCCTTGGTACAAGCGGCCAGTGCCACCATAAGGACCAATATACCCATGAAAACCATGTAAACTTCTTTTCTCATCTCGACTTATTCTCCTCCAATATTTACTGGATATTTTTTGAAGATGGCAATGACGATTCTACTCGACGCGCCTCAAGCTACGGGCGGGTGGGGAGCGTATCGAATAGCGTGTTACCCCTGATTATTTGATTTTATACGGTTCTTTTCATTCTATTCTAAACTAAACTCGCACGCTCGATCCGAAGATTCTCGTTTGATTCACCGAATCATCCCGGTAGAAATATGTAACAAAGATCCGTACCTAGATCNTCTGATCGGGCCATTAGCCAATTCGCGCCTGGGATGATGTAGGATAGTTGAAGTAGTATCGGGACGGCGGACCCTGGTAGCGCCAAAATGCTCAAAACCGGCCCGTTGACCACGAGTAAGTTATGTTGACAGTATGCTTAAATTGTGACCAAGCATTGCCCGTGAAGCAATTATGATGCGTGTGGCAGCCGGTACAGCCAAGGGGCGGCCGCTGAAAGGAGCGGTGTCGTCCGAGGTCCGGCCCACAACGGCTCGGGTGAGAGCGGCAATCTTTAACATCTTGCCGACCGATCTGTATCAGGATGAACGAGTTCTCGACCTGTACGCAGGTACCGGCAGCCTGGGAATTGAGGCTCTCAGTCAGGGCGCAGGATGGGCGGACTTCGTGGATCTGGACCGGCGCCAATGCGNTGTGATTCAGGCAAATCTGAGGTCCACTGGATTCAGCGGACGCTCAAGGGTCCGCACCGGAGCCGTGCTACAGACGCTGAGCAAACTGGAGGGCCCTTACCGATTGGTGCTTTTGGACCCNCCATACAAGTTGGAAGAACTGGACGAGGTCTTGGGAGCGATGGCATCGACTCCCAACTTAATCGACAATGAGGGAATGGTGGTGGCAGGGCACTCCAGGCATCTAGAGCTGAAACCGGAATATCTTTCACTATACAGAGTGTCCCAACGCCGCTACGGGGACAACGCTGTTGATTTTTATCGTAACGAGGCAGGAACAGAGTGACAGCCCTTTACCCAGGAAGTTTCGACCCGGTAACTCTGGGGCATGTGGACATAGCCAAGCGTGCTTCGGCTCTATTCGACAAAGTGATTATCGGCGTCTACGCAACACCGTCAAAGTCGTTGCTATTCGATGCCGAAGAACGGATNGATCTATTTAACAGATCCTTGGTGGGAATGCCCAACGTGGAGGTGAGGGGATTCGAGGGGTTAGTGGTGCGGTTCGCCGAGGAGGTTGGCGCCAACGTCATAGTAAGGGGATTACGCAGCGGTTCAGACTTCGAATATGAATTCGACATGGCATTTATGAACCGGAAGCTGTCCCCGGATATAGACCTGGTTACCTTTATGACCTCCCAAGAGTACATGTTTCTTAGTTCAAGCCTGATCAAAGAAGTCTCTAGGTTAGGGGGAGACGTCACCAGTATGGTTCCCCCTCACGTCAACCAGGCTGTTCACGCCAAATTTGGATTGCCGGTCAAGGAATAATGCCGACCGGGCAAGGAGGACATCATAGATATAGTAAACGTAATCGATAGATTGGAGACCTTACTGGACACCAGCAAGGCCGTGCCCGTTAGCGGCAACGTGCTTGTTGATAAGAAGAAATTGATGGAGTTGGTCGACCAGTTGCGGCTGGCGATACCCCAAGAGGTCAAGGCCGCGGCAGAGGTCCTTTCTCAGAAAGACCATATCATCAGCCAAGCGAATCTCGATGCCAGGCGAACCAAGGCGCAAGCCGAGGATGATTACCACGAGCGTCTGGACCAGAGCGAGATTACAGAAATAGCTCAGAAGCGGGCCGACGATACCCTGGCGGAAGCTGAAGAGCGGGCAAACCGTATCATCAAGCAGACCGAGAGCGACGCCAANTCACGGCTGGTGGATGCCGATGCCTACGCCCTCCGTAGTCTTCGATCTCTGGAACGCCAGTTGAATAACATCACCGAATCGGTACGGAAGGGTATCGACATGTTGGCAGAGGACACCGTGGTCACCGCCAACGGATATCACACCTAAAACTAGATTGATTCCCGGCGGGACAACCAGAAGAAAGCTTCCCGCATGAGCGCTCCCCCCAAGGCGCTACCCGGCTCAACCGGGCAGCCTTGGGGGTTTTGCTTGCTTATCGTCAGTGGTTCAGCACCGGCCGATCGCGATGGCTACCTAGTTCGACGACGATAATAAACCCTCATAGTAGCCACGCATGGACTGGTGCAGCTCACGCAACCTTTTCTCCACCAGACCGTTCACCGTTCCCTCGGGAAACTCTCCGTGGGGGCCCCGCTCGCCGGCCGTAACGCCGGTCAGTATCTCCAGTCCCTCGTCGATGGTCCTCACTGAGTAGATGTGGAACTTGCCNTCTTTTATCGCTGCAACCACGTCGGCCCGCAGCATGAGGTTGCGCAGGTTCTGATGGGGCACCATCACCCCTTGATCTCCGGTCAATCCGGCGATGCGGCAAACATCGAACATGCCTTCCACCTTTTGATTGACCCCTCCGATGGGCTGAATCTCGCCCATCTGATTCACCGATCCGGTAACCGAGAGATTCTGCTTCAGAGGCAAGCCGGACAGACTGGACATGATGGCGTACAACTCGGTGGACGATGCGCTATCCCCGTCTACCCCGTCGTAGGACTGCTCGAAGCAGAGACTGGAGGATAGGGTGAGGGGCCGTTCNTGCCCGAACTTGGCACCCAAGTAGCCGCTGAGGATAAGAACGCCCTTGTCGTGAGTGCTGCCACTGAGGGAGGCTTCCCGCTCGATGTTAATCACGCCCTCCCTGCCGGCAAAGGTCTGCGCGGTGATTCGCGAGGGGCGGCCAAAACTGAAGTCGCCAAGGTCGTAGACCGCCAGCCCGTTCACCTGACCCACAACGGAGCCGGTGAAATCCAACAGGACCGACCCGTTTTCCACCATCTCCTGGACCCGTTCTTCTACGATGTTCAACCGGTGAATCTTTTTGTTCACCGCTTGCTCCACGTGCTCTCCCAGAACCAACTCGCAGGATGCCTGACCGGCCCAATAATCGGATTCGATCAGTAGGTCTTTGATCTGGCCGAAACGAGTCGAAAGCTTTTTCTGGTCTGACACCATCCGGGCTGCGAACTCAATCACTCGTGCCGCCCCATTAGCATCGAAGGCGCGAAGGCCCTCATCTTCGCAGGTCCGGCATATAAAGGCGCAATAGGCGTCGATGTTGTCCGGAGTGATGTCCACCTTGTTATCGAATTCGGCTTTTACTTTGAACAGGTCCCAGAAATCCTCATTGTCCACAGTCGTAAGCAGGCGGTAGGTGGACTCGTCTCCGGTGATGATTACCTTGATGTCCAACGGGATGGGTTCCGGGCGCAGGCCCTGAGGGACAAAAAATCCGTTCTGCTCCGCCGGGTCTTCTAAACGAATCTCCCGGTTGCGAATCACCCGCTTCAAGCCTTCCCACACGGGCGGGTAAGTCAAAACGTCCCGGGCGTTCAGAACCAGATAGCCCCCGTTGGCCTGATGGATAGAGCCCGGTTTCAGCATGGAGTGGTCGCTGAAGTAAGTGCCCATGGTCGCACGCCGTTCGATGCGCCCGAACAGGTTTCCCCAGTTGGGGTTGGGTTCCACGACGATTGGAGACGTGACTACATCGCTGTTATCCACCAGCAGATTAATCTCAAAGGCAAGGAAGGGATTTCCGGGTCCGGATCCAGAAGGAGGAGCGGAGCCCATCGGAGGCGCAGTTTGTGAAGGAACCGCCTCGTCATATTTGAACAGATTCAAGTGGTCCAACACGTTGTCAGCCAAGTGGCGCAGGTAATGGTTTACTTCAGGGANNTTCTCATAGGCGTTGACCGTGGGCCGGAAAATGTCGGCTACCCGGTGTTCNGCCGCCGACCTTTCATGATCGTGAATCAGGTCCCAGGACTCTTTCTCCGCCTCACGGACCTTGGCCATCGTTTCCTGGGTCTGCTGCATCAGTTGGTTGCGAANCTCATCTACGGATTTCCGTTGTTCCTCTTCAAGAGCCTGATACTCCTCCGGAGACATGGCCCGGTTTTCGACCATGGGAAAAATAGTCATACCCGTCTGCTTCATCTGGACCGCGAAACCCTGGCTTCTAGCATCCTGTTCCAAGGCGCCCATAATCTCCTGAGTAGTCAGACGCCCTTTCTCCTCCATCTCCCGTCGCTCAGCTTCGAACTGCTCGCTCTTGAAGACTTTCGGCATCTCCTCCCGAAGCAGGGCCAAGATGTAGGTCATGCGGGAACGAAGAGATTTTCCCTCACCGGCNGGGAGGCTAAGNGCAAAGGGCCGGTCTGGATCGTCGAAGTTGTGAGCGTAGCACCAATCGCAGGGCGGCTTGCTCTTCTCTTGGCGCTCCATATCCTCAATGATTGATTCCAAGTGAGCCTTGATGGCACTGGTTTTACCAGTGCCGGTCAATCCCGTAACGAACAAGTTGTANCCGGGTTTGTCCACCTCCAGNCCGAAGCGGATCGCATCCAGAGCACGGTCTTGGCCGATGAAGCGATCGAGGGGTGTTAGCTCATCAGTGCACNGAAAGTTGAAATCCTCCGTTTTGCAAGTCCAGCATGTTTCTTCCCACNGAACCCGGTACTTGTCCAATTCGTCCATCCANGNCCTCCGAAATCCTGACGTAGCCGCTTCGNCAGCGATATCCGCTCGATACGGGCAATTACCTTCNTGATTGTTGCTCGGTAATTATACACTCGCACTATTCTGTGAGATGCACCGAACCGCCAGAGAGACTCAAAGACCCGCCGAGCTACAGTTCAGCCGTAGCCACACCTTAAAAGCAGTATTTCCGGACCGGAGCGAGCATATTCCCGAGACTGCCAGCACCGGTAAACGGGCGTAGANCGTGTCTATTCGGGTTGACATTGAAATTCTCCAGGGAATACAATCCTNAGGCGTACAGGGTGATACACGGAGGCAGATTTCATGCTAGAGATGACCATCGATAGCATCCGGGTCAGCCCGATGAACTACCAGCGGGTTGTGATTCTCAAAGAAAAAGACTCAGACCGCTACTTGCCGATCTGGATCGGACCAGCGGAGGCTGACGCCATAGCGGTGAAGCTGCAAGANCTCAGCGTGCCGCGGCCTTTGACCCACGACCTCTTGCGCACCGTGATTGACACCCTAGGCGCTTCGGTTAAGCACATCTTGGTCAACGATCTACAGAACGACACTTTCTTCGCCAAGATTTCTCTCCAAACCAATGGCACTTCCCAGGAGATTGACTGTCGGCCCAGCGATGCGGTGGCTTTGGCCGTTAGAGCCCAAGTCCCAATCTTCGTTGAAGAAGCCGTGCTGGATAAGGCGGGTATCCTCCTGGACAAAGAAACCGGCAAACCGCTGGTGCCTGGAGAGGCTGATCGACCGGCAGATGAAAAGCCCGTGGAATTGAAGGAAGAGGACATCCGGCGCATGTCGGCTTTCACCGACTTCATCGACACATTGGACTTGGAGGACTTCGGAAAGTCGCAACCCAGCAGGTAAAGTCCACAACTTCTTTCTGAGTAACTCCGGCTGAGAAGTTCCGGATGAGAAGGTCCCATGAATGCAAAACGGGTCCCGGCGTTAACGGCGTCAGGGCCGTTTTTCGTTTCAGGACCGTCGCATTCCGTACCGAGAGTCTCTCAATTGACTTTTAAAATCCATCCTGATAACATTCAACCGGCTCGGCGGCAGGGATGACTTGGTATGTGTTAGCTCTGCGGCTGGCGGGCCTGGGATGGTATGTAGCCCTATCTATCGTCTTCGGTGTTGTGGGCGGCCTAGGACTTGACAAGCTAGCAGGGACCATTCCCCTCTTTACACTGCTGGGTACTCTACTGGGTTCCGTGGTCGCGTTCTGGGGACTCTATAAGATGGTCCAACCCCTCTTGAACGCGGCGGCTAACCCAAGCAAAAACGATAAAGGGAGTAATAGTTAGTGCCATCGGGCAGCGCTGCCAGGAATCTCATGGTCTTGGCCGGTATCGGGCTCCTAGCCCTTATGCTGGCAGGTGCCGTAATGGGCGTAATAGGTCAAAAGATTTTAGGCCTAGGCGATGGTTACGTATCCAAGCCGGAGATTCACCTCCCTCCCCAACCCGTATTCCCCGCAGCGGTTCGTGATTTCCGTCTGGGTTTGACTTCTGTAGAAGCCAAATCGGAAGAGCACGCAGAAGACCCGGAGAAAGTCGAGGCTCACAAGGAAGGTGAGCCAGCAGAAGCTCACGGCGAAGAAGCCCATTCCACCCCTCTGGACATCACTCAATTCGCCGTCACGAACACCTTGCTGTCATCCTGGTTCACCACCATAGTACTGGTGCTTTTCTTCGGGCTGGGAGCCTGGAAAAAGAGCATGGTGCCGGGCCGGTTCCAAAGCCTGATCGAGGGCTTGATCGAAGCCGCCTTGAGCTTCTGTAACAGCGTCCTCGGACCGGAAATGGGCCGAAAAGCGTTTCCCGTCGTCGCGACTATCTTCTTCTTCGTCCTTTTCAACGCTTGGCTAGCGTTGCTGCCCTTCTACCAATTCTTGGGGTTCGTACAAGATGGCGAGATAAAAGCCCATCTGTTACGGTCAGCCGGTACCGACCTGAACTTCCCCATGGCCTTGGCCTTGGTTTCTTTTGTCTTCGTGGAGTACTGGGGAATAAGGTCCCACGGTCTGGGTTATTTCAAGAAGTTCTTCGCCTTGGGGGCCCTCTTCCGGCTGAAGCCGTCCGGATTGATCGACGCCTTCGTTGGCTTTTTGGAACTGGTAAGCGAATTCGTCCGGATCGTGAGTTTTACCTTCCGGCTCTTTGGAAACATGACGGCTGGGGAGATTCTGGTGGTCATGATAACGTTCCTGGTGCCATTCGTGGCTGTGGAGTTCGTATTTGGGTTGGAGTTGCTGGTGGGCCTGATTCAAGCTGTGATTTTTGCTTCTCTCACCCTGGTATTTTTATCAGTGGCAGTGAGCCACCAGGAGCATTAGCCGGATTTAGTATCCCGGTGGGGAATAATTTAGAGAGTNTCTGTTGACTAGCCAACCCGCAGGTCCGCAGGGACGGGCAAGTTATCTGGAATCNAAGTGTTTTCGAGACTACAAAATNACTCTAGGAGGCCAAACGGTCATGGATCTCGTCCTCTTGCAGATGGCACCAGAAGCTGCAAAGTTTATCGGAGCGGGGCTCGCTATCGGATTGGGTGTGGTAGGTCCCGGCATCGGCATTGGAATCCTGGGCGCGGGAGCCATGGGCGCCATCGGCCGCAATCCTGAGGCTGCCGGCCAGATCCAGGTGAACATGATTCTCGCCATCGCCTTCGCTGAGGCCTTGGGCATCTACGCATTGATTGTATCGGTTATCCTGCTGTTCGTGGTCTGACATGACGGAGCTAGGGGTAAATCTTCCCAGCCTGATCGCATACGTTGTCAACTTTGTCATTCTGCTGGGAATACTCTATCTTTTGGCCTATAAGCCGATCATACGGCTTCTAGATCAACGCGCCGACCGGATACGGGAAAGCCTGTCTGCCGCGGACGAAGCGAGGCAGGAAGCGACCAGTGCACGGTCAGCCATCGACGAGCAGATCAACGAAGCTCGCCGGGAGGGTCAACGTCTGCTGGACCAATCCCGCGAGGCAGCGGACCGTTTTCGCGCCGAGGAGATGGAACGAGCCAGGGGTGAAGCCGAAGCCTTCATCGAACGGGCTCATTCCGACATCCAACGGGAACGCGACGCCGCCATCCAGGAGGTCCGGGCCAATTTCGGCGACTTGGCCATAACCGCAGCCGAGCAGGTGATACGCCGCTCTCTGGACCGCCAAACCCACCAGGAGTTGATTGCACAGGTCCTGGAAGAGGGCAGTTCAGCCTCCGGCAGCGGGAGGGCATAGATAGACGATGCCCAAGCGCATCTCCGGCCAACGTTATGCCCAGGCTATTTTCGAACTGGCTTNGGAACACAATCNAGCCGATGAATGGGCCGCCCAGTTGGATCTGGCCAGCCAGGTTNTTCAGGACGCCGAGTTCCGAGCCTTCCTTAACCACGCCGAAGTCCCAGTTGCGGACAAGATTAAGTCGATCGAAGCCGTCTTACCGGACATTCACCCACTGATTCGCAATCTGTTGGATGTTCTGGTGACCCGAGGGTTAGTGAACGTGGCTCCCGAACTGGGAGAGGCGTATACAAAGCTGCTCGACCAACACCATGGACGCCAACGGATCGAAGTAATCTCGGCGGTGGAACTGGAAGACGCCGAGGTGNAGCGTATCACCCAGTACGTCTCCAACGTGACCGGCAAAGAGGTCGTAGTCACCACCCAAGTTGATGAAGAGATATTGGGCGGCATCGTGATTCAGATAGGTGACCAGTTGCTTGACGGGAGCACTCGTACCCGGCTGGAGGCTCTCCGAAGCCGGGTGCGTACCGGCGTCGCATAGTCACCGAACCGAACGAGAAAGACTGACACGAGGCAACCCGAACCAGAAAGAGGGAGTCACCAATGGCGACTAGAGGACAAGACATAGTTTCATTGATCAAGCGTCAGATCGAAGAGTTCGCAGGCGATCTGACCTTGGTAGACGTTGGAACCGTGGTCCAAGTTGGCGACGGCGTTGCCAGCATCCAAGGGTTGCAGGGCGTTCGCTCCAACGAACTCTTGGACTTTGGTAGCAATGTTTTAGGTCTGGCATTGAACCTGGAATCAGACCTGGTCGGCGCAGCCATTCTCGGTGACCCCAACGTGGTCAAAGAGGGCGACCAAGTCCGCTCCACCGGCAGAATCATTGAAGTTCCGGTTGGCGATGCCCTCNTGGGCCGTGTGGTCAACCCCATAGGCGCCCCCTTAGACGGGAAAGGCCCGGTTAACACCACTTCCACTCGTCCTGTTGAGCAGGTCGCTCCCAACGTGGTGGTCCGCAAGTCCGTCGATGTCCCGGTACAGACCGGCATCAAGGCCGTCGACGCCATGATTCCCATCGGCCGCGGCCAGCGTGAACTNATAATCGGCGACCGTTCCACGGGCAAGACCGCCATCGCGCTGGATACCATCATCAACCANAAGGGCGGCGATCTGATCTGCGTCTACGTCGCTATCGGACAGAAGCAGGGTAAGGTAGCCCAAGTTGTCGGCATCTTGGAAGGGGCNGGCGCGATGGAACACACCATCGTGGTCACGGCCGGTGCGGCCGACTCCGCTCCCATGCAATACATCGCTCCTTACGCCGGATGCGCCATGGCTGAAGAGTTCATGGCCCAGGGTAAGGACGTTCTCATCGTCTACGACGACCTGACCAAACATGCTTGGGCTTACCGGCAGATGTCTTTGCTGCTGCGCCGCCCGGCTGGACGAGAAGCCTACCCCGGTGACATTTTCTACCTGCACAGCCGTTTACTGGAGCGGTCGGCCAGATTGGATGATGCCAGCGGCGGCGGCTCCATCACGGCGTTGCCCGTCATTGAAACTCAGGCTGGCGACGTTTCGGCCTACATTCCGACCAACGTGATTTCAATCACCGACGGGCAGATATACCTGGAGCCGGANTTGTTCAACGCCGGTATTCGTCCGGCGGTCAACGTCGGTTTGTCCGTCTCCCGCGTAGGCGGAGCCGCCCAGACTAGGGCNATCCGCCGCGTGGCNGGCCGTTTGCGCCTTGACTTAGCTCAGTATCGTGAGTTGGCCACCTTCGCCCAGTTCGGCACCTCCGACTTNGACGCAGCAACCCGGGCCCAGTTGGCACGAGGCCAGCTAGCCACTGAGATGCTGAAGCAGCCTCACTCCAAGCCTCTGAATCTGGAGAACGAGGTAATCATCCTGTTCGCAGTGAACGAGGGTCTTCTTNAAGATATCCCGCTNGAACGCGGGGCAGACTTCGAAGACCAATTGCTGCGATACATGGCATCAACTCACCCGCAGATCGGNCAGGACATCGCAGCAGCCAAAGACCTGACACCGGAGATCGAATCGGCCCTCACCCANGCCATCAACGACTTCAAGGGCGGATTCAGTATATAGTGAAGATGGGAAAAGAATAGATGCCNAGCGTTAGAGACATGCGCCGCCGCATCCGCAGCGTGCAAAATACCGGCAAGGTGACCAACGCCATGTCGTTGATCGCCGCTTCTAAGATGCGTCGCGCCCAGATCTCCGTGACCCAAGGACGTCCCTTCGCGGAGAAGATCCAAGAGATAATCACTCACCTGGCGGCCCAAACCGGCGATGACAGAGGGGCCGTACACCCCCTACTGCAGGAAAGGCCGGTTCAGAGGGTAGGGATATTGGTTGTCAGCCCGGATCGTGGCTTGTGTGGC
>PANP01000036.1 GCA_002708395.1 Dehalococcoidia bacterium
CCTCCGCCGGAATGAAGGCGACCGACCAAACCTGCTACATGGAAACCATCTGGGTTGCGCAGATTCTGGGAATCGCCTAGACTCTTAATATTGTATTGAGCACAGCATCATCGGCCGGCGTAGACGGATCCACGTGGGCACCGTTGGCTGACTGCGGATAGAACCGGAGGCACGGTGGAAAAATTAAGTATTCAGGACGCCAGTTACCGGCTGAACCTGTCCCAAGCGGCCATTCGGGATTGTATAAGGAACGGAGAGCTGAAGGCGTCCCGTGAAGCGGGCCCCGAAGGCCGGCGATGGATGGTTGAGATTCCAGAGGCAGGGTGGGTCGACAGCTTCCGAGCGTCCCTCAACAACCTGTCAGCCAGCATCACTCCCTGGTGGTGGCCCACGGCGGAGATGAGCGGCTCAGTCCACTACGTAGAGGACATTGGCATCGAAGAGATCGAGCCGCTCTACCTATGCGGGCTCAAAGGTCAGAACGTTTGGGATGCCAAAAACCACACTATGGAAGACCGGTGCCCCAAGTGCACCGACATCGCCAAGGAACGGGAACTACCTCTCTGGGATTAGATGTTGAGGGGAGTAGGAACGCCTAGCCCCCGCCGCCACCCGATCCCAACCCCGGCTCGGTCATCGATCCCGCATCCAACAACCGGTCCAGATCGGCATCCGACAGATTGGACTTTTCCTTAGCCACTTCCCGTATAGTCTTCCCGGTAGCCGCCGCTTCCTTGGCTATGGCCGCTGCGGCATCGTAACCAATCTCCGGCGCCAGACCGGTGCCTAGCATCAATCCCTTCTCCAGCATATCCGGTCCCACATCCGTCGCCTCGATTCCCATGACACACTGTTCGGCGAAGTTATTGGCCGACGCAGCCAGCAATGAGATTGACTCAAGGACGTTATGGGCGGCCACCGGCATCATGGTGTTCAACTCGAAGTAGCTGCCATGGCCGGCCATCGCGACCGCCTCATGGTTGCCGAAGACTTGGGCCACCACCTGGATAACCGACTCGGATATCACCGGGTTCACCTTTCCCGGCATGATTGAACTGCCCGGTTGGACCTCAGGAACGGTAATCTCGCCAAGTCCGGCCCGAGGACCGCAAGCCATCAAGCGAACGTCGTTGGCAATCTTGTGCATGCTGACTGCCACGGTCTTGAGAGTGCCGCTGGCTTCCACCAGGGCGTCCAGGGTTGCCTGGGCCTGAAAATGATTATCGGTTTCCCTGATGCGAACCCCGGTCATCTCAGACAGCAACTGGCAGGTCTTAGCGGAAAATTCTGGATGAGTATTTACGCCGGTTCCCACGGCGGTGCCGCCCAGAGCGACTTCAGCCAGGGCATCCTCCGCACGACCCAAACGCCGGACGCTGTTCTCCGCCTGCCCGGCAAATCCCAGGAACACTTGCCCCAACCTGATAGGGGTAGCGTCTTGCAGGTGAGTCCGCCCGGTTTTGATAACCGGCCAGAATTTCTCGGACTTGGCTTTTAGCTCTGAAGTCAACCGGTTCAGTCCGGGAATCAGGTCTTCTTTTATAGCCAGCAGCGCCGCCAGATGTATCGACGTCGGGATAACGTCGTTGGAAGACTGTCCCATGTTTACGTGGTCGTTGGGGTGAACCAAGCGGGAACCCAGGTCGCCGCCGAGAATCTGGGAGGCGCGGTTGGCGATGACTTCGTTGGCGTTAGTGTTGGTGGACGTGCCGGAACCGGTCTGGAAGATGTCCAGAACAAAATGCTCGTCCAGATTGCCGTCGCTGACTTCCTGGGCAGCGGCTACGATGGCGTCGCCAATCTTTTGGTCCAGCAGACCCAAGCTCATGTTCGTCTTGGCCGCCGCCAGCTTAACCAGACCCAGCGCCCGGATGAAGGCACGGGGGAACCTGAGATTGCTGATGGGGAAGTTCAACACCGCCCTCATGGTTGATGCGCCGTACAGCGCTTCGGCGGGGACGTCCATGGGGCCCATGGAATCCCGCTCGACTCTGACATTCGAATTGCCCGTGGTCATGTTAGAACCGTCCTGTGAAAATTACGCCTAATAATCTTATCGGCTGGGGCCGGACTTGGATACCCTACTTTCCCTCTTTTATCCAGTCGGACACCCTCTCGGCAATCATCAGGGTCGTCGCGTTGGTGTTGGCCCGGATAACGTCGGGCATAACAGAGGCGTCCACCACCCGCAGGTTCTGCATTCCATGAACGTGGGAATACTGATCAACCACCGCCATCGGATCCGACGCGTCGCCCATCTTGCAGGTACCGGACGTGTGGTGCTGGGTGTACGCGTTGCGCAGCATCCAGTTGTCCAGTGCATCGTCCGACGCCAAATCTTCATCGGTGGGGTTCAACCTTTCCACCACCATACCGGAGAATGAAGGATGTTCGGCGATGCTCAGAGCCAACCGCAGGGCCTCACGCATCCTGGCCCGGTCGTCCGGGTCGGACAGGTAGTCGTAGTTCAGGTCGGGCTGAACGCGAGGGTCAGTGGACGTTAGCCTCAGTTGACCCGCCGACGTGGCGTTCTGAAGAGCGACACTCAGACCGAAATGAAAATCATCGTTATCGATCTGGACGCTGGACGGGCGGTGCTCGCTGCTCATGAGTATGGGACTTAATTGGAAATCCGCCCGAGTAGGCGAACCAGGGTTGCTGAACCGCAGTCCCAGCTGGATGTTGGGTGCGTCTTCATCCGGAGGGTCCCCGATTCCTTTTAGCAAGACGAACGCCGCCGGGTGGTCGCGCAGGTTCTGCCCCACTCCCGGCATATCGTGGACTAAACCGATTCCCATCTCGGCTAGATGAGCCGCCGGACCGACGCCGGACAACATCAGCAGTTGGGGCGAAGCGACGGCGCCGCTGCTCACGATTATCTGGTCGCCGTAAACGGTGAANACTTCCCCGCCACTCTCCGCCTCGATGCCCACCGCCGTCTTTCCCTCAAAGATGATGCGCTGGGCCGTAACGCCGCCTCGTATGGTGACGTTCAACCGGTGCCGCGCCAAGGTGAGATAGGTCAGGGCCGCGCTCATCCGCACACCGTCGATGTTGTTCAAGGGCCGGAAGGCAATCCCGTTAGAATCAGGATGATTCTGGTCCGGGTCTACCGGAAATCCCATCTCGACGCAGGTGTCGTAGAAAGCTTGGAATGACGGCAGAAGATCTTGCCGCTTGTAGCGCCGCACCGGGATGGGCCCATCCATCCCGTGGAAATCGTCCCCTTGAAAGTCCAGATCGTTTTCCAGCTTACGGAAATAGGGCAGCACCTTGGTGAATTCCCACTCGGTGTTGCCCCAAGCAGCCCAGTTGTCGTAGTCCTCCGGAACGCCCCTGAAGAGCACCTGCCCATTGATGGCGCTGGAGCCGCCGGTGGCTTTGCCTCTGGGTATGACTATCGGCTCCGGTTGCAGCGGCGTCGCAGTGGCCCGGTAATCCCAGCTATGGGGACCGTAAGCCGACCGCCAAACGTTGTTGCCTTGCTTCAGGTCGATGGGCAGATTCTCATATTCGGGATAGTCCGGTCCGGCCTCAAGAAGAAGGACCGACTTGCTGCTGTCCTCGGACAATCGAGTAGCCACCACGCAACCGGCGGAGCCTGCCCCAACCACTATATAGTCATATTTCATCGTTGATTCCTCCTTTTTTGGCGAGGGGCCGCCCTTGAACTAACTGGTCAGGCTACCAGATCTGCTTGAGCATCTCATCCAGTTCAACCGAGTCCTTCACCGGACGAATGTTGCGGGATATGCCGAAGTCGGTCATGGTGTCGACGGCGATCTGATTTATGCCATCTTCTGGCACGCCCACTTCCCGCAGCTTGGACGGCATATCCAATCCCCGGTATATTTCCGCCACGGCAATGGCTGCAGCGTCGGCTCCCTGCCGGTCGTCCATCCCTTCCTTCATAACTCCCATAGCCGATGCCAGCCGGGCTTGTCCCGAGAGATTGAAATCCCGGTTGAAGGTTATCCCAGGAGCCGTGAGGATGGCGTAGGCGTCGCCGTGGCTGCACTCCGGGTAGCCGCTGTCCAATGAGTGAGCCAATGAACTCACAACGCCTAGGGCGCTGCCGCTGGCTCCGCTATCCATCGCCCGGTTCACCAGAAAGGCAGCGGAGCAAAGGTCGATGCGAATCTGTCCNTTGNCCGGCTGGGACTTAACCAGTGGCATGTCACGCCGCAGCAGATTAAGAGCCTGGAGCAGGTCACCCTCGGCCAGCGGGTTGAGTTGATTCGGTGCCTGCAACGCTCCTACAACGCCGCTGAAACAGGATGCGGCGGCGCTGAGGCAAAGCCAGTCCGGAGCGGTCAGTAATGCATCGGTGTCCATGAACACTGCGGTTGGGCGGGTCTTGGGATCGAATAGCTCTACTCGGTGCCCGGTCTCCGGGTCCAACACCGCCGTTCCTGACCGGGTAACCGCTGTCGTTGGGGTGGTTAACACGACGATGTTGGGAATCTTGGGTTTCATCAAGCGTGGGCTAACCGGCGGCTGGCCGGGTGGGTACTGGGTAGCATGGTCCTGGGCCCGTCCCCCCTCCGCCAGCAAGATGATGATGGCGCGAGTCGTTACGATGGCGCTGCCCCCGCCCAATGCCAAGATAAGGTCGGCTTCCGCTTCCCTTGCTTGGGCCGTACCCAATTCAACCGAAGGCAGGGGAGAACTGGCCTGAGCGCCGTCAAATACTCCGGCAAATCTTTCGCCCAAAGATTGCTTCACCCGGTCCAGCAGATCGGTCTTATGTGCCACGGTCTGGCCGCAGACCACAAATACCCTCTTGGCCCGAAGGCGGTCCACCTCGTCGCTTAAGTGCGCGATGACATTGGGTCCGCCATGAACCCGGACTGCCGTGGTTACCGACCGGAAAGAGCTACTTGAAGCCAATACCCGCCTCCATTTACCCGATTGGATGTACCCAACCGGACGCTGTTCAAGAACTGCCCAGCAACATCCAGGGAGATGCGGGCATCGACCCATATGTTGCCACCCAGCTTTGGTTTTGGCAACAAACCCGAAGATTGAGCTATTCACCGGCCAATCTTCCGTCATTGCCAGCGATGGCCGAAACCCAGGGAAGCTCGTTTTCCAGATGCTACGTTCCTTCCAGCCAGTCNNCTGGATTCCCGTGCAGACGGGAATGACGATAGGGTAGCGCCATGCTCCGTCTTTCCGGCGCAGGCCAGAATCCAGGGATCGTTCGCGAGATGAATGTCTCAGGACACCGGGCTTCATATTTCAGGTTGACACGCACGTTGCGTGGCTTAGACTGTACTCAACCTAGTTCTGTAGAGGTGTGCCATGCCTGAGATGAGCGGCGCTCAAGCCCTGGTCGGTTCCTTGGCCCGCAACGGCGTGGAGGTTGTCTTCGCCCTTCCCGGCGTCCAAATTATGGACGCCTTCGATGCCTTCTATCATGAACCCAGCATCCGCCTGATTCTGGCTCGTCACGAACAGGGCGTCGCATATATGGCCGACGGATACGCCCGCACCACCGGCAAGCCCGGTGTGGGGATGGTAGTCCCCGGACCCGGCGCTCTCAACACAACCGCCGCATTGGGCACCGCTTTCGCCACTTCGTCGCCGGTGCTGCTGGTGTCCGGCCAGATCGAGAGCTACAACCTGGGCATGAACCGGGGCGCGTTGCACGAGATTGGGGAATCCCTGGACGTGTTTCAACACCTGACCAAGTGGTGCGCCAGGGCTGACAAAGTTGAGGAAATCCCAGGTATGGTCCAAACCGCCATGGAGCAGATGGGCACGGGCAGGCCCAGGCCGGTGGAGATTGAGATTCCCTGGGACATGCTTCCGGGCAAGGGCAACACCGACCTGCCGGAGCCGGAAGTATTNGCCAAGACCTCGCCCGACCCNANGCAGATAAAACAGGCCGCCGAACTTCTGGCTAAGGCTCNCCGCCCCNTCATATGGGTCGGGGGCGGGGCACGGGAAGCCGATATGTCCACCGAATTANTGGAGTTGGCNAGGTCGCTGAATGCTCCTGTCATCACCACCGCCGAGGGAAAGGGAGCTATTCCGGAAGACGACCCCCATTCGTTGGGCTGCTTCACTTACGCCCACGGCCCTGGCTATCTTGCCCTTCCCCAAGCCGACGTGATTCTGGTCGTGGGCAGCCGCCTCCATCTAGCACCCAAGGTCCCGTGGGCGATCCAACCCCACCAAAAGCTGATACAGATCGACGCCGACCCGGAAGAGGTGGGCCGCAACTACCCAACCACGGTTGGCATCAACTCCGACGGCCGTCTGGGAGTAGAAGCCCTGCTGGCTGAGTTGGGCNGCAAAACCACCAGCGAATGGACGGACAGCGAGATGTCGTCCATCCGCCAAGAGTCCAGCCAGCGCATCAGGGAGATGGCCCCGATGCAGNTCGAGATTATCGAGACCCTGCGNCGGGAGATGGACGACGACGCCATCATGGTGGCGGGAACCACGGACATCGGCTANTGGAGCCATCTGGCCTTCCCATCCCTCAAACCCCGCTCGTATCTAACGTCCAGCTATTTCGCCACCCTGGGTTACGCCTTCCCCACCGCCCTGGGAGCCAAGGTAGGGAACCCCAACCGCCAGGTCGTAGCGACCAGTGGNGACGGCGGCTTCGGNTATTGTTCCAGCGAACTGGCCACGGCGGTCCAAGAGGGCATCAACGTAGTGACCGTGGTCTTCAACAATGAGTTGCTGGGGGCGTCCCACATAGAGCAGCAGAACCGACTGGGAGGCCGGGTCATCGGCACCAGGCTGCACAACCCCGACTTCGCCCAACTGGCCGAGGTTTACGGCGCCATGGGCGTCAAGCTTGGCAGCCATCAGGAACTGGGCGATGCCCTGCGAACTGCTTTTAGGGCCGAACGCCCGGTGGTCATCGAAGTGCCCATCCCCAACCTAACGCCGCCCTTCCAGATACCTCCTCCCACCGTGGAAGGAATCAGCGCGTAAGCATTACTATGCTAGAATTGGTTATCTTTTCAGGCACGGATAATAGCTGACATGGCCACCGATACAGCCCGCATCAACCGCTACCGCTCCCAAAGCCTCAGGCTGTTGGACAACGCCCTTGGCGACATGCGGGGCGGACGGTGGGGTCAATCTGAAGACCTCCTTTGGGGTAGCCTGACCTTGGCGGTCAAGGCGGTGGCTCTGAGCCAGGGACAAAGCCTTAGCGATGACCAATCGATCCGGGAGTTTGCAGTCAACCTGGGGAAAGAGCGCCGGGACAAAAGAATCAGGGAGTCCTTTGAGCGCCTAGCGTCCTTCGGTGAGACTCTGCAAAGAATCCGAGAGTCCCGGGGCAGGTTGGACCGTCTATTCTCGATCCTCGATGATGTGACCTCGGCCGTGGAAGTGCTCTGGGACTTGGTGCCCGTTGAATACGAAGAATAGCCAGGTAAGACTGGACTTTCCNCCGGTCCAAGCGCCNGAGACATCGCCNGACGAAACCGGATTCCGGGGCACGGTGGCGATCCGGACCCAAGGCTGCAAGCTGAACCAAGCCGACAGCGACACGCTGGCTCGCCGGTTCATCGCTGCCGGTTACCGCCTGGTGCAATCTCCAGCCAAAGCCGATGTCTTCGTCCTCAACTCCTGCACCGTGACCGCCACCGCCGACTCCAAAGCCCGGCAAGCCCTGAGAGCCGCCTCCAGAGCGAACCCAGACGCCCTTATCGTGGCCACCGGGTGCTATGCCGAACGCTCCAAGGACGAGCTAGCTCAAGTCGAAGGCGTGTCCCTAGTGATGGGTAACACTGAGAAAGATGAGTTGCCATCGATGGTGACGTCCTTGCTGGAGCAAAAGGGCAACAGACCGGATAATCTCCTACCGATCCTCGATCACAGTACTCAACTAGAAGGAGTCGGGACCACCAGGTTAGCCACCGACATCCGCCGCAACCGGGCCATGGTCAAGATTCAGGAAGGTTGCGACCAGGTGTGCGCCTATTGCATCGTCCCCAAGGTCCGGGGCCGGGAGCGCAGCATCCCCCCTGAGTTGCTGGTGGAGCAAATCAACCAGCGGGCAGCCGACGGTTGCTTGGAGGTGGTCCTGACCGGAACCCAGTTAGGGACCTACGGCTTCGACCTGCCGGGAATGACCCTTACCGGGCTACTGGAAAGAATCCTGGCGGAAACCACCGTCCCGCGCATCAGGGTATCGTCCCTCCAACCTCAGGAAATCACACCCCAGTTGCTGGAGCTTTGGCAGGATGCCCGCCTGTGCCGCCACTTCCACGTCCCATTGCAGAGCGGCAGCAACCGGATACTAGAGCAGATGCGCCGCCGTTACACAACCGGATTATTCGCGGAAAAGGTTGGCCTAGTCCGGCGGTCCGTGTCTGGATGCTGTGTCACCGCCGACCTGATTGCCGGTTTTCCGGGGGAAACGGAGACCGAGTTCCAAGAGAGCCTGTCGTTCGCTAGATCCATGGAGTTCAGCGACATGCACATCTTTCCCTACTCTCCCAGGCCCGGCACCAGCGCCGTTTACCTCTCCGGAGACGTCCCTCAGCCGGTGAAGAAAGAGCGCACCGCCCAACTATTGGCGATGGCGAAAGAGGGTTTTGCGTCGTTCCGCAATCAGCAGTTGGGCAAAACCGTGCCGGTGCTGTGGGAGTCCTCGGCGAAACATGAAGGCGGCACCAAGTGGCGGGGACTTACAGGCAACTACATCCGCGTCCACACCAGCAGCCGGGACAACTTGGGCAACACAATCACTCCGGCCCGCCTGGAAGATTTGTCGGAAGACGAGGTCCGGGTAGAGATTATATAGCCCGGCGCCGCTCATCCGGCCCAAATAAAACACGGCTGCCTCTCAAGACTCTTTTCGAGCCCTGTAGGCAGCCGCAAAAATCGTTCTAGATGCCCCACAAGGGCAAATCAGGCTTACAGATCGACGGGACGCAGGTATCCGGTGTCTGCCTTGCGTTCCAGGTAACCGGCCTTCACGTCGTGTCCGTGGGAGAAGACCAGCAACCAACCCTGCTTCTCGGCCTGAGCAAGAAGGTCCCGTTTCCGCTCTAGCGTCGTCTCCGGAGAGTTGTCGAACGCCGAGATAACTCCCAGGTTCAGATGGTGCGGCGTAGGCACGATGTCCCCAAGGAAGACGATTCTCTCGCCTCCGTGGTTGACCATGACCATCTGGTGACCCTTGGCGTGGCCGTCTGTGACCACAACATTCAAGCCCGGCATGATTTCGGTGTCGCCGTCTAGAAGCTCCAGTTGGCCTCTCTCCTCAATGGGAAGGAAGTTGTCCGCCCGATTGGTGCCGTGGCACCGTTCGTTGGGATTACATGCCTCGTCCCAGCAGGCCTCTTGAACGTAGTATTTGGCCTTCGGGAAGGTCGGCACCACGTTGCCCGCCCGGTCCAAGCGCGTGCATCCACCGCTGTGGTCGAAATGAAGATGGGTAAGGACTACTGCGTGAATATCCTTGGGGCCCATGCCCACGCTCTTTAGGCCTTTGAGCAACCGGCTGGGTACCAAGCCCAGGCTTTCCTTGTCGTTGTCGGCGTCTTTTGTGCCAACTCCGGTATCTACCAGGATGTTCTGTCCGCTGATCTGAAGTAGCAAACAGTTGAGACCCAGTGTCATGCGGTTTTTTCGGTCCGTCACCACACTATTTTCCCAGGCCATCTTGGGCACCTGCCCAAACATGGACCCGCCATCCAGTTTTATGACTCCGTCACTAAGAACTTTTACAGCTGTCGACATCATCTTTACACCCAAACCCCTTCTGCGAAATTATTTTGAATTCGCTCCCCGCCGATGCCGTCCCTTTCCGGGATGAGGAAAAATTAATAATTACTTATATTTAAAAACCGGGGGTTACCCACTTCAGCTATCCAGGAACGCCGTTGGACGGGGCCCGCCATATTAGACGGGTTTTTAAACTTTTCTCAAATTGTATAGGTGCAATAATTCTAGCCTTCACCTCCTATCTGTGATGCGATCCACCCCAAAACACACCCCTTCCCCAAGCTATTATTAAGATAAACGCTGATCGTCGGTATTTGTCAAGGGAATTTTGGTCGNATATTCAAGTGTTTACTTAAACTAATATAAGGATTCACATGATTTTGGCGATAGTATAAATTATGTTCGGCAAAATGACAAGTTTCTATTTTGGGAGCGCACCTAGGATCGGGAAAGACCGGAACGGAGGGTCTGGTGCTATACTACGGGCCTGCCAGATAAGTCAATATTCCCATCCCTATTATGTCGTTCCGGGCAGCCTCTAACCTGCGCCGGACGAGGAGTCAGAATATGATGGACGAACAACGGGCGCTGACTGCCCATCTACTCCGGCGGGCGGGCTTCGGAGCCACTCCCCAGGAACTGGACGAATATCTCGAGCTGGGTTATGACGCCACCGTTGAGAAATTGCTCCATCCGTCGCAAGATCTGCCAGTGGATGAGGATGTGGTAAGGCGCTACCACATCGATCAAAACAGCCTGATGCTCATCGAAAGCTCCCAAGCCTACTGGCTGTACCGCATGATTAACACCACTAGCCCCCTGCAAGAGAAGATTACCCTCTTTTGGCACGGACTGTTCGCCACTGCCTACGGCAAGTTGAATCACGCTAAGGGCGTAGTCAACCAGACCAATATTTTCCGCCGCAGCGGCCTGGGTTATTTCCGCACGCTGCTGCTGGAGCTGGCCAGAGACCCGGCGATGATTTTTTGGCTGGACAACAAGGACAACCACAAGGACGCTCCCAACGAAAACTTCGGACGCGAGTTGCTGGAACTGTTCTCCATGGGCATCGGCAACTATACCGAGGCAGATGTAAAGTCCTGCGCTCGGGCCTTCACCGGTTGGACGATCGCCAATGCCGACTACATGAGCATCCGGGCATCACGGGACTCCATCTGGCCCCACGGGCGGCTCGACTGGCAATTCCTTTACGACCCGGAAGACCACGACGACACCGACAAGACCTTCCTGGGCCACACCGGCCGGTTCAACGGGGAAGATGTCATCGATATAATCTGCGCCCAACCGGCCTGCGCCTGGTTCGTCGCCAGCAAGCTTTACAACTTCTTCGTCTCCGATACACCCGACGAAGGGGCTATCCAGACACTGGCCGACGAGTTCCAACGGTCCAACGGCAACATAGAATCGGTGATGCGCACCATGTTCCTTTCCGGCTTCTTTCAGTCGGAGAAGGTGCGCTTCGCCCGGGTCAAGAGCCCGGCGGAGATGGTGGCGGGGACGGCCCGGCTGGCCGGTAGCCACCGATCCACCGACTGGAGCATCGTTGGCCTGGCCATGGATGCCAATTTCATGGGCCAGGAGATACTGAACCCGCCCTCGGTGGAAGGCTGGCACACCGGCACCGAGTGGATCGACACCGGCAGCTTGGTCGAACGGATAAATTCGGCAGCCCAAGAGGTCGGAAACCCCGGCCATCCTGGGGTCAAAGAAATCATCCGCCGCATCCGGGAAGGGCAGGACGTACTATCTCCCCAGGAATTCGTTGATCGTTGCTTGGATCTGGCGGGCGGCGTCAAAGTTGGTGAGGCGACCAGCCAGCACCTGACCGGCTACGCAGCGGCCCAAGGAGACCTCCGCTTCGACCGCGACGAGTTGGTAGCCTGCTCCGAGGAAAGAGTCGCCAACATGTTGCAGCTGATTGTCGCTACCCGAGAGTACCAGCTTGCGTAAAGGAAGCCGTCAGCCCCGGGCCATGCCTGGGATACTGAATACTNACGCCTAATGGGTATCCTCATATGACAACAACTACGAGCTTCAATTACAGCCACACCATCGGATTTTTAGCCAATCAGGGCCGGGGTTTCAATAACCCNGTGGATGTGGCATTGGATTCTCAAGGCGTCCTCTACGTGCTGAACCGGGCCGGTCCGGAGGTGGCCATCCGCTTGCCCTACAAGCGGGTCGTCACGTGCACCGTTGACGAAGAGTACCTGGGGGAATTTGGCACCGGGGGCACCGGCGACGGGCAGTTCTGGTGGCCCAGCTCTGTAGCCTTCGATAGTGAAGATCGGCTTTACGTCGCCGACGAAGCTCTGCAACGCGTTTCCATATTTTCCAAGTCAGGTGAGCTGTTGGGACAATGGGGAGAGCACGGGTCCCGTGACGGTCAGATCGACCGCCCTTCCGCCATGGTCATCGATTCCGAGGACAACCTCTACCTCGCCGACTCATTGAACAACCGGGTCCAGAAGTTCACCAAGGACGGCCAGTTCCTGGGAAAATGGGGAGAAGAGGGGGACGGCCCCGGCCAGTTCAACATGCCTTGGGGCATCGCTTTGGACAGTGACGGAGACGTTTATGTGTCGGACTGGCGCAACGACCGGGTGCAGAAATTCGATCCTTCGGGCCGGTATCTCGACCAATGGGGTAGCTCCGGAGATGCAGAAGGACAATTCAACCGCCCATCTGGCATTGCTGTGGACCCCGATGGAAACATATACGTTTGTGACTGGGGAAATGAACGGGTTCAGGTGTTAAGCCCTTCGGGACAGGTACTCGACTCGTTCAGAGGTGACTCGGTGACCTCAACCTGGGCCACCGCCTACTTCGAAGCCAACCCCGACGAAGGAGCCGCCCGCCTCGCCGCCGACTTGGAGCCCCAGGTCTCCCCCCGGAGCGACATCCAGCGGGAAACTTCCGCCAACGTGGAAAAACTGCTATGGGGACCGACCTCCGTAAAGCTGGACGACCAGGGACGCATATATATAGTAGATAGCTTGCGGCACCGGTTGCAGATATATCAGCGGGGAAGTTAGGGAGTCTGGGGACACTCGCGCCCATTGCTAAGCCAAGACAGGTTCCTAACTGGCTGATTTCACGTCTCGGGCGATAGTCTTGATGAAGCGCATCACCCCCATCCCTTCGGCCGCTCTCAGGGCAGGCTCCAACCTTCCCCCATCGAAGGGGAAGGGACTGATTCGCCCCTTCGGAACCCATTCTCTCCCCCTTGGGAAGGGGGAGAGTTAGAGAGGGGGTCGCCCCAGCCTCTCGTTGAACCCTACCTACCCCTGCTTNCCTGCCTGTTCTATCCGTGCCCAACTATCACGCAGGGAGACGGTGCGGTTAAACACCAGCTTCTCATCGGTGGAATCCACACTGTCTACGCAGAAGTATCCCTGCCGCTCAAACTGGTACCGGTTGCCGGGAGTTGCTCCGGCCAAACTTGGCTCAAGCTTGCAGGAAGCTAGCACGGTTAGCGAGTCTGGGTTCAATCCGTTGCTGTCGTCGTCGCCGTCTAGTTCGTCGCTGCCAGGGTCGTCCGACGTGAACAGATGCTCGTAAAGACGCACTTCCGCTTCCACTGCATGAGCCTCAGATACCCAATGCAAGGTCGCCTGCACCCGGCGTCCGTCCGGCGATGAGCCGCCCAGGGATTCCGGGTCGTAGGTGCAGTGCAACTCCACCACCTCCCCGGTCTTTTCATCTTTAACCACATCGGTGCAGGTGATGTAGCAGGCATAGCGCAGCCGCACTTCACGCCCAGGCGAGAGCCGGTAGAAGCGTCGGGGCGGGTCCTCTCTAAAGTCATCTTGTTCGACGTAGATGACCTTGGAGAAGGGGACTTTGCGAGAACCCATGGATGGGTCCTCGGGGTTGTTGACCGCTTCGAATTCTTGGGATTGGCCCTCGGGATAGTTGTCTATCACCACCCGTAGGGGATGCAACACCGCCATCACTCGTGGTGAGGTTTGGTTCAGATCTTCCCGCAAGGTGTGTTCCAACATAGCCAGCTCGACCGTGGAATCCCGCTTGGCCACACCGATGCGGTCGCAGAAGTTTCGGATCGATCGGGGAGTGTAGCCGCGACGGCGCAGGCCGGAAATCGTGGGCATTCTAGGATCATTCCAACCCGACACCAGACCCTTCTCCACCAATTCCAGTAGCCGTCGCTTGCTCAACATCGTGTAGCTAAGGCTCAACCTGGCGAACTCGATCTGCTGAGGATGGTATACGTTCAGCGAGTCCAGAAACCAGTCGTACAAGGGCCTATGGTCTTCGAACTCCAGGGTACACACCGAATGGGTGATTCTCTCGATGGAGTCCGACTGGCCGTGGGCGAAATCATAGCTGGGGTAGATGCACCACTGACTCCCCGTCCGATGATGCTCGGCCCGGAGAATCCGGTACATGACCGGGTCGCGGAGGTTCACGTTGGGCGAGGCCATGTCGATCTTGGCCCGCAATGTTTTCGAGCCGTCTTCAAACTCCCCATCCCGCATCTGCTGGAACAGGTCCATGTTCTCTTCTATCGAACGCTCACGGTAAGGGCTGTCTTTGCCCGGCTCGATCAGAGTCCCACGGTACTCCCTCATCTCCTGAGCGGTAAGGTCGCACACGTAAGCCTTGCCGTCTTTTATCAACTGGACTGCGTACTCGAAAATCTGCTCGAAATAGTCCGAGGCGTAGAAAAGGTTGTCGCCCCAATCCCAACCCAACCAGCGCACGTCCTCCATGATGGAGTCCACGTACTCAACGTCCTCTCTGCTGGGGTTGGTGTCGTCGAAGCGCAGGTGGCAGACGCCGCCTTCATTCTCGGCGGCGATGCCGAAATTTAGGCAGATGGACTTGGCGTGGCCGATGTGGAGATATCCGTTGGGTTCTGGAGGAAAGCGGGTGACGACCCGGCCGTCGTACTTGCCGGATCGGTTGTCGTCTTCAACGGTGCTACGGATGAAATCGGAGGATGGGGCCGGGTCAGGAGTGCTCAAACGCTTAAACCTCGATATCGATTAAACAGGGTTGGCGCCAGCCAGATGTTCCACCGCCCACTCCATCCGCCGCAATACCCGCTCCCGGCCCAGCACTTCCATCATCTCGAAAAGGGGAGGCGTGGCAGTACGGCCGGTGACCGCAGTCCGTATCGCGCCAAAAAACTGCCTGGGCGATACGCCTATCTCGGTTCCGGTGGCCCTCAGCGACTCCTCAAGCGATTCGTGGTTAAAAGACGAAGCGCCGTTCAAAGTCACCAAGGCAGACTTGAGTGCATCCAGAGTTTGTTGATGCTCCATCCCCTTTTGAATCAGGGTAGACAGGTCGTACTCCGGCTGGTCTTCAAAGAAGTAGGATGTCGAGTCGGCGGCGGTTTCCATCAGCTTGATCCGCTCTTGAATCAAAGGCGCGATGGTCTCCAAATAATCCCGGTCCACAGGCACCAACTCTTTGGGCAAGTCTCTTTCGAGGAAGGGGAGCATGTTCCCCGCCAGTTCTTTGGCAGACATCTCTCGGATGTACATGCCGCTCATCCATTCCAGCTTTTCCTGATCAAAGATAGCGGCGGACTTGGTCACCCGGTCCAGGGTGAAGTTTTCCATGATGGTATCCAGGGTCATGATTTCGGTCTTGTCGTCCAGAGACCATCCCAACAGCACCATGAAATTAATCAGCGAGTCGGGCAAGAAACCCTTATCCCGGTACTCGGACACCGCCGTGGCTCCGTGGCGCTTGGACAGTTTGGACCGGTCCGGACCTAGAATCATCGGGAGATGGGCGAACTGGGGAGGCTCGAAGCCCAAGGCATCGAACAGTTGAAGGTGCCTGGGAGTGCTGGGAAGCCACTCCTCAGCCCGCATTATGTGGCTGATTTCCATGAAATGGTCGTCGGCCACCACTGCCAGATGATAGGTGGGAAAGCCGTCAGACTTCAGGATGATGAAGTCTTCCTGCAAGTCGTTCTGCCACTCAACGTCGCCGCGAATTAGATCGTGGACCCGGGTGACTCCCTCAGTAGGCATCCCGAATCGGACCACCGGCGGACCCGTTTCAGCTTCGGCGTCGCTGCGTTGTTGTGCAGTCATTTCCCGGCACTGGCAAGCGTGACCGGTGGCGAAACCCTGCTCGCGGCGTTCCCGGCGCATCTGCTCCAGCTTCTCCCGGCTGCAATAGCAACGGTAAGCCCGGCCATCCGCAACCAACTTTCCTGCCAATTCCTGATAGCTGCTCAGTCGCTCAGACTGGACGTAAGGGGCGTAGGGGCCGCCGACTCGCGGGCCTTCGTCCCAGTCGATGTTTAGCCATTCCAGGCTGTCCAACACAGCATCCACCGCACCGGGAACCAAACGCTCCTGGTCGGTGTCCTCCACGCGGACGATGAACTTGCCGCCATGGTGACGGGCAAAAAGCCAGTTGAACAAGGCGGTACGAACATTGCCGATGTGGGGTTCGCCGGTGGGACTGGGTGCGTATCGAACTCGGACGTTTTCGGCCACGGTGGCCCTCCGTTTGTAATCAGCCTAATTGTAACACCGCTAGTCTCTTTTAAGCCTGCAAATAAACACAAAGAATAGCCCCCTTTCATAAAGGGGGTTGGGGGTTTTCAGCCACTCATCGCGCGGCAAAACTGGTTTCTTTAGCCACTGCGGCCCTTTAGCATAACTTATGCAAAGCGAGAATATCTGGCAACTCCGAAGTATGGCGCGGGTGAAGCCGGGGAAATCCCCCCAACCCCCCTTTACGAAAGGGGGGCTTTGGATGACTTTAATTCTTCTAGTACCGCAGCCAAATCTTCCGGTAATGCAGACTGNAACTCCAATGGTTCGCCGGTCCGGGGGTGTTGAAAGCCCAGTTTGTAGGCGTGCAGGAAGTGNCGGTCTAGGCNGGGGCTNGTCCTGCCGTAGACCCAGTCGCCTAGGAGCGGGTGTCCCAGGTAGGCCAGGTGAACCCTGATCTGGTGGGTGCGGCCGGTTTCAAGGATAAGCTCCAACAGACTATGCCCGGGGGGAGTTTCAAGAACTTTGTACCGGGTGCGGGATTCCCGTCCTCCCGGCACGACAGCCATCCGCTTGCGATGGCGGGGGTCCCGGGCGATGGGTTGGTCGATCAACCCGGCATCCGGAGTCACGGTGCCGGTAGCAAGGGCCAGGTAGCCTTTGTTTACCTGACGGTTTTTTATCTGGTCTGAAAGTTCCTGGTGGGAGTAGTGGTTCTTGGCGACCATCATCAGACCGGAAGTGTCTTTGTCCAGACGGTGGACGATGCCGGGGCGGATGGCTCCGCCAACTCCTTGAATATCGGGGCATCGAGCCAGCAGGCCGTTCACCAGTGTTTGGTCGGGGTGGCCTGGACCTGGATGCACCGACAGACCGGCGGGTTTATCGATGACCACGATGTCGCTATCCTGGTATATCACCGTCAGCGGCATCCATTGGGGTAGCACACCGGTTTCCCGAGGCGGTGGGATGGCCAGAGAAACCAGGTCTCCGGAGCGAACTTTCTGTGCGGGTTTAGCGGATCGGCCATTGAGCAGCACCTGACCTTCCACTATCAACCGGTGCAGTTGGGCACGGGTTAGCTCAGTAGATTGAAGAGCCAAGAATTGGTCCAAGCGGACATGTCCGGCTTCTACTTTAAATTCCCATTTCTCTTCCTGACCAGACCCTCGAGTCGCTTCGGGAGGAGCGGTCATTCCAATCTCTCTTCTTGAGTGAGATCCGGAGAGAAGCCTTCCACAGATTCCCGGTCTTCCGGAAGAATCGGGTCGAGGGTTTCAGATTCATTCGAAATAGGCGTTCCCAAGTATGCTGACCCGTCCGGTACGTCTTCATACCGATGAGAATGATTATCTCCGACACCACGAACGACCTCGTAATCTCCGTCCGATCTGGCATTGGCTATCGCACCGAACTCTGGTGCTTCGATTAAAGGCTTATAACCATCAACTATTTTTCTATCCGCTCTTTGACCCCGCAGGTAGAGCAACGCCACCCACCCATTACGGTGAGCATATCCCCATCGCACACCGGGCACCACGTTGACTGATACTGTTCCACTTGGGCCGGCAATCCAGGCATGCGCCGCCCGAAGCGCTCCCAGGGAATACCGTGCAGGACGAACAGAATCACCAGTCCGGTCACTATCGAAGAATCGGCCGCATTAAATACCGGCCATGGGCCGATGTCCACAAAATCGGTGACGTGTCCCTGAAGCAGGCGGTCCAGCAGATTGCCTGCTGCGCCACCCATCTGAAGTCCCAAACTAAGGCGCAGCAGATTCGTGGTGGGGCGAAGATTGCGGTAGAGGAGCGCCAGGATGGTGATGCCGAGAAAGGCCACAAGTATCAGCGCCGTGTTCTGGTCGGGGAAAAGGCCGAAGGCACTGCCCGTGTTTTGGGCGTGAGTTATCCGGAAGAACCCGTACCGGGGGAAGGACTCCCCGTAACTTAGTAGCTCCCGGGTCAGGAACTTGGTGAACTGGTCTACCAGAATAATCAGGGCAGCCAACTGGAGGAGGACCAAGTCCTTGTACATCGCCGGCGGCCCGGTAGATTCCGAGCCGGGAAAATCAGGGTTTGATGCCATGGAAAGTTACTTCAAGTGCTCGGAAAAGTGGCGGCAAACCTCTGGAACCATCTCGTCTTCGTGACCGCCCCAGAAGTGGTCCGCCCCGGCCACGACATGAATCGTCGGCCTTTGAGAAAAGGTGTCCAGTACGGAGTCCATCTGCCCCGACTGGGCCAGCTTGTCCTGGTCGCCGGTGATGATGAACGCCGGTTGCTTGCCCTTCTTCAGCGGCGAGTTCTCCAAGGCTTGCAGCGACGGCGATATCAAGGCGAACGCCTTGGCCTTCTTGTGCAAGGGGGCGTTGCCAAGGACAACACCGGAGCCGAAGGAGTACCCCGCCAGTCCGACCCGCTTGGAGTCAACGGACGGCCAAGCCTTCATCAGTTCAAGCGCCGCCAGCACTTCCTGGCTTTCCTGATCGCCTTTGGTGTGCTCCCCTTCGCTGTTGCCGACGCCACGGAAGTTGAAGCGCAGAGTCGCAAAGCCCTGTTCAACCAGCCCATAGGACACGGCCAGGACAACATTGTTATCCATGTTGCCACCGTACAGGGGGTGCGGATGGCAGATAACGACCCCAGGTAGGCCGCTTTCTTCCCCTTCCGGCTGGGCCATCACTCCCTCAAAAGTCAAACCCTTGGTCTTGAACGATACTGCACTCTGACGCACGGCAACCTTCCTCCTGTTTGCTTAATCCATATTAGGAGAGCTTGTACTGTTTGGCAAGAAAGGCAGCGGCAATCAGCTATCAGAAGACTAAACGGCGTAAAACCCTCCAAGGCATACAGTTCGGCCGAGGCAGAACAAAAAGCTGAACGCTGACTGCTGATAGCTGACCGCATTTTTGGTAGAATACCGCTTATCCAGAAGAAGAGGAGTCCCCATGGACGTTATCGACCTACGTAGCGACACCCTCACCCAACCCACCGACGAGATGCGCCAGGCAATGGCCAGTGCCGAAGTGGGCGACGATGTTTACGGCGAAGACCCTTCCATCAACAAGCTTCAAGAGCGCTCAGCGGAGATGTTGGGCAAAGAGGCCGGCCTGCTGATGGCCAGCGGCACCATGAGCAATCTGGTGGCGGCACTGACCTATTGCCATCGCGGCGACGAGATTGTCATGGGCGACCAAGCCCACATGTTCTGGAACGAAGGCGGCGGCGCGGCGGCGCTGGCCGGGGCTCAGATCCGGCTGTTGCCCAACGACGATCAGGGCCGCATGAACCCCGCCGACGTGGAAGCCGCGATACGGCCCCCAG
>PANP01000037.1 GCA_002708395.1 Dehalococcoidia bacterium
AAGTATTATACCGGCTGTTTGCTGGTTTTCAACCTGATATTTAGAAATACTACGAATCACGATATATNATTTTAANTNATATTACNTAANNTAGTTCNNTANCTGGAATAGNTNGNNTTAATNCGGTACTCTANTACACCTCNTATTNAGATATTGTTTATTTGACCTTAGAAATCAGAGGTTAGCATTTGGGAGGCGAAACATGTCACTAATTCATCGCAGAATCTTCTATGCTAAGGTTGGCGCAGCGAATGAACTTGTACAGCTCATGCACGATGACAACTCCGCCATGGCAAGGTTTGGCTCTGCCATAAACAGCCGAATCCTAACGGACCATATGACGGGCCGTTCGGACCGGGTAGTAATGGAATGGGAGGCGGACGACATCTGGTCGATGGATGCGGCGATGAACCAGGTCATGGCGAACCCNGAAGGCGCCGATTTTTTCGGCGAATGGATGGAAAAACTGAATGCCCTGATCCACTACTCGGAGGGAGAGTTATGGGACGTGAGGTAAGGGCGGTGCCGCCAGTGTTGGAGCATGGCGCAAAGGGTATCCCACCTAGGGGAAAGCTCCGGTATCCCTACTTGGCGGAGTTTCTTCCTGCACTAGGAAGCAAGAAGATGCCTTGAATACTGCCCAGAGGTTTTGTTCCGGTTTGATACCCAACTCAGACATGGCCGCTCCGGTGACTTGGGCTTTTAATGGTATCCCGCAATCAAGAGTAACTTCATACCCGGGAGGGCGCAGCTCCACGCTGGCAACTGTCCCAGCCAGCCGGTTGCGCGCCGAGGTTCCCTTAGGTTCTTCCAACGCCAATATGATGTCGGAAGAACGTAGACCCACCAATATGTTTTCCATCTGGTCAGGTGCATCGTCCTGCCCTGATGGCGCAGCGTCCAAGGGAACTTCCAGCTTCATTCCTCCACCGCCGCAAACCATCGTGCCATCTTGTGGGTTGCGGCTCTCTACGGTCATCGAAAGCAGGTTCTCCACTCCGGCCAACCTGGCTACCCGTCCCCGGCCAGGCTGTCCCAAGATCCGCAGCGGCTCGCCTTGATCCACTATCCTACCGCCGTCGATAACCTGCACCGAGTCCCCAAGGGCTAGGGCCTCTTCCAGGTCATGGGTAACCAGCAGAACGGGGATGGGCGACTCTACAAGCATGGCCCGAAGCTCCCGCCGCAACACCCGCCGTAACTCGGCGTCCAGGGATGCAAAGGGTTCATCCAGTAGCAGCATCTGAGGGTTAGTGGCCAGGGCTCTAGCCAATGCGACGCGTTGCTGCTGCCCCCCGGAAAGCTCCCAAGTTCGCCGATCTTCCAGACCGTCCAAACGCAACATCCGCGACAATCGATCGACTTCCGAACGTGCTTTCGGTTGCCCTCGTTGGGACAACCCATAGGCGATGTTTTCCCTGACGTTCAGATGGGGAAAGAGATGGTACTGCTGAGTAAGGTATCCAACCTGCCGTCCATGCACCGGGACGGATACACCGGCGGAGCTGTCGTACACGACCCGCCCGCCCAGTTCTACCCTGCCTTCCTCCGGCCGCACCAACCCAGCGATGGCTCGAAGAGTGGTCGTCTTTCCCGCCCCAGACGGTCCGAACAGAACCAGCACTTTCCCTTCTTCGATATGCCAGTCAACCTCCAAAGAAAACCCGCCAACCCGGCACTTAACCCAACCCTCAGCTACCGGCATAGCATCACCCAAAACGCCAAAAGCAAACCGCAAAGCCCCCGTTCATCCCCCTTTCGTAAAGGGGGACCGAGGGGGATTTCGCCCTGGCAATCAAAGCCTCTCATAAGCGGTTCTGCCATTTAGGCCGGGAGGCCATTCCCAGGCCGATCAATATCGTCACCGATCCAGCCAGCAGAAGCACCGACAGAGCTAGGGCAATATCCAGGCTTGACTCCATGGCGGTCATAATCGCTAGGGGCATGGTCTGAGTTGTGCCCATCAGATTCCCGGCAAACATGATGGTGGCGCCAAACTCGGAGAGGGCACGGGCCCAAGCCAGGGCGAAACCGGTTAGAACGGACGGGGCGGCAAGGGGAATAGTCAGCCGCCAGAAAGTCTTCCAGGGCGAGATTCCCAGGGTTTGGGAGATGTCTTCGTAATCCCGGGCGACGGATTGAAACCCNAGTTTGGCAGACCGGATGTAGAAGGGGGCGGCAACGAATATCTGGGCGAAGACCACCGCCCCTGTCGTAAATGGCAGACCGATTCCCAACGCCTCTAGAAAAGGTCCAAGCACGCCCTGGCGGCCGAAGGCCATCAGCATCGCCACCCCGGCCACAACCGGTGGCAGTACGATGGGTAATTCGATGAGGCTGTCGACTATTCTGAGCATCCAGGACGTATTCCTGGCCAGAAGGTAGGCGAAGGGCGTTCCCACCAGCAAGATGATAATCATGGAGATACCGCTGGTGATTAGAGAGAGTCTCAACGCAGTCAAAGCCATGCCGCCAAGCAGTCCGGTAAAAAAGCTCTCCTGTTGGGCGGCACGAATCAGCAACGCCAAAACCGGCAGTCCGATAAACAGCAAGTAGATAACCGTGGCGGCGGGTCCCAGTAAGCCGCCCCCAGACAGGCTGGGCAATCCTTTTAAGCGTGAGAAGCTCGTTCCCATCATCGCCCGTCTGGGTCAGCTTCGAGTGGGATTACTACCGGAGGTTCAAAGCCGTAGCTGCTCAAGATGGTTTTGAACCGTTCACCCAAAACGAACCGGACAAATTCTTCCGCCAGTTCGGGATAAGCCGCCTCTCGGAGAACAGCGATGGGATATTCGGCCACTACGTTGGAACCGTCAGGTATGGACACCACCCCAACTCTACTTGCCGCATAATCTGTCGCCGCATCGGTGCGGTAAACGATTCCGGCATCCACTTCTCCCAAGGCCACTTTTTGTAAAACACCACGAACGTTGGGCTCATGGGTGACTACGTTTTTCAGGACCCGCGACGCATAGTCTGGTCCCAGATCTACGACGTTCGCTTCCAGCTTTCGCAACAATTCGTGAGAGTATGCGCCGACCGGCACTACCGGTGAAGCTAGCGCTAGCTTCACCCCGTTTCGTGCCAGATCGTCCAGATTATTTACTCGTTCGTCGTTAGTAGTCCCACCAGCCAAGGGAGTGATTACTACCAAAACATTTTCGGCGAAGGGAACAGGAACGCCGGATATTAAGTCCGCCGCCACCGCTAGGTCCATCTGCCGCTGGTCGGCGGATGCGAATACGTCTGCCTGGGCACCGAATTCCAGCTGGGTACGGAGCCGTTGGGATCCGGCGAAGTTAAAGGTGATTGAAGCGCCGGGATTCTCCGCCTCGAAGGCATCGGCGATCTCCGGAAAAGAGTTGGCCAACGATGCGGCGGCAAATACGGTCAGTTCGCCTGAACCAGCGCTGGAAGCCGCACTGGATTGATTAACGCATGCCACCGTAAGAAGCAGAGCCGCAACGAGGGGGAGTATCGTCACAAAGTACCGGCGGCCCGGCGGGAGATGTAGTCCGGCGCGCCCCGGGCCCGGAATCTGTCCTCGCTGAATAGCTCTACCCAATGAGCGAGAGGCTGAAGGCTGGCTGTGAACTGGGGGTCGAATTCCCGCCAGTTTCTTGCGTGCTCTTCCGACCGGAAGAGGTTCATGCCGGCTCAACGCCACGGACGGCTCTCCGGCGCACCTCCAACTTCCGACCGGGTGTAGCCGATGATGGTATCCGGAGATGCGGATAGGACCTCGCCGTCCCGCATCTCTACGGAGATTGGATCACCACAGTCCAAGCAAGGGCAATCGACGCGTACCGTCTCTCCGGGAAAAAGCCAGCAGACCGCCAGCGATTCGAACCCTCATTGGGCGAACCATTTCTGCTCACCCCTAATGGTGATGCGGTATTGATTCGGCAGGACATTGAACGGAGGGAACGACACCAGGTAATCGGTGTCCGGATGAAGCCAAGCTGGGATACCGGTGGCAATCAGATCGTGCAACGTCTGACGTCCCTCTTCCACAGAAAGACCTAGATCCGAGGCCAGCTCGGTGTAGTGAGGGGCCTGGCCGGTTTCCACCAGCCGCATCATGATGTTGGAGAATGCCTTATCCAGCAAAGCCAATTCAGCCATCGGTTGCCTCCTATCGCATCAGGCGTCGGGAAAGACAAGTGTAAAGTATGCTTGATAAAACATCAAGTAAAGTGTACGGTAATCACGTGACAACCCTGCTGAATCACCTTAAAGGTACTCGCCTGGAGGCCGGGCTTTCCCAACAGGCCTTGGCCGGTTTGGCTGGCATAAGCCGACAGGCTTACTCGGCATTGGAGTCGGGTAGCTCCAATCCATCTACGGAAGTAGCTCTGCGGCTTGCACGAGCCCTGAAAACCAGCGTCGACCATCTGTTTTCTTTGCCGGAAGCCGCTCCTCAGCAGATGCTGGCTGAACTCGTCAGCCCACCGGGAGATGACTCTCCTACGACGTTAGGCGAACCATCTTCTAGGGTCCAGCTAGTGCAAGTGGGCGACCGCCTGTTGGCACGGCCAGTCTCCAGGACTGGGAGCACCCGCCAATCGTTGATCCGGGCTGAAGGCGTGGCCTTGGGCGAACCCGGAATCGACAACCTGGTAGAGGTTCAGCCTTTCGACGATATGGATTCGGAAACAACGAGTCTAGGATTGCTCGGTTGCGACCCTGCCGGGNCCTTGATGGAGCCAGCCTTGAACCGGCACGGCATAAACCTGGTTCTGTCGGAAGAAGGGAGCCATCAAGCCCTGGCTGGCTTAGCTAGAGGAGAAGCCCATGTAGCGGGCTGTCATCTAAGAGATGAAGAGACAGGTGAATTTAATTTTCCCTGGGTCTTTAAATTAATCCCTTTCCCTTGTACCCTGATTACCTTCGCCTCTTGGCAGCAGGGATTCATCGTATCGCCTGGTAACCCATTGGACATTCGCGGTGCGGAAGACTTGGCCAGGCCTGAGATTAAAATCATCAACCGCCGGTCCGGTTCGGGGAGCCGGTCTCTTTTGGACCGGTTGCTACACCGAAGCGGGCTGCCGACCGCCGCGGTGACTGGGTATAGCCAGGAGGCTGGCGGGCATCTGGCAGTCGCATCGACAGTCGCATCGGGACAAGCTGACGCCGGTGTTGGGGTGGAGGCTGCGGCCACCGCATTGGGTTTAGGATTTGTGCCACTGGAAGAGGAACGCTACGACTTGGTGATTCCCAACCATTTCCTTGACCACGCCGGAGTTCAGGTGCTNCTTGACCTGCTTCGCCAGTCCGGCCTACGGCGCAGAGTTGAAACTCTTGGAGGCTACGATGTTTCGGCCATGGGGCTTCCGGTTTCTCGCAACTGACCGTACCACCTGTAACGCCGCCTCTTCTTCCGCCGCCCCCCTTACCCGATCCTCTGCGCCCGTTCATTCCTCACTTGACGCAGCCAGCCTGCTGGAGTCTAATGTGGCTTCGGGAAGAGGCTTGGGNAATCAGACTCATGGACATCCCTTTACTGCCCTGGGCAGGCAGAGGCTCCATATTACGCAACTTCCCAAGGAATAAAACGGCGGAACATCCGTCATCTTGAGGTGGAATAGCTATGGCTCTAGTTCGATGCATCATGGAAATGGGGATGGGAGTTGACGTACACGGCAGGGACTACACCAACGGTGCCAAAAGGGCGGTTTTCGATGCTTTGCATCACAGCAGCCTGGGATTTCAGAGGTTGATTGGGAAAACTGCCGACGACATGATGGTCGAGGTCACCATTGGGTCGCCCCAGCCCAGCCAGGTCGACACGGCAGCGGTCGTGGCCACCCTGCCTCACGGCACCGGCACCTGCAAGGTTGTATCGGGTGGCCTGGAGATTCCCAATGAGGCTGGCGATGACGCGATGGTCATCACCAATGCCGCAGTGATCGTGCTCTTCGACGACGGCAAGTAGGTGTGGGGTCGTTCCGGCGGGCTCATCTCGGCTATCCTGGGAAGAAGCCCGGTCGTTTAGAAAATACTATCCGGGCGCACAGAATATGCCAGCNTCGGCGATGCCGAAGCTGGCATATTTATTATCCAGGGTTGTGTGGGATGCTACAGTGTCTCGGGTAAACCGGAAGCTGCCCATCCAAGCGCCAAGTGTCAAGCTTGAGCCTGCAGTAAGCTGCGGCGAAAGCGCGTTGACGCCGAGACAGGTTAGGTTGGCTTAGTGTTCGCCTGGGGCACGCGTTCCCAGAGGTTTGGTCCGGATGGGTTTGGTGACTGCTCTGATGTTGTTCTGAAGATCGGCGGGATCGATGCCGTGAACACTCTGTATGTGTTTGCTGACATCGGCTACCACGTCATCGGCTGTTTCGGCTTGGGCCATGTATCGGCAGGGGTCTCCATTCTCGTCCAAGGCCAACGAGAGCATCCAGTTACAGCGCACGTATTGCGTTGGCATTTGCTAATCCTCCTAGGAATTTCCCACCGGGCCGCTCCGGCAAACCTCAATGGTCCACCCAAACGTTCAACCCAGCGGAGATTTCGCCCCAATTATACACATTACGGCAAGCCTGACACCAGTCTTTTTCACCTGATTTGGGCGGACAGTCGCTAACCAGCTATAAAATGCTCTGAATCAAGAGTCATATTCACGGTCGATATAAGGCAGTCTACCTCGTGAAAAAAGCTCNTATAGTACATTCGGCAGAGNGCTATCCTTGTGGTGTTGNGTGACAAAATGCCGGCTCATNCGCATCCAAATCACTCCATANAATAAAGGTGNTGAGCCATGACACAGGGTTCGACGGCTACAAAGGGCGACGTTCTGGTGTTGGTTGGCACCCGGAAAGGGGCTTTTATATTGTCCAGCGATGACTCCAGAAAGGACTGGCTGGTATCCGGCCCCCACAGTCCAGGGAGCGAGGTGTACCACTTTTCCTACGACCCTCGAAACGGTGGGACCATCTTCGCAGCAGTCAACCAGATGATTTGGGGACCGACAGTGCAGCGCAGCCACGATCTTGGAGCCACCTGGTTGTCGCCGGAAGACCCGCCCCGTTTCATCAGCGGCATCGCCGACCGGGTAGACCAGGTTTGGCACGTGGAGCCTGGAAGAGCTGAGGAGCCGGGTTCTGTTTATCTGGGAGTTTCCCCGGCGGACCTGTTTAGAAGCGACGATTACGGGTCCACCTGGAATGAGATTGCCAGCCTGTCTAAACACCCTTCCCNCAGTCAATGGCAACCGGGTTTGGGCGGCTTGTGCCTCCACAGCATCGTTCCGGATCCNTCGNACGCCAACCGGATGTGGGTTGGAATCTCGGCGGTTGGAGTATTCGGCACCACCGATTCCGGTGAAACTTGGACCACTATGAATCNNGGAGTTAGGGCCGATTTTCTCCCTGACCCGCTACCTGATTTCGGCCAATGCCCACACAAGGTTTTGGCCCATCATGCCAGGCCCGAACTGCTTTATCAGCAGAACCACTGCGGAGTATATAGAAGTGAGTCGCCGGGCGAGAATTGGCAGGACATAACCGAGGGATTGCCCTCCCAGTTCGGATTTGTGTTGGGGCTCCACTCTCAAGACCCCGACACTCTTCAGGAAGACCAGGTTTTGGGACAAGACGTGGGGGGCGGTCAGCGCTACGTCACCGAAGCCAAGTTCCGGGTTTACCGCAGCCGGAACGGAGGCCGGGACTAGGAGCCGCTGACGCAAGGATTGCCCCAAGAAAATGCCTACCTGCATGTCCTCAGAGAAGGAATGGCCACCGACAGCCTGGACGATTGCGGCATCTACGTCGGCACGACAACCGGGCAGCTCTTTCACAGCCGGAACAACGGCGACAACTGGGAATTATTGATGGAACACCTGCTGCCTATCTTGTCGATCGAATGTGGAGTAGCCCCGTAACCTGCTGGTTAATTTCGAAGGAGTGGAAATATGCCGGGTGAAGACAGCTACACATTGAAGGAAGCCGGCCAGGCCATTGCCAATGAGGAAGGAGGAAGACTGGAGCATATTTCTTGATGATTTGCAGGCTGGACAATGGTTCGGGTTAAGGTAGCGGGCCAATCTTCGTCGATGCTCTCCGGCCTCCGCGCAGATCGTCTGTAGGATAAACATGCCCGATATAGTAACACTACTAATCCTCTGGGGAGTTGTAGTAGCCGCGCCGGGATTCGGATTAGTGGGATCCACGCTACATATCAAAGATGAGGTTCGCAAGGGACACCGGGCTGTTTGGGTATACGGCCCCTTGGTGTTGGCTGCCATGGCCGCAATTGGAGTCTGGATAATTAGGAGCTGGATTCTCAACTGGGGCAACTAGCCTAAACTACTCCCACTCTGTGGAAATATCTAGTGGCTAACCTGGATCCGCCTGCTACTAATCCTCGGGAGCGCCCCACCCGCCACCGCCCGGTGTTCTGATGCTCAGTACGTCGCCCGCTTCCACGTCCAACGTCTCTTTCCCGGCCAGGTGTACCTCTTCGTAGCCCCCTCTTAGCAGCACGTTTTCACCGGTCTCGCCGTGGTGGCCTCCATGGAATCCCGGGGGTGCGAACTTCCGCCTTTCGGACAGGATGGTTACTCTGGCAGGGGACAGGAACTCCACATCCCTCACCAAACCGTCGCCTCCCTTGTATTTGCCATCCCCGCCCGTCCCGCGCCGCAGAGCGTACTTCTTCAAGCGCAACGGGAAAGCGAACTCCAGTGCTTCGACAGGGGTGTTCATGGTGTTGGTCATGTGGGTGTGGATGCCCGAGATACCATCCTTGGTGGGACGGGCGCCCATGCCGCCGGCGATGGTTTCATAGTAAACGAAGGGTTTGTTCCGGTCCAGATCATGACCGCCGACCAGCAGGTTGTTCATCGTGCCTTGGCTGGACGCCGGCATCAACTCTGGCAGGGCTTGGGATAAAGCCGATAGCAGAACGTCGGTTATCCGCTGGGAAGTCTCCACGTTGCCCCCTGCCACGCCCCGTTGCGGCTCAGGATTAACCAGAGTGCCCAGGGGCGTGATGATGTGAACCGGACGGAGACAGCCCTGGTTGGCTGGCGCGTCACCTCCGACGATGCACCGAATCACATACAGACACGCTGAAACAGTAACGGCTTGAGGGGCGTTGATGCAACCGGGCCGTTGGGGAGACGTCCCGGTGAAATCCATGGTTATCTCATCCCCGGCAACGGTTACGCACACGCGGATAGGCACTGGTTGCTCGCTCAACCCGTCGTCATCCATGTAGTCCAGCACTTCATAAACGCCGTCGGGGATACGGGAGATTGTTTGGCGAGTCAAACGCTCCGAATAGTCCAGCAGGGCCGCCATATGCTCCTGGGTTTCATCATTGCCGTAGCGTTGGATGATGTCTTGCAGACGGCGCTCCCCAACCCTAATCGAGGCGATCTGGGCGGCCAAGTCTCCCTTGCGTTCTTCCGGAGTGCGTGAGTTCCGGCATATCAGCTGGATGATTTCCTGATTAAGCCTTCCTCCCCGAACCAGTTTTATGGGAGGGATTATCGTCCCTTCTTGATATAGCTCGGTGGACAAAGGGAGGGATCCGGGGGTCATGCCACCGACATCGGCGTGATGGCCCCTATTGGCTACAAAACCGGCCAGTTTCTTTACGCCGTTTTCCTCGGCATATACCGGCGCGACGAGGGTGATGTCCGGCAGGTGGGTTCCGCCCAGGTATGGGTCGTTCAGGATGACCATGTCTCCTGGCCGAAGGCCGTTGGGGAAGGTATCGATAGCTGCCCGCACCGAAGCCGGCATGGCCCCCAAGTGCACCGGAACATGAGCAGCTTGCGCCACCATCTGGGCTTCGGGATTGAACACGGCGCAGGAAAAGTCCCGGCGTTCCTTGATGTTGGGAGAGTAAGCAGTACGTTGTAACGCCACGCCCATCTCTTCGGACACGGAGACGAACAAGCTTTTGAATACTTCCAGGCTTATGGGGTCGACGGGCATCGGCCACCTCTCATGTGGAATAGCTTCTTGAATGTGGTCTAGTTGGTCTGATCTATGTTGGTTGATGCGAGCGGGCCACCCCAATCCAAAGCTTCCCACATGAAGGGGAAGGGACAAGGACTAAAGGCTTGCCAGCAAATCATCGTTCTTGGCCGCGTTTTCCGGAAAAACCAGGGTGAAATACTCGGTGCTCATTACTTCCCGCATAAATTCTTCGGGCAGTTGGGCAAATGCGCCGTCCATCCTCATTTGGGTACGATGTCGATTCAACGACTCTCTCTTGATGTCCACGTAAGCGCTGACATCAAGGATTGTCGTCTCGGCTCCGTCGGGGGTACCGATAGTATCAACCATCTGGCTAGCGAATGGAGGTTCGATCCCCATATCCATCATCCTTTGCCACATCCGCCGGAAGTTACTGCGGGGAAAGCAAACGTAATAAAGCCGTCGCGGTCCCCAGGGATTGTCTGCTCCAGAGGTGTCTCGGGAGGCAAGGGAGTTTACTACCGCGGGAAATGCTTGGGTCACCGCCTCGCAAACACTTATGTGGTCAGGATGCCCGTAGGCGCCAGTAGGGTCGTGGGTCATCACTAGGTCAGGCTTGACCTCAAGCATTATCTCGGTCAATCGCTCCGCATGCCTATTCGGTTGAGCTTGCGATAAGGAGTTGGGATGGTCGTTGTCGGCTGTCCCCGCCATTCCCGAATCCCGGTAATGCAGGAACCGAACTTCTTGGATGCCGGTAACAGTCATGGCATCCCGCAACTCCGCCTGACGCACTTGGTACAGGTTCTCCGGGGTGGCCAGAGCCGGATCGCTAATCTCTCCGACATCGCCGTTAGTGGCGCATACCAGGGTCACGTGGGCACCCCGGTCCACTAACATCGCCAGAGTGCCGCCGGATCCGAACCCTTCATCGTCGGGATGAGCAAAGCACCCGAGAACGGATAGCCCGGACAAGTCCTTGGAGTTACTAACCATCAACCAGTCTCCTTATCTTTAACAAAACCCCTTTATGGGGCATTGGTTGGATGCCACGAAACCAGGGCAGGGCGCAGGGGTTGGGAATCTTTGATCCGGAATACGCCTTCCTCTTCCATTAATAAGCCGGGCAGTATCCGCTCCAGCCGGTCAGCTTCCGGGCTTCCGTCCGCCAGATAGAGGCGGCGGCTGAGCTGGGTTATCGCTTGTTCCAAAGTGTCGAATCCCCGGGCCGGTTGCAGCGGCATCAAGTCTACTTGATAGCTTATCTCTAGTTGTTCCAGCACTTCCCTAAGTTGGGGCAAGCTGGGCAGAGCCAGACGTTCTTGTCCGTGGACTTCCTTCCAGAGCGCNTAGATCTGGNNTTGGGGAGGAGCGTTGTGAACCACCACCAATACGGTATTTCTAGCGTGGGATCCCAGCTTTTTCAAGAAGCCGCCGATGTCACGGATGGTGTACAGAACGTGAGCGCACAGGACGACATNTGCCGGATNGACGACGGCNTCTTGCCACTCGTTTTGGACCACAGTTACGTTCGCGATTCCGGATTCCTNGGCCTGTTGAGTCAGGACCTCCGCCATGCTTTCAGAGGGTTCCACGGCCACCAAACTTCGGCAATTTAGCGCGATGGGTANCGCTAGGCGGCCCCCTCCAGCGCCAACATCCATGACCGTATCATCCGGTCCGATGAACTCCAACAGATGGTCCACCAAAACGTCACCCAAACGGCGGGGGTCCGCCCGAAATTGGGCGGCGTAGGGACGCCAGTGATCGACAGGTGGAGGTACGGACCCACGCAACTCGTCCGACTGGGCGTGCTCCACCTCTACCATCTGCCGCCAACGTTCGGCGGCTAGCATTTCAGGCGGTTCTCGATCGATCTGCTTAAACCGACACACTTTTCCAAGCTCATACCATCTCCAGCAGCAGGTTGCCATGGCTGTCCACCGAACCGGCCCAACCCGGCGGCATCACAATGGTGGTGTCCATCTGTAGGACGATGGCCGGACCGGCGATTTGGTTGCCGGTTCCCAATTTATCCCGGTCGTACAGTCGTGTGGTGGTCGCACCGCTGGAGAACACGACTTGCGCCTCTCCCAACAATGCGTCTTTGGAATCAGGGGCCGGAGTTTTCGTGTTGACTACCTGGGGTTTATCCAACTCCAATCCAAGTTTGAAGCGGAGATTAACAATCTCTACTGCCTCGCTTTTGTCGGCGTAACCGAACCGCTGTAGGTGGGCTTTGTAGAAACTATCGGCGATGGACCGGCGCATTCGTTCCGTGTCTATCCGGCGAGAAGGCGACGGATAATCGATGGTCAATTCGAAGGATTGGCCGACGTAGCGAACGTCCAAGAACCGCTGGGGTTGCATGCGGTCCATGGGCAGTCCCTCATCCTCCAACTCCTCTCTGGCCAGACCTTCCATGCCATGGAATTCTTCGTCCAGCCGAGCCCGGTTGATGTCATCTCCCTTTAGCATCACGGTTCGGGAGTAGTCCTTAACTATATCGGCGATGGCGACTCCCAGAGCCGATAGAATCCCGGGACGGGCTGGCACCAACACTCGGGGGATTCCCAGTTCCTCGGCTAACTCGCAACAATGCATCGGCCCGGCTCCACCGAAGGGCACCAGGGTGAACTGGCGGGGATCGTAACCTCGCTCCAGGGAGATTGCCCGAATGGCCCGTTCCATGTTGGCGTTAACCACCCGGATGATTCCCAGAGCAGTATCCTGAGCGCTCAAGGAAATCTCCGACGCCATTTGCGCGATCAGATCCTCGGACCGTTGGCGGTCCAGGGCTAATCGTCCGCCGAGGAAATGATCGGGAAGCATCCGGCCCAGAGCAAGATTAGCGTCGGTGACCGTGATTTGGTCCCCTTTTCCGTAGCACGCCGGGCCCGGATCCGCCCCGGCCGATTGGGGGCCCACCGCCAATGCGCCACCGCTGTCCACCCGGGCGATGGAGCCGCCGCCAGCGCCGACGGTGTGTATCTCAATCATCGGCACACTGATGGGGTATCCACCAACCTGGGAACCCGTGGTTTCTTTTATCCGCGACGGACACAAGGAAACATCGGTGGACGTGCCACCCATATCCAATGTGATAATGTCCGGATAGCCAGCCTGAACACCGGTGTAGAACGCCCCCACCACCCCGCCGGCGGGACCGCTGAGGATGGTGCGCACCGGTTGGTCCGCCGCTAACCGGGCCGTGATGCTGCCGCCGGAGGACTGCATTATGCGGAGTCCGTGGCCCAGGGAGTTCTCCAAGCTGGTGAGGTATCGCCTCATGATTTGGCCAACGTAGGAGTTAACGACCACGGTGCTGGTTCTTTCGTACTCGCGGAATTCGGGCAGTATCCGGCTGGAGATGGATATGAAAGGGCGGTTGGGCATCTTTTCCAAAGCGGCCATAACGGCCTCTTCATGAGCGGGGTTCAGGAAGGAAAAGAGGAACGATACCGCGATGCCATCAACGTCGGCGTCTTTCAGTAGATCCACCAAAGTTTGGATCGCTTCCGGAAGCAGGTCCTCGATGATGGCGCCGTTGTGATCCACCCGCTCCGGCAATCCGAAACGCAGTTCCCATGGAGCCAAGGCGGCAGGACGGTCCATGTTCAGGTTATACAGCTCGGAGCGGCTCTGACGGCCAATCTCCAGCACGTCTTCAAATCCGAGGGTGGTGACCAGCGCGGTTCTACCACCTTTACCTTCCAGCAAGGCATTGGTTGCGACGGTAGAGCCATGGACGAAATCGGCGCCGGATTCCCCATCAGCGTCGACAAGACCAGGACAGGCCTCGCCAACTCCTTGCATGATGCCCACCGACGGATCGCTGGGGGTAGAAGGCAGTTTGTGGACCTGCAACCGGCCATCTTCCAATACGGCTATGTCGGTGAAAGTGCCGCCCACATCGATTCCGACGATGGTTTTTNCCATAGGTTAGGTAAATCCCCTTCCGTTAATCCCGTCTACAGTAGTGCCCAGTGGTCCGCTATCGAGGCGAACCGGACCTCACGGTAGCTACTCGGCCTAAACACCGTTGTTCCGGCACAGGCCGCAGTGCATCGAATCCCCGTTTCCAAATAGTACGCTCGTTCCACCTAGCCTACTGGATTCCCGTCTGCACGGGAATGACGAAAGCGTCACTAGCTAACACCGTCATCACGGCGCAGGCCGGAATCCAGAAATCGCTTNTGAATCAAATTTTGCGAGACACCAACATGGTCTGNAGTAACCGCTAAAGTTCGACATCAACAGTCTGCATCTCAGCCAGATATGCCTGGTAAGACTCATCGTTGAAACAAACAAAAGTAACTTGATCTATGGAATCATTCTCTTTAAGAAAATCCGACACTTCCCTAACTGCGATCTGGGTTGCCAAGTCAACCCGAAACCGGTAGACCCCCGTGCTGATGGCTGGAAAAGCNACNCTTNGAGCTCAATTATCCACGGCCAATGTTAGGNAGTTCCGGTAGCACCCGGCCAGCAANTCCTCTTCACTAGAACCACCGCCTTCCCAAACCGGCCCGACGGCGTGAATCACCCAGTGGGCGAATAGGTTGTACCCCTTGGTAATCTTGGCCTCGCCGGTGCGGCAACCGCCCAATCCCCGGCATTCGGCCAGAAGTTCCGGTCCAGTGGCCTGATGAATCGCCCCGTCAACTCCCCCACCGCTCAGTAGGGACGGGTTGGCGGAATTAACGATGGCGTCAACCTGCTGTAGGGTAATATCGCCTTGAATGACTGCGATTCGTTCGGTCACGATAATCTTGGGTCAGAATCAGGCGTCGATCAAGGCGATGCGGAGCCGCTTGTTGATTCGTCCTTTGCTTTCATGACCGACCACTTTGATACCGCCCACTTCCCGAGTGTTGGCAACGTGGGTGCCACCATCGGCTTGCATGTCCAATCCCTTGATGTCGATGGTCCGGATCTCTTCTATGTTGGCCGGGAGGAGATTAATTTTAGTGCGGATCAGGTCCGGCTCCATCTCGGCTTGTTGGCGAGTCAGTTGGTTCACCAACACGTCCCGTGCTGCCGCGACTTCCGCGTTGATCCGCTCGGCGATTTCCTCGGCGAACTCGGCGCTCATGGATTCCAATTCAAAATCCATCCTGGCCTCGCCGGGAGTCATATTGCCGCCGGTCACTTTCGCTCCATAATCCCGCCAAACCACACCGCAAAGGATGTGCAATGCGGTGTGGGTGCGCATCAGGGTGAACCGCCGTTCCCAGTCGATGCGCCCGGTGACAACTGCGCCCTGGGAAGGTGGCGGACCTTCAATGGTATGAACGATTTGTCCCTCGAATCTACCAACCTTGATGACTTGGCTCGCCTGGCCCTCCGAGATTAAAGCCCCGGTGTCGTGAGGCTGGCCGCCCCCTCCGATATAAAAGCCGGTGCGGTCCAGGATGACCCCGTCCTCGGTCACACCGGTGACTTTAGCCTCGAACTCCCGGATATAGCTATCGTGATGGAACAACAGGTCCGTCATATTCAACCTCGCCCCGGCGCATACTGGAGTGAAAGCAGCGTTGGTATCAGTGTTTCAGTACGGCTGGATGGCCGTGACGCGGATTATTATAGCAAACGCAGGCCCGTGAATCGGATTAAAACCGGGTGACTAACTCAGCCAAGCCCGTTGGATTCCTTTGATTCGAAGGTGATATGGCTTTACATAAGTTGTTTTTGTTGCCTAGGGGTGCCATAATAGGCGTGGCCGCTCAGGTGAGCCTGGTCGTACCGTATATTCGAAGCCTACCCCGGTTCGTACCTGGTTTGTATCTCTCTCCATCTTCAAGTCAGGTGATCCGAATATGAAATTAATTTGTTCTCAGGAAAACCTAAACCGAGGACTTGGCATCGTCGGCCGGGCTGTGGCCAACCGGTCCACCCTACCGATAACGCAGAACGTGCTTCTAAGCACCGATCACTCGATGCTGAAGCTGTCGGCGACGAACCTCGAGATTGCCATGACTACCTGGATCGGAGCCATGGTTGAGGAAGAAGGCACAATCACCGTCCCAGCCAGGCTGTTGACCGAGTTCGTAAGCTCCTTGCCCAGCAAAAATATTGAAATCGAGTTGGAGCCGGGTTCTGGGGTTTTGAAGCTCTCCTGCGGGCTGAGCAAAGCTACGATCCATGGCGCCGACGCCAGCGAATTTCCCCCGATTCCCACAGTGGATGACGGGGTCTCCGCCAGCGTCGACCCTGCCATACTGAAGGCCTCCATTAACCGGGTGGTCTTTGCGGCCGCCACCGAAGAGTCCCGTCCGGTGTTGACGGGTGTTGAACTCAAGCTCGGAGGGGACAAGTTCAGCTTGGCTGCCGCCGACGGGTTCCGATTGGCAGTGCAGCATGGCGCATTGAACGCTCCGGTAGACACCGAGATGAAGGTGATAGTTCCTGCCCGCACGTTGAACGAGATTGGCCGATTGTTGGGCGACCAAGAGGAACCGGTAGAGATAATGATGTCTCCGACCAAGGGACAGGTTCTCTTCCGTGTTACTGGAAGTCAGACCATCGAGACGGTTTCCCAGTTGCTACAGGGGTCCTTCCCCAACTACGAGCAGTTGATTCCCCAAACCTACGAGACCCGTGCCATCTTCGACCTCCCGGCCTTGCTGCGGGCAGCGCGCACGGCGGCCATCTTTGCCCGGGACGGTAGCAACATCATCCGCCTCCATGTGGTGCCCGGCGAGAACGGCGACTCCAACGGCAAGGTAATAATCTCTGCTAAATCGGAAGAGGTTGGCGACAACGAGGACGAAGTAGAATCCGAGGCCATCGAGGGCGGAGAGGGCAAGATTGCTTTCAACAGCCGCTATCTACTGGATGTGTTGTCCGTGCTGGAGAAAGGCAAAGTAG
>PANP01000038.1 GCA_002708395.1 Dehalococcoidia bacterium
GATTCGCCGAGCCGAGCCCCACTACGTGGTTACTTCGCCAGATGGACGGTTCCTCCCTTCCAACCCGCAGTTCCTTGCCTTAACCGTCAGCCGCATCCGTAAAGCGAATCAGTATTGGATAGGGACATACATAACTCATTTCAAGCCCGTCTGGCCCGGAGCTGTCCATTTTATTATGGNTGGGTCGTCCTGGCCGTTGCCTCGGTNTCCAGCTATTCCACCAGACCGTTGATGGCTTCAGCCACACTNGCGGTTTTCGTGGTGCCCATGACCGCCGAATTCGGTTGGTCCCGGGGTGTGTTCTCCGGTGCCCTGAGCCTGGGTGGGCTCCTTGCCGTAGTGGTAGCGCCAATGGTAGGAAGATGGATCGACAAGTACGGCTCTGGAGTCGTCCTCGCCGTCTCGTCGGCTATCGTGGGCGTGTGTGGATTGGGGCTGTCCCAAGCGGTCAACTTGGGAGGTTATTACGGTCTGTTTGTTCCTGGACGGGCCTGTTTTGCTGCGCCATTGGAGTTGGCCCCGTCNACGGCGCTAAGCAACTGGTTCATTCGGCGAAGACCGCGGGCGCTGGCCATCCTGATGGGGACTCAAGGCACCGGCTTGGCCGCGATGCCGATGGTGGCGCAGTGGATCATTGGCGGTTGGGGCTGGCGTGCCGCTTGGTCGTCCTTGGNGATCTACACGCTGGCTGTCGGCGTGATTCCGGCCTTCCTGATGATTAGGCGGCCGGAGGACGTGGGGCTGGCTGGCGATCCGATGCCGAGGGGCTCCGGTCCAAGGAACGCGGCAGGCTCACCTTCCGGNAGTCGAATTCAAGATGTGCCGGAGCCCGACTTCACCACCCGGCAGGCCTTGCGAACCCGGTCCTTCTGGATCTTGTCCGTCTTCTCCGCAGCGGTGTTCCTCGTTCAGGGGGGAGTTAGCGTACACCAGGCCGCCCACTTTATCGATCAGGGGGTGCCGGGATCGTCGGCTGCTTCGATCGTTAGNATCTTTGCTTTATCCCAGGTTGCCGGGGGACTGGTGTGGTCCAATCTGGCCGCCAAGATCCCGGTGAGGTTCTTGCTGGCGTCCAGCGGGATGNCTGTAGCCTTGGGCGCCATATTCACCGGCTTCAGTGGGACGCTGGTCTGGGGTCTATGCTCCGCAGCTANGTTGGGAGGCGGCATCGGTGGAATACATCTGCTGCTTCGGCTGGTGTGGGCGGACTTCTATGGCCGCGGTTCANTGGGCAGCATCAGGGGTGTAACCTTGCCGGTCCAGATCGGCGGCCAACTCACGGGACCGCTTGTCGCCGGGTTTATGTTCGATGCCACTGGAACGTACCGCACGGCATTCTTGCTGGTGGCTGCGNCGGCCGCCCTGGCGTCGGTTATGGTGCTGGCGGCCACGCCCCCAAAGAAGCCTATCGAGTCATTGATCCGAAGCGAGTCTTGATGATTGTTGGTAGTCGAGGCCGCGGCCATATATCCACCGCGATGATTACCTGCTACTGTTCATATCCGCCGAAAGTATCCCGTGCCTTCAATTTGTCTTCCAGGCTGCCGAAGGCCATGGTGTAGAACCCCTGGTATCCGGTCGACTCCAGGCGGTTGAACACCGAAGGGAAGTCGATGTTGCCCTCTCCTGGGTTGNGATGGACCTCTTTGTCTCCCAGGTTGTCGGCCAGACGGACTTCACCGATACGGTCGACTCCGAAGGCGTCCAGAAATCCACCGATGCCCTCGGGCACCAGGTTCGAGTGGTTGACGGTGAACGCCCAACCGAGGCTATCTGAAGTGATAGCATCGAAATAATACTTGCACTCTTCTACCGTATGCGCCAAATAATGAATCTCAGCGTCATCCGGCTCGAANTTCAGGTTCTCCAAGAATAACTTGACGCCCTTTTCCTCGGCGTACGCCACTGCCCGCTGTAATCGCTCCAAAGACGCCTGCATCCGCGCCTTTAACTCGGAACTGAAGTGGTAGCCCCCGTGCACCACCACGCCGTTGCAGTCCAGCACCGACGCTAGGTCGATACAGCCTCGGAGGTACTGGTCGACGGCGTCGCTCACGAAGGGCGAGAACTCGGCGATATTTACTGCGGATGAAGTATGTAGGGACAGGCGGATGCCGGTTTGATGGCATACGTTCCGTACGGTCTTGACCCGCTCATCGTTCCAATTGCCCAGCGTGTTGGGACCGGTGTCGGCGTTGAAATTCAGGTAGTGAAAATCGTGGGTGCGGGCGGTCCCAAGGGAGTCTTCTAGATTGGTTGCACCGGCGTCGTAGCCGATTCTATCTCGTAAGCTCATTGTTCGTTTATCTCCGTCTCGTGCCTGAGGGGTAAAAAGGTAACAGGGTTTCAAGGGTCTAGGTTCTAAAATACACCCTCTTGACCCTCGACCCAACCCAGTTGATGGACCGGACGGGTAGTTTGGCAGCTATCGAACGGGTCTGTATCTTCCAGACTCCCTCTAGTTGGGGAAGTAGGTACTAAGTTAGGAGGAGTGATGGTACTTGGCATCGATCATATAGAGTTGATTGTCCGCGACGTGGACGAGTTCGTGGAGTTTTATGAAAAGCTGGGATTTGAAGTGCTGTTGCGAACGGGGTATCACGGTGGGTCGGCTGAGCTTAAGTTACCCGGCGAGAACCAGCCAGTTCTTGAGCTTCACAGCGCCACCGGCGAAGAGTCCATCGGGGAAAATCACATCGCATTCAAGGTGGCTAACGCCCAGGAAGCCTACGACGACGTGGTGTCCTAAGGGATAAAGCCGGATCGGGGGCCTCATCTAGTGGAAGTAACCGGCAGGACCAACGTCAACATGAGAGACCCGGACGGTTGGCGCTTGCAGATGGTCGACGCAGACCGTATATCTCCCAAGTAACTGAGGCTGCTGGCGGCTGCAAAATGACTAAGGTCTCACTCTGTTGGATGGGACCCTATTCCCCGTTCGTGGTGAGCTTGTCGAAGGGCTTTTCTGCGGTAGGATGGTTCGACGAGCTCACCACGAACGGGGGTCATCAGAGCGAGATGGATGCTATTGCCCCAGCCTGTCTCCTATTTTCTTAACGCGCTCGGGAATCTCGGTGCCAAATGCGTGGCGAGGCACGAGATTGAACTCGGGGCGGCGCAGTTCCAGCCTGGCGCACCAGCGGCAGATGCCGGTCCAGTGGTGCCAGCGCTGCAGATGGCCGCACCAGCAACGGTCTTCTTTCATCTGTTTTGGTACTTGCTTGGTGTTCAAGTGATGTGTTCTCCGTCGGTTTCAAAGAACCGTAGAATAATGCTTTCAATGAGCAGGCCGTATGAGGATTCTTGTACGGCTCGCTTGGAATTAGTCCTGGTTGGTGTTAACCGAAGGTTCATCTCTAGTATAACCGATGCCGGGCCGGTTTTGGCCGGTCTTCAACACCGTGCTGACTTTCCCATGGGACATAGCGCCGCTATCGTGGCTCGCCGATATTCCTAGCTCCGGGTCCTTATCTCTTCGCACATATCCTCGTCCGCTTGAGCCAACTCCATTCGGTCGGTGAAAAGATACGCTAGGGATCGTTGAGCATAATAGTGGTCCGCGTCGGGATTGAGATCGATAGCCCGGGTTAAGTCTGCAATCGAGTCATCAAAGCGTTCGATCTCGTAGAAGGATATCCCGCGGTTATAGTAGGCGTCCGCGAGGGTTGGGTCCATTTCGATTGCCTTGTTGTAGTCGGCGATCGCCATCTCGTAGGAGCCGTTCCGTCCGTGCCTGTTCCCGCGGTTGTGAAAGCCATCGGCGTCGACAGGTTCCGGTGGGCGTGTTGGGATTCGTCTCTGGTTCAAGATTGACTCTCCGTTCGGTTAAAAATCTCTACGTGAAACGAGGCATGACCTCTTTGGAAAATAGGTCCATGGACTTCAGCACTTTATCGTGCGCCATGCCGCCGAAGTCGAAGTTACAGCCGAAGTATTCGATACCCTGGTCCCGTAATTCCTGGATCTGGGCGGCGCACTGGTCGGGGTTGCCAATGATTGCCCGGTTCTTGGCCAGGTATTCATAGGTAGCGGGCAATTCACTGCGAGTTCTTCGCCAATCGTCCATCCGGAGGTTGACCTCGCTGCCTTCGGGTATGAAGCGCCGCCACTGCATTATATCCGCAACCCAGTTAAGCCTTTCTTCTGTGTCGCGGATGGCCTGCTCTTCGGTCTCAGCCACGTAGAAGTAGCGAAAGAAAGGTATCTCCGACTTGGGCACGTTGAACCCCGCCTCCTGAGATTTTTCGACGAAGCGCTGGCATAATTCCAGAGCCTCCGCAGTGTCCTGCACTACGGCGATGCACAGGCTGTGTCCCGTGGAAACCGCGAAATCCAGAGTAGCCGGGGTCCGGGTGGCCGCCAGATAGATGGGCGGGTGCGGTCTCTGGAGCGGGGCGGGCACCAGGTTGGCCTTGTTTACCTGGAAATAGTTACCGGAGTAACTGAAGTCTGGGGTCGTCCAAAGACCTTGAACCATGTTTATGGAGTCCTTGAAACGCTCCAGGCTCTCGTCGGCGTCGATGTTGTAGCCGTGGTACTCGTAGCCGCCCGATCCTCTGCCGAAGCCGACGTCCAGCCGTCCCCCGCTAATCAGATCCAGCGTAGCGGTGTCTTCGGCCAGCCGCAGCGGGTTGTGCAGTGGTGATACCAACACCGCCGTTCCCAGCCGGATGGTCTTGGTGCGGGCCGCCAAGTTGGTGGCCAGAATCAGTGATGACGAGCCGATGCTATAGCGAGTGAAGTGGTGCTCGGCCAGCCAGGCGCTGTAGAAACCCAACTCCTCAGCCCGTATAACCTGCTCGGCGCTTTGGTCTATAACTTCTTTGGCGTCGGTCCCCTCGGGCCATGGTAGATGGGTGAAAAATCCGAACTTCATGTTATGCGCGTACCGCCAGTTTGTTTAGCTTCGCTTAGCCAAATCATAACCTCGCCAGTCGTGCCTGTCCAATAGAACTTGTCCTATCAGCATCGGGGAATCCCAGGCCGTAACCTTGCGCTGTTATACTCGGCGGCGGCGCAACTCCTTCAACGCATTAATCTATTCGAGGAGTAGAGAGATTGGTCAAGATATACCTTCTGGGCACTGGAACCCCCACTCCGACACCGACGCGGTTCGGCTCTTCCCACGTCATCGAAGTCGGCGGGGAATACATCATGTTCGACTGCGGGCCGGCCACGACTTACAAGATGGTTCAGTCGGGTTTGTGGCCCACCCAGATAGACAAACTATTTTTCAGCCACCACCACTTCGACCACGACGTGGATTATCCCTGCTTCCTGCTTTGCCGTTGGGACCAGAGCGTGGGCAAAGAGAACCAGTTGGAGGTGTACGGCCCCACGCTGACTGAGCTAATCACCGAACGGATCCTGAGTGAGGACGTCGGAGCCTTTGCCCACGACTGGAAAGCACGAATCAACAACGTCGGCAGCCAGCGGGTGTTCGTCAACCGGGGCGGCACGCTGCCCCGCAAGCCACCGGCGGTGGATGTCCGCGACATCGGACCCGGTTACGTCCACTCCGGAAGGGACTGGCAGGTAACCTCGGCCACCGCCCAGCACGCCCAACCGTGGCTGGATTGCCTGGCCTATCGCCTGGACACCAACGACGGCAGCGTGGTTTTCACCGGAGACACCACCCCTTGCGATACAGTGTTGGAGTTGGCGAAAGACGCCGACGTCATGCTGTGCATGTGCTGGGGCGACTCGGACGTGATGGACGCCATCGGTGAGGGCGAAGGCAGCATGACCGGAACCCGAGGCGCAGCAGAGATGGCCCAGGAGGCTGGGGTGAAAAAGCTGGTCTTAGTCCATACCGGCCCCAGCCTGTGCGAGCACGGAGCCATGGAGAAAGGCATCGGCGACATCAAGAAGATCTACGACGGGGAGTTGGTCTTCGGCGAGGAGCATATGACGCTGGACTTGGTCCGGAGGTAGAGGGTGGGAAATCCCCCCAACCCGGCTTTACGAAAGGGGGGCTAGGACGGTGGGTTATGCTAGTTTGAACACTTCCATGGCGGCTTTGCCGAAGGCCCAGTCCTTCTCATCTTGGGTTTTGAAGACCGGGTACTCCAATACATTTTGTAGGGAGTTGCGGTAGCCTTCCCTTCCTCCTACTGGCGGATAGTCGCTGCCCCACATCATGCGTTTGGCTCCGAAAGCTTCGTAGGCCATCTCCATCAGCGGCGGGACGTCGTCGAAGCCGAACTGGGCTTCCAGCGGGACGCGGCGAACGCAGAATTCTCCCAATCCACCGAACTTGATGTAGGTGTTGGGGAACCTGGCTAGGGTTAGGGCTTTCTTGTAGTCGTCGTAGGGCGCGGTGACCGAGGGCGGGCTAAGAGGGCGGTAGGCTCCGGCAAGGTGCTCCAAGACTATCGTGCAGTTGGGGAGTTCCTCCACGAGGCTTTGGAAGCCATCATCTGCGATATGCTCTGCGGTCCGGGGGAAGCAGCTAACCGGAAGGCTAAGCTCGGCGGCCTTGCGCCAGATGGCCAGCGGGTCGGACCCGGGAGAACGTTCTGTGGGGTGGAGCCGCACACCGACCACTTCCGGGTTTTTCGCCAGCTCTTCCAGAGTGGTCGTGGCGTTGGGGTTCTGAACGTCCACCCAAATCACCGCGCCGAACCGGCCAGGATAGCGCTTCACGCACTCCATGATGTANTCGTTGTGGTAGTTGCCGCCGTGCTGGATCAACACGGTCTTTTCTACGCCGTTCAGGTTCATTTGATGCAGAATCATTTCCACCGGCTCGAACCAGTTTATGCCGGCGTGGCTATGGGTATCGACAATCATAATGTTCCTTTCTCTCTCTGCTGTTGTGTACTGCTTAGCCGAAATAGAATGTTGTCATTCCGAACGAAGTGAGGAATCTGGGCACTAGGGACACCGCACCGCCAGATTCTTCGCTACGCTCAGAATGACATCCGGTAATTTTGGCTCGGATCGATACTTGCCTTACTCCGCAGCGGTGATGGTGATGTGGGACATGTAGGACTCTTTCTTCGCCCCGTGCCAGTGGTTCTCGCCTTCCAGGATGTGAACGACGTCGCCGACGGTCACTTCTTGCTCCTCATGCTCGTTGGCTACCATGCCGACGCCGGCGGTTATGACTAGGAGTTGGTCGCTTTTGTGAACGTGCCAACCGGTGGTCGCGCCTCGTTCGAAGTTGACGATGCTGCTGCTGAAGGTCTTGCTTGCGCCGTCGGGCAGCAGGGGCTGGCGGGTCCGTTTAACTTCTCCACCGGTCCAACCGGGGATGGGCGTGGCGGTGGCGATTGGAACGTTTTCTACTTCAGCGATTCTGATGACACGCATCTCTTTCTCCTGTTTCTTTCAGATTATTCCAAGTGTGAGCGGGTTAGTCAGGATAATACACCCCGCTGTTGCTTGCGTGAAGCAACTGGCTAGCCGCCGGGTTCTGTCGCCAGTGAGCGTAACGACTCCATCATGGCTTCATGGGTCCGGGGCCAGGCGAACACCAAGTACTTGGAGGGGCTGTCGGACGCCCACATAACATCGGTCCCATTCTCATCGGTGACCCGCACGCCCAGTTCCCGCGCGATTACCACCGACGCAGCGGTGTGCACNTTCAGATCGTTGAACACGGCTCCGTGAAGACGGCCTTGAAGCAACTGTCCCAGGGGATAGGCAGCTGAAGCGAAGCCATACAGTCTCTCGAAAACTTCCGATAAGGCACGTTTGGCGGGGGTAAGGCNGCGTCCGTCGGCGTCGAAAGAAATAGCGATGTTCCTGGGGGCGCCGGGTGGCTCTTGTGACTCTAATCTAACGTCGTTCACGTAAGCGCCCCTGCCCCGAACCGCGCTCAGAATCTCGTTGCTTGGCGGCAATGCCACGACGCCAATCTCCAGCTCATCCCCGATGCTAAGGGCAACGTTGACACCCCAATGGGGGAGGCCGGAGCTGAACGGGAGTGTTCCGCATAGCGGGTCGATCAGCCAGGTCAACCGGCTGTCGCCCTTGTCGATACTGCTTTCTTCCGAAAGTAGGTTCCCCGGAGCGCCCCGCGATTCCAAGACTTGGGCTATGGCTCGGTCCGCCGCGAGATCGGCGTCCGTGACCACGTCTCCGGGGTCTTTGTAATTGAGCTCTAAAGGAGCGCCCGCCGGTGGACGAAAACGGGCCAGAAGGGCTGCCGAGGCGCTTTCGGCAGCCTCGACGGCAACCCTCGACAACNCTTCCAAGTCGAACTTTTCACGGGGATAGACGTTGGCCATGAACTTACCGGGCCGAGGGCGGGTTGCTGCGGTACCAGTCGACGATCTCTGAGCCATTGGCGATCCACACACCTTCCCGCCGGGTCATGTAGTCCAGGGCGCGGGTCAGATAGCGGACGCGAAAGGGTTGGCCCATCAGCCACGGGTGCAGGTTAAGCACCAGCAGGCGGGCGTTATCAGCCCCTTCATCGTACAAAGCGTCGAAGCCTTCTTTAAGCATCAACTCGTATCTGCTGATGGGGATGTGGCGGTCGAAAAGAGCATTGACGTCGTCCAGGGGCAGGTTGATGGGCAGGGCGGTCAGTTGGCCTTCTGGGGCCTTTATCGGGTAAGGCTGCTCGTCGTTGGTCCAGTCGCAGACGTAGCTGAGACCAGCCTGGGCTAGGAGTTGGGGTGTTCGCGACGACTCTCCGTATTCCGGTCCCAGCCATCCGGCGGGAGTAGTTCCGGTGGCTTTGGTCATGCGCTCCACCGATGATTGGATGTAGCCCCGTTCCTCTTGTTCGGGCATGTTCTCGGTAATCTGCTGACTGACCGATATCCCGTGGGCCATAATCTCGCAGCCCAGCCCTTGAAGATGCCGTACCAGGAAAGGATAGTTCTCCGCCGTCAGAACGTCCATGGCGACGGTTGGGGTGATTCCGTGCTTGGCTAACGTGTCCAGTAGCCGGAAGATACCGACCCGGTGCCCGTACTCCCGGTGGGACCAGCGGGTAACGTCGGGAAAGGGCGACGGACCGTAGCCTCCGGCCAGCGACGCCGATTGGAACGAGCCTTCAGGTACCTGCCATTCCATGTGGTCCAAGGTAACCAGCACGCACAGTGCGAGGCGGGCGTTGTCCGGCCATCGCAGCACGGCCCGGTCTCGGTTCAGGGGAGTCCAGTCGTAGTGCTGGTGGTCCATGCCGTGATAGAACTCTACGGGCATAATTCGGCTCCTGTAGGCCGGGGTTTACGATTGTTTAATCGAGAGTTTTTGGTGGCGTGTAGGGGCGCATGGCCATGCGCCCCTACGGTGGGAGAGCCTCTCCCACATGGTTACACGTTCACCTTGGCGGCGTGGGCGATGGCTTGGTCGTAGTAGTTGGCTAGGTAGTACTCTGCAATCTCGTCGGTTGTTGTTTGCCACACGCCGCTGTGGGACATGATGTAGCTCAGAACCTCGTCGAGGTACTTGGCCCGATGGGGCCGTCCGGTGGCGTAGGGATGGAAGGCGATGACCATGCACTTGCCGCTTTCCGCCCCCTCCTCGTATAGCTGGTCGAACTGAGCCTTGCAAATCTCGGCGTAGTAATCCGCCTCGTAGTTGTGCCGGTATAGAGGCGCGTCGTTCATCTCCGACGTGTAGGGCACGCAAACCAGACGTCCCGACTTGACCTTGATGGGCAGAGGCTGGTCGTCGATCTTCCAGTCGGTCTGGTACAAGAATCCGGCTTCGGCTAGGAGGTCGGGCGTGTTTACCGTGTTGGAGGCCGCAGGACCGGAGTGGCCTTTGATCTGGCGGCCGGTGAGCCGCTTGAAGTTCTCGACGCAATCTTGCAGGAACTCCCGCTCCTGCTCCTCCGAGTAAGTGGTTACGAAGCGGGTGTTGTAGAAACCGTGGTTCACGAAGATCCAGTCGCGTTTCAACATGGCCTCCGCTATCTCCGGGAAGTGCTCCAGCACGCCGATGCTAAGGGTCGTCGAGCATTTGATGTTGTACCGGTCCAGCACTTCCAGAAGCCGCCAGAACCCTACACGGTTGCCGAACTCGTGGGACGAATACTGCTGTACGTCGGGATGGGGTGTCCGGGGCCACGGGTTGCGCGTGCCGTCCATCAGAGGCATGTACTCATAATGCTCGATGTTCGGCGCGACCCAGAAAGCGACCCGGGCGTTGTTGGGCCACTTGATGATTGGCCGGTCGATGCTTGGGCTGTAATCCATCCGGTTAGGAGGTAAAGGCATGGGTCAGACCCCTTCAACAATCTTGCTCAGGCTTAGGGCAGTTTCAACTCGTACTTGTAGTCCTTGGCGATTCCCCGCTCCGGCATGGCCGGTTGCTGCTTGGGCCGGTAGCGGTATTCGGGGTCGTAGCCTTCTTTGGGACCGATGGTGTTGCGCAGGATGCCGATGCCCTCCACCTCATGCTCAACCACGTCTCCGGGCTGGAGGAAACGAGCCTTTTCGACACCCTTGCGGATGGCTTCACCGATGGACCCGCCACCTACAGTTCCGCTGGCCAGGATGTCGCCGGGCACGATGCGGCTATCCTTGGCTGCCCGCTCTATCACCGCTCCCCAAGTGTGGTAGGGAACGCCGCCGTCGCCGTCCTTGAGCCAGTAATCGCCGTTGACTTTGGCGTGGCACTTGACTTGGAGACGCCCGTTTTTCATCAGGGGCGCCAATTCGTCGGTCGTGACCATCCAGGGTCCCATGGACGATGCCGAGTCTTTCCCCTTGGCGGGGCCAAGGCCCACGGCGCTCTCGTCCCGCTGGATGTCCCGGCAGCTCCAATCGTTGAATATCACGAAGCCGGCGATGTAGTCCATGGCGTCGGCTTCCGAAATGTTGCGTCCTTCCTTCCCGATGATGCAGCCAATCTCAAGCTCGTAGTCGAGCATCTCGGACGCCGAGGGGTGGGGTATCTGATCTTCAGGGCCGGAGATGCAGAGCGGGTTGGAGAAATAGAAGATGGGCATGCGGTACCAGGCCTCTTCCCGCTCCCTGGTTCCTTGACCGGTGGCATGTTCCTCGTAAATCATGTAGTCGCGGACGGTGGGCGGTTGCAGAACCGGAGCCCGGAGCCGCACGCTGGCCAAGGGCACCGATGGCGCAGCGGAGTTACTAGCCAAGGCGCTCCGCACCTGTTCGACGGCGTTGTTCCCCGTCTCCAACAAGGCCTGAACGTCCCGCAGTGGTTGGCTAGAGCCCAACAACTCAGCCACGTCAACCACATCGTCGCCCCGCAACACGCCGCAGCGGGGACCGTTTCCAGTATCGTAAGTTAGTAGTTTCATCCAAGATCCTCCGAATGATAGTTCACAGATATGTTGATGACAAGGTTCGAGGTCATCGCGGCAATTATGCTGGAAAAATACGCCGGAGTACACAGCGTGTTTTGGATGTTTCTGCTGGCTAGATATGCCGGATGTCGCAGTGCTTGGTGTGATCGAAGACTTAGTTACATCCTGCNTAAGCCCGGCGTCGTACAATAGCCGGTATGCAATCAATAACGAGGGTGATTGGTAACGGGGGATATTCGCTTGCTCTAGCTGTGTTGATGCTCGTTATCTTGCTGTCGGCCGCTTGCACTGGATCGGGCACAACTAACGGAAACGCCGGCNGACCCCTCACCGACCTTCAAGACATTGAACAAGCTAAGACGACGTTCAATCAGGATGAANGCGCCGTCCGCCTCGTTCTTCTGCTTTCGGCGACTCGACCTAGTTGAAAANCCGCTGCCCGTTGGGTCCANTGGGAGATATTGGATGAGAATCCGGAAGCCAACATCNAGGTGTATGCCGTCTGGTTCAACATGGTGCCCAACGACGCACGCCAACGGGTTGATCTGNATCTGATTCCAGACCCCAGGACAACGCAACTTTGGGACGAACAGAGATTGGCCGGCCGGTTTTTCGCGGAGAATGAGGGATTCAATTTCGNACAGATANCGTATGACGTCTACTACCTGTATTGCATGGGCGCGGAATGGGATCTCAATCCCGCACCGCTGCTGAGTTCGGAGTACACGATTCTA
>PANP01000039.1 GCA_002708395.1 Dehalococcoidia bacterium
TTTAACTGGGTCAGTAAGCGCCGTATCCTTCAGCCCTGATACAGGCCGAGAAGTGGTTGGGTTCTACTTCCCGCAACTCCGGCGTCACCTCAGCGCAGTCATCGGTTGCGATGGGGCAGCGGGGATGGAACACGCATCCGGAGGGTGGGTTCAAGGGGCTGGGCACCTCACCCGTCAGCAGGACTCTTTCCCGCTGTGCATCCACAACCGGGTCGGGGATGGGCACTGCGGAAAGGAGAGCCTTGGTGTAGGGATGGCTCGGATTCACGTAAATCTCGCTACGGTCCGCCATCTCCACGATATGGCCCAAGTACATCACTCCGACACGGTCGCTGATATGACGTACCACCGACAAGTCGTGAGCTATGAACAGGTAGGTGAGGTTGAACTCATCCTGTAGGTCTTCCAAAAGGTTAACGATCTGAGCTTGGATAGACACGTCCAAAGCGGAAACCGGCTCGTCGGCGACGATGAACTTGGGGCTTACCGACAAAGCCCTGGCCACGCCGATACGCTGCCGCTGTCCGCCGCTGAACTCGTGAGGGAACCGGTCTGCCATATAGGGATTCAGACCGACGTTTTGCAGCAGGCTAGCTACCCGTTCCTTGTATTCGACTTTGTTGTCCACCAACCCGTGAACCACCAACGGCTCGCCGATGATATTACCGGCGGTCATACGAGGGTTCAGCGAGCTGTAGGGGTCCTGGAAAATCACCTGCATCTCCCGGCGCATAGACCGTAATTGGCGGGAACCCATATCCATAAGCTCCCGATCGTCGAACTTGATGGAGCCTTCGGTCGGCTTGTAGAGTTGGAGGATACAGCGGCCGGTGGTCGTCTTGCCGCACCCGCTTTCCCCAACAAGTCCCAAGGTTTCCCCCCGCTTGATGTCGAAGCTAACGCCGTCAACAGCCTTGATGTTGGCCGTGGTTCGCTGGAAGAGCAAGCCCGAACTTACCGGGAAGTACATCTTCAGATCTTTGACTTCTACGAGGTTCTCGGATTCCGAAGGTTGAGAACTTCCTTGTGGTTGAACGTCTGGGGTTGTGGTCATACCTAACCTTCCTCTCCTGCCTCGTTATCTTGGGGCGCTACCGGCTCAGGTGCGGCTGGCATTGGCTCGACCGCAATCCCGTGGTCAGCACCATATCGCTTTTCTTCCTCGGCAATTACTTCCTTGATAAGTTCGCCCAGCTCGCCGGCCCTCCAGCAAGCGGACGAATGGCCTTCATCTACCATTTCCAACTCTGGAGCTTCCAGTGCGCATTTATCGATCGCCCACCGGCACCTTGCTCTGAAAGAACAACCGACCGGCAGGTTGACCAAGTCCGGGGGTTGTCCTTCGATCGGGTCCAACTTGGTCCGCCTAGGCAGATCCAAACGGGGCACAGAGCGAAGCAAGCCAACCGTGTACGGGTGCCGGGGGTTGGCGTAAATCTCACGAGCCGAGCCCCGCTCAATGATACGGCCGGCGTACATGATGTTCATTCGGTCGGCGTACCGAGCGACGACCCCAAGGTTGTGAGTGATGATAATCAATGCCACACCGAACTCGACGGTAAGCGACTTCATCAACTCTAGAATCTGCGCTTGAATGGTCACGTCCAGCGCGGTGGTCGGCTCATCGGCGATGATGAGTCTAGGGTTGCAACTGAGAGCCATGGCAATCATTACTCTTTGCCGCATTCCGCCGCTGAATTGGTGAGGGTACTGCTTGACGCGCTTATCAGGATCGGGAATGCCCACCCTGGCCAGCAGATCCACGGCTTCCCTGCGGGATTCGGCCTTAGTCATGCCCTTGTGCAGTTCAAGAGTCTCGGTAAGTTGCTTCTCAACAGTGAGCACCGGGTTCAGCGAGGTCATTGGCTCCTGGAACACCATGGAGATCTTACCGCCTCTTATGCGGCGCATATCATCCATGTCGATCTTCAGGATGTCCTCATCCTCAAACTGAATCGTTCCGTCAATAATCTTTCCGGGTGGGTCGGGAATCAAACGCATCACTGAAAGGGCGCTAACGCTCTTCCCGCAACCGCTTTCACCCACTAGTCCCAGCGTTTCACCTTCTTCAAGCTCGTAGCTGATGCCATCCACCGCTTTGACTACACCTTCGTAGGTGTAGAAGTAGGTTTTTAAATCCTTTACCTCTAATAAATTAGGCAACTGACTCTCCTCAATGACCTTCGGCCCGCGAACGATTTTAGTATGCCACTGGCAGGCTTTTCGGTAGTTCCGGTGCTGAAGTGGCCGGCCTCTCTTTCACTGGTGGGGAAGGGGAGACTCGAACTCCCACGCCTTTCAGCACATGATCCTAAATCATGCTCGTCTACCAGTTCCGACACTTCCCCGAGTGGTCCGGCGCACTATATTTCGCCTGATACCCCTCCATACCGGGCCTAAACCCTGAGAACCATGGGTAAACGACCCCTCTGGGAGGGTCGAGGTATTATATCTGACCCTTTGTTTCCTTGTCCACCCGTAAGCAATAGATACGGGTCGCTACCTCGTATTCAAGAACTTGAACTCGGCTGCTTGTGCCTAACCCGGCTAGGCCTAACCCCCGGTTAGCCCCAATGACGGCGATATTATATATCAAATTCAATTGTGATGTTATAGGCATGATTCTCTGGAGACTGGGGCGATATACGGAGGCGGTACCAGGCATATCCAGAAGGAGAAGTCGCAACAGNTTAGGCGGNCTGCTTGAAANGCCGGAGCACTAACCGGCNTAGGCGGATCTGCGGGTATATACGGCGAAGGCCAGGCCATGATACCTATCCAGAAGCGCCAAGCCCATCCCACGGTAATGAATCCGGAGTAGAACGGACTGGCTGCGGCTATCAGTAAACCAAGCCCTATAACTGGCAACGGCACGTACGCATTGATTCGTATCATCGATGCACCTCGATTGGGATGGCTCAGATTCCATTAAACAGGTTTGACAACCTCTGCTACAAACGGGGTAGCACGACATTTTCCGTGGGGCTAGCCTGACCAGCTTTGTGGTGCTAGCCCGACCCATAGCTCCCCATTGCCCGTGGCCGGTGATATTGTTATTGAACATCGGTAGACCAGTCAGGCTGACAGCTAGGAGACGTTGATGGCTGAAGCAAGTAACCCCTTGAAAGAAAGGGTGCGGCTTCTGCTCTGGGTTCTAGAAAACCTGGGGGAGGAACCTGGAGAGGAATGGGCAGCTTACGAGAAGGAAATGGAAGCCGCACCGGAAGTGATACGGCAAGCCCATGCCAACGTCCTTAGAGCCTGGGTTGACTTGGGAAACTTAGAATACGGGCCTAAGTTTGGGAGCGAATACACCTGATGTAGCGAACAACGCAGATAGCCACTAGAACGGACCACCGCCTCAAGGCGCAGGAGGATAGTGAAACCAAGAATAAGCATGATTACGTTGGGCGTGGTCGATCTTGAAACCTCGATCAAGTTCTACCATGACGGGCTAGGGTTCCCCAAGATGGATTCGCCNCCCGGCGTCGCCTTTTTCACGCTTAACGGCAGTTGGCTAGGTCTGTACCCACGGGATTCCCTGGCCGAGGATACCGCAGTATCTCCGGAGGGTAGCGGGTTCAGCGGATTCGCCTTGGCCCACAACGTTGCATCAGAGGCTGAAGTAGACCAAGTAATCGAACAGGNGGTGTCAGTAGGGGCAACGCTGGTTAAGCCGCCGCAAAAGGTCTCTTGGGGCGGCTACTCCGCCTACTTCAGACACCCAGACGGTTACCTCTGGGAGGTCGCCTACAATCCCCATTTCTGGGTAGGCCCTGAAGATAACTAGCCACAAAAAAGCCACCCCGGGTTGATCCCAGGGCGGCTCAGAACATCGATACTTGAAAGTTTTCTAGGTTATCCGCCCCTCCGGCATGTTGACCCAAGCACTCATCTCGTGGGGTTGGGTTACCGCTTCCGCTTTACAAACGTAGGACGGAGAGAGTTGGTCGATGGACGTAACTCCCATCAGACCCATACCCACTCGGATCTCCTCCTGTAGAATCTCCAGAACCCGCACCAATCCCGGCGTCCCGTTAGCCGCCAGGCCCCAGCCCTGCAATTTGCCGATGGAGACTGTCTTGGCGCCCATGGCGATCGCCTTCAAAACGTCGCTGCCCCGTTGGACCCCACCGTCAACGACAATCTCAGCCTTGCCATCGACCGCGTCCACAATCTCGGGAAGCATCTCCATCGTTCCCAACCCGTGGTCCAACTGCCGCCCGCCGTGGTTCGACACCCAGATGACATCGACTCCATGCTCCATCGCCAGCGCTGCGTCCGCTCCGGAGGCGATGCCTTTTAGCATGAAGGGAAGACCGGCGTACTCTTTGATCCTGTCGATGCTTTCCCAGGTAACCGACGCCGACCATTTGGGGTCGCGAGGAGTACGCTGTGAGACCGGCAGCCAACGGGTGAGCAAGGGACGCTCTCGGCGGCTGTAATTGGCCGTATCCACCGTGATGCAAAGACCCTTGTAACCGGCGTTCTTCGCCCGGTCAATCATCTCTTTCGTCCAATCCCAATCGCCGTGGATATAGAGCTGGAATATCTTGGGGCTGTCCGTCGCCGCCGATGTCTCTTCCAGAGACGGCTCGGTTACGGAGCTGACGACGTGGACGATTCCAAACTCCCCGGCAGCCTTGGTGGCGGCAACTCCGCCTTCCGGTATGAACACTTGAAGCGAACCTACGGGCGCTATCACCACCGGGATCCGCATGTTATGTCCCATGAAAACGGTAGAAGTATCCGGGTTGGAGACATCTACCAGCACCCGCGGCCGAAAGGCGATGCGGTCGAAAGCCAACCGGTTGCGCCGCATCGTGGTCTCCGACTCAGAAGCGCCGCACAGATAATCCCACGGCCCCTGTCCCAACCGCCTCCGAGCCTCCTGGACAATCTCCTCGTTCGTTACGAAATTGGTAGTCAAATCAACTCTCCAAATTTAAGCCTAAAATCAATAGCCGGAGCATCGCCCCGNCCTGCTGGATATGGCTTTCAACACTCTACATCATAACGCTATGGTAGGCGATGCCAAACCCCTACCGCATTTCCAACGGAGGTCGTTCCAGAAGAGCGCACCGGGCCGTTGCCCATAGGGCGCGGGTTACTTGCTTGAGGCATTGGGCGGACTGAGTGTAGTAGCGTATCAGGCAGCCTCCGTTGGCTAGGGCGGAGGCTGCGCCGGTGGCGTCTTGGTTGTCCGAGAAGCAGTTGGTGAATGTGCCAGCGATGTCTGGCCAGTCAAGAGGACCGTCGGCGCACAGCAACATGGTTGCCGCGTAGGACGCTCCATCCATTCCACCCAGCCCCGACGGTATCCAAGATTCAGGTTTGATGCAGATCCTATCCCGGCAAACGGGCTGCCCGGAGCGGCTGATTACCACTTCGGTGGTCANTTCGTTGAATAACCACCTTTCTCCCCGGGCAACCCTTCCCACCGAGAATNCGTCNAGAACGATGGCGCGGCTGCCGGGTTCCATGTCGATAGATAGAGACTGTACCAGGGATGCCCCGGGATGGGGAATGACATGGTCCGGTAGATATTCCAACACTGCGTCATCAGCAAGATGGATGTCGGTTCGGTGGAAGGTTGGGGCGGAATCGGACCGGTATACCTTGGTGGCGGAAGGGGTTGTCAGGACGGCGTGAGCGCCCTTGGCCAAGTCAATGGTCGTGGTCAGGCAGTCGCCGCCCAGTAGTCCTCCGGTCGGGTTCAACAGCATGACCCATGCAGCACCTTCGCTGCCTTCAATCTCCATGGGTTTTGAAGCCTGTAACGGCAACGTAGAGCGGCTCTGGGTCAAGACGGTACGTAGACCACGTTGTTCAAATCGGAGGTTTAAGTGACCTTCCATCAGTTCAACCGAAAGGGCAAAGCAGACTAGCCGCTCTTCACTTGGGAGGGAAGTCTTTCCAGCACCCAATTCGCTACGTTATCGGCGCCGTCGCCGTTGCGGAGGTTGGTGAAATAGAACGGTCTTCCCTCCCTCACCCTGGTAGCGTCGGATTCCATCACCGACAGGTCAGCGCCCACGTATGGGGCCAGATCGACTTTGTTAATCACCAGAAGCTCAGACCGCGTGATGGCGGGTCCGCCTTTGCGGGGAATCTTGTCGCCCTCGGCCACGTCGATGACGTAGATTGAGGTATCCACCAATTCCGGACTGAACGTCGCCGCCAGGTTATCTCCGCCGCTCTCCAGAAGAATCAACTCCAAGTCCGGAAATCGGTCAGTCAACTGGCGTATGGCCTCCAGGTTAACTGAGGCGTCCTCCCGTATAGCAGTGTGGGGGCAGGAGCCGGTCTCTACGCCCAGCACGCGTTCCGAGAGAAGGACTTCTCGTCGCACCAAGAATTCGGCGTCCTCTTTGGTGTAGATGTCATTGGTGATCACCGCAATCTCGTGTTTATCGCTCAGCCGGCGGCATAAAGCCTCCACCAGCGCGGTTTTGCCGGAACCTACCGGACCACCGATCCCTACAGTGAATGCTTGTTGGGGCATGTTTCCTCCAGTTGAACGACTGACTAATATGGCATCTCAGGAACGGAACAACCGTTGCTCCAATCTTGCGTGACGCATCCCAGCGACTTCCAGGCCTGGACTGAAGCTCCATATGTCTTGAGACTCCTTGCCGAGAGCCTCATGGGCCAGGCTGGCTATCAGGGGGCCTACCGCCCATAAAACCTTCTGGGCATCGAGTTGACCGAGGGGCATCAACCGACTGGCTGCTCCGACGATTTGGGACGCCGTGGAAAAGAGAAAGGCGGAGGCTGCCTGTTCCGGGTCCCAACCGATGATTCCGCCGCTGATGCCAAACGCCACTGGATGATGCCCTGGCGTCTCGCCTGACTCTACGGCGGCAAGATAGTCGTTCAAGAACGGGTCTTCGGTCAGTGCCGACGCCACCCGGGCTGTCTGGTGTCCCATCTGGCGGCTTGCCCCTCGGGACTCGGTCACGTGATTCATCGCGTCCAGGTCGTGATCCAACGCCAGGCATCCGTCCAAATCACGCTGATGGGCCAAACGCCCGGCGATAACGACCGCTACAGCGTCACATGGTCCGGCCCGGCCATGGAGATAAGCGGTCAACACTTCTCGTACACCGTCGGGGTCTTTTACCTGTCCCGATTCTACGAAGTATTCCAGCCCGAAAGAATGGGCGTAGCCGCCGATGGGGAAGAGAGCGTCCGCGAATTGAAGCAGGCTGACGTGGATAGCCATTCGGTCTTCCAACATTATGTTAAAAATATTGATTAGAAGAGGAAGTAGCGCTGGGCCATGGCCAGAGTCTGAGCCGGCTCACACTTTAGGAGTTCGCCGTCGGCCCGCACTTCGTATGTGTCCGAGTCCACTTCGATGTTTGGCAAGGTGTTGTTCAGTACCATGTCTGCCTTGGTCAACGAACGGCATCCGCTTACGGCAACGGCCCGTTTCTGTAGCTGCAACTTCTGGTGGACCCCCGCCTCCAAAGCCGCAGTCGAGAGAAAGGTAACCGACGTAGAAAACCTTGCCCGGCCCAACGACCCGAACATGGGCCGGAATATCACCGGCTGGGGTGTGGGTATAGAGGCGTTGGGGTCACCCATGGCGGCCGCGACTATGAAGCCACCCTTAATCACCAGGTCCGGTTTTACACCGAAGAAGGCTGGGCTCCACAAGACCATGTCGGCCAACTTCCCTACTTCGATCGCCCCAACCTCGTGGGAGATTCCGTTGGCGATGGCCGGGTTGATTCCGTATTTGGCGATGTAACGGCGAGCCCGCAGGTTATCGTTGCCGGGCTTCTCCCCAGGTAGGGAGCCACGCTGACGCTTCATCTTGTCGGCCGTTTGCCAGGTCCGCAGGATAACCTCGCCGACCCGTCCCATGGCCTGGGAGTCGGAGGACATCATACTTATCGCACCAATGTCGTGGAGGATATCTTCGGCGGCGATGGTTTCGGCGCGGATACGCGACTCGGCGAAAGCTAGATCTTCTGGTATGCCCAAATTAAGGTGGTGGCAGACCATGAGCATGTCCAGATGCTCGTCCATGGTGTTTACGGTGAAGGGCATGGTGGGATTAGTCGAGGATGGAAGGCAATTAGCCTCGCCGCACACCCGGATGATATCCGGAGCGTGGCCGCCCCCTGCGCCTTCGGTATGGTAGGTGTGGATGGTACGGCCTTTGAAAGCCCGGATCGTATCCTCCACGTACCCGGCTTCGTTCAGGGTGTCGCTGTGTATGGCGACCGAAACATCATAAGCTTCGGCGGCAGTGAGAGCTGCGTCGACGGCTGCGGGAGTGGTCCCCCAGTCTTCATGAAGCTTCAATCCCATGGCCCCGGCCCGGATCTGCTCGGTTAAAGGCTCTTGGTGAGAGGCGTTCCCCTTGCCCAGAAAGCCGAGATTGACCGGTAGCTCCTCGGACGCCTCCAACATGCGATGGATGTTCCATTCGCCCGGAGTGCAGGTTGTGGCCTTGGTGCCGGTAGCCGGGCCGGTACCACCCCCGATAAGGGTGGTTATCCCTGAGGCGAGAGCTTCCCAGGCCAACTGAGGACATATGAAGTGAATGTGCGGGTCGATGCCGCCGGGAGTCAGTATCATGCCTTCTCCGGCAATCACTTCGGTGCCGGCGGCCACGGTCATCCACGGTGTCACTCCATCCATGATGTCGGGGTTGCCCGCCTTGCCGATGGCGGCGATCCGTCCGTCGCGGATACCCACGTCGGCTTTAACGATACCCCAATGATCCAATATCACGGCGTTGGTGACCACGGTATCTAGGGTCTGGTCGGACCTAGTGGCCCAGGAAGACTGGCCCATGCCGTCGCGCAGCACCTTGCCGCCACCGAACTTGGCTTCATCGCCGTGGGAAGTAAGGTCCTCTTCAATCTCGATGAACAACTCGGTGTCGGCCAACCGGATGCGATCGCCGACCGTTGGGCCAAACAGGTCGGAAAATTGCCTGCGGGGTATTCCCAGGCTCATGGCGTATCCTCCAAGAACCCTTCTTCCCTGGCCTTGGCCAACGCCGCAGCGCGGGCATCTTCGCCGGTGGTGGGTCCGTTGGTCAGGGAGTTTAGCCCATAGACCATCTTATTCCCGCCCAACTCCACCAACGTCACCGACATGTCATCGCCGGGCTCAAAACGCACGGCGGTTCCGGCGGGGATATTCAGGCGCATTCCAAATGCGGCCTCACGATTAAACCTCAGGGCCCGGTTAGCCTCAAAGAAGTGGAAGTGAGAACCCACCTGAATCGGACGATCGCCAGTATTGGCTACCGTCAGTTCCAGCGTTCGCCGGCCTTCATTGGCGGCGAGGGGCGTATCGGCTAACACGTACTCTCCGGGTATCATTTTTAATCGCTACTCCGTCCAGTCTCAGGAGTCTGCCTCGCGCCCTATTTAAAGGATAGGCAGATAACGTGAGACCTCGAAATCGGTGACCGTGGCGCGGTAATCCCGCCACTCTATCCGCTTATTCTCGAGAAAACTGTTGAATATATGGTCGCCCAAAGCCTCCGGCAGCAATTCACTGCGTTCGGCCAGTGCAATGGCTTCTCCCAGGCTGGCGGGCAATTCCTTGATCCCCAGCGACTGGCGGCGCTCCTCGGTCATTTGGAACACGTTGCCCTGTACCGGCGGCTGTACCGGATAGTCCTCCACGATCCCCTTCATGCCGGCGGCCAGCATCACACTGAAAGCCAGGTAGGGATTGCAGGCTGGATCCGGGGCCCGGTACTCGATGCGCACCGAGCTTTCATAGCCGGGTTTGTATGCGGGCACCCTCACCAGGTCGGACCGGTTTACGTGGGCCCAGGAGACGTATACCGGGGCTTCGAACCCGGGAACCAGGCGCTTGTACGAGTTGATCCATTGGTTGGTCACCACGGTTATCTCAGGAGCATGATGCAACAATCCGGCGATGAANTTTTTGCCGGTTTCGGAAAGGTAGTGCTCGTCCTCGTCATCATAGAAGGCGTTCTTGTCACCTTGGAACAGGGACTGATGGACGTGCATTCCGGACCCGTTTATCCCCGTCGCGGGCTTGGGCATGAATGAGCCGTAGGCTCCGCTTAGTTGGGCCAGTTCCTTGATGACCAGCTTGGCGGTCATGATACTGTCGGCCATCGCCAGAGAATCGGTATATTGCAGGTCTATCTCATGCTGGCTGGGGGCGGCCTCGTGGTGGGAGTATTTGACCGGCACGCCCATCTCAGCCAGGTTCAGAACGGTGTCCCGGCGTAGGTCGCTGGCAGGTTGGCTGCTAAGCTGGTCGAAATAGCCGCCGTTGTCCAGGAATTCGGGGCTCTGGGAATTCTTCAGCAGGAAGAATTCCAGTTCCGTGCCCACGTAATAGGTATACCCCAGTTTGGCGACCTTTTCGATGTTCCGCTTCAACGCAGCCCGGGGATCTCCGGTGAAGATTTCGCCCTTGGGGCGGCGAACATCGCAGAACATACGAGCCACGGCGTTTTGCGAGGGACGCCAGGGAAGCAAGGCGAAGGTGTTCGGATCCGGAAAGGCTCGCATGTCGCTTTCTTGGAACCGGGCAAAACCCTCTATGGAGGAACCGTCAAAGCCCACGCCCTCATTCAATGCGTCTTCAAGGTCGTCAACGTTGATGGCAAAGCCTTTCAGGTGGCCCAGGATATCTGGGAACCAAAGCCGGATGAACTTGACGTCGGCGTCCTTGGCGGCCTGCAAGACATACTCTTTCTCCGCGCGGTCTTGTGACACCATGCTGCTTCCTCCTAAATACCCTGAGCTGGTCTAAGTTATAGATCTAGGTTTCAGAGAGTTACTGAGGTTGATTAAACGGCCAGGTATTCCCGGACCGAGTTCCGGTCCAAGTCCTTGGTCTGCCCCTCCAGGACGATGGCTCCGTTCTCCATGACGTAGCAATGGTCGGCCACGCTCATGGCAAAATCCAAGAACTGCTCCACCAGGAGTATGGCGGTCTCCTGGCGTTCCCTGAGGCCATGAAGCAAGTCTTCGATCTCTTGAACTATGTTGGGTTGCAAACCCTCGGTGGGTTCATCCAGCAGCAAGACCTTGGGTTTGCGAACCAGAACTCTGGCCAGGGCTAACTGTTGCTGCTGTCCGCCGCTGAGGGTCCCGGCGGCTTTGGCTCCGAAGGTTTGCAATGCCGGAAATTGTTCGTACATCTCATCTAAGGCTTCGATCTTGCGCTCGGCGTTAGGCAGAGCTTCCAGGCCCATCAGCAAATTTTCATGCACCGTGAGATATGGGAATATCTCCCGGCCTTGGGGAACGTAACCGATCCCGGCGATCGCCCTCTTATTGGCCGGCCAATTGGTGACGTCATTGTCTTCCAAAATGACCTTGCCGGTCTTGGGTTTGATGAGACCCATGAGTGACTTCAACAGGGTAGTTTTACCCACTCCGTTACGCCCCATCAAGGACACCGCCTGGCCCGGAGCCATGATGATGTTAACTTCTTTAAGGATGGCGCTCTGTCCGTATCCCGCCGACAGCGATTGAATGCCTAGCGTCGTGTTGTTCATAGTTTGATTCGTAGTTTATCCACCATCTAGATGGTGGNTCCTCCGGTTGTAGCTGTGGAAACATCCCGTGCTGGAAGGATCCCTTCTCCTGCCGCCGCCGCTGCTGTCCCGGTCTGGCCACGGCTTCTACCCAGGTAAGCCCTAACCACTTGAGGGTCTTGTTGCACGATGCCCATCGTGCCTTCGCTTAAGACCTTGCCTTGGTGCAGCACTGTGACGATACGGGCAAACTGCCTGACAAAATCCATGTCGTGCTCTACCACCAGCACCGAGCGGTCCCGGGCGATGTCTTGGAGCAACTGACCGGTGCGGTCGCGTTCCCGTCGTGTCATACCCGCAACCGGTTCGTCCAAGAGCAGCAGTTTGGGTTCTTGGACAAGCAACATACCAATCTCCAGCCATTGCCTCTCGCCGTGGGACAGTATCCCCGCGTTCTGTTCCTGCCGGTCGGTTAGACCAGTCAACTCCAAGGTCTCGTGTATCCGTTGGATGATTGCCCGGCTCATAGGTCGAAACAGCCCGATTATCCGGTTGCGAAATCTGGCGGACGCCTCCAGGTTTTGAAAGATAGTTAAGCTGTTGTATACCGACGGCGTCTGGAATTTTCGACCGATGCCCAGCTTCACCAAGGCATGTTCGGAGCGGCGGGAAAGGTCTAAATCTCCATCGAAAGTCACGGATCCATCGTTGGCCTTGGACTTTCCGGTTATCACATCTAAGAGAGTAGTCTTCCCCGCGCCGTTGGGGCCGATCAGAAATCGCATCTCCCCATAGCCGATGGAGAAATCCAGGTTATCCAGCACCGTGAAACCATCGAAAGCAATGGTCAATTTCTCCACCGACAATATGTTGCGGCCATCGCCGGCAAGTTTGCCTGCGGGGATGGAAGCTCCTTCGTNGTGCCCGTTCTGGGTCATTACTTGATACCTCCCCAAACGCTGGCGGTGGCGTTTCCCACGGCAGTCAAACGGCGGCGGGCTACGCTCATCCATCGGGGCCACTGCCAGCCCTCACGTCGAAGCAATCCGATTATACCCCGGGGAAAGATGAGCACCGCTCCGATGAACAGCGCACCCAAGAAATAGGTCCAAAAGTCCGGGAATGACTCGCTGAGCAGGCTCTTGGCGTAGTTCACGACAATGGCGCCGATGATTGCTCCGATCAAAGTCCCTCGTCCGCCCACGGCCACCCAAACGGCTACTTCGATGGACGGTACGATCCCCATCATGGTCGGTGAAACGATGCCTACCTGGGGAGCAAATAAAGCTCCTCCGATGCCGGCAAGAGCCGCTGACACAACGTACACAGCGGTCTTGAATATCGCCGGGTCGTATCCGGAGAAGCGAACCCGGTTCTCGTCGTCTCGGATCGCCACCAAAAGCCTTCCAAAAGGTGATGACACTATACCCAGGCACAGCAGATAGGAACCAACCAGAAAAGATATCGTGACGTAGTAGAGGGTTTTCTGAGTCTCGACACTGTACAGGGAATGACCAAAGACCGAGGTCAGGTTGGTCAATCCATTGGTGCCTCCAGTATAGGGTTGTTGGCCGATGAACAATATGCTGACCATCAACGCCAGCGCCTGACTAATAAGCGCGAAGTAGACCCCGGTGATGCGGCTGCGGAATACCAAGAAACCCAGTGCGCCGGCCAATAAACTGGGCAAGATTACTACCATGGGGATGGCGAACCAGGCGTACTGGAAGGGAGCCCAGAATGTGGGTAGTTCTTTCAGTCCGCTCCAGAACATGAAGTCTGGAAGTTCCCCTTTTGCCGCCTCCAACTTGAGGAACATGGCAAAGGCNTATCCGCCCAACCCAAAGAAGACGCCGTGGCCCAGGCTAAGCATTCCGGCATAACCCCAGATCAAGTCCAATGACAAGGCCAGTATGGCGAAGGCTAGTATCTTACCTAATAGGTTGANTCGAAAGTCGGACAATACCAGAGGCGCCGCCAGCAACAAGAGCAGCAATATAATCGGTGGTCCGAAACGAGACAAGTGTCCGCTCATTCCGCCGGGGAAGCGTCTTAACACCAGGCTTACCATATCGCCTGGTTCCTCGTTCGAATCAGCATCCCGGTTAACGTCCCCTCAGTTGCATAAGACCTTTGGGTTTCCACTGGAGGAACAGGATGACCAAGCCAAACACCAACACCTTGCCGACAACAGCGGTGGTGGAAAACTCAAAGATGCTGTTGAACATGCCAATCAAAAGGGCAGCCAGGATGGTGCCGGGAATCTGACCCAGCCCTCCCAGGATAACNACTATGAATGCGTCAACGATNTAGAAGGTGCCCATGGAAGGACCGATGGGGCCAAGCAGCGCCAGGGCNCATCCCGCAACCCCAGCCAGACCCGACCCCAAAGCGAAAGTGAGGCTATCTACTTGATTGGTGGCCACGCCCAAGCTGGACGCCATCGGCCGGTTTTGCATCACCGCCCGGGTTCTGCGTCCCCAATTTGAGCGGAACATGTACCAGAATAGTCCTCCCAAGCACAGCATCACCAAAGCGATGATGAAGATCCGCTTAACCGGCAGAACCAGGTTCGTTGTGATGTCTACCGTGGCAGTGAGCCATGAAGGCGATACCACTTGGACGTTGGGCGCGCCGAATATAGTACGGGCCAGTTGCTGCAAGAAAAGACCAACGCCCCAGGTAGCCAGGAGTGTGTCCAAGGACCGGCCGTAAAGGTGTCTTATCAGCAGNCGCTCNATAATGAATCCCGCTGCGCCGGNNACCAGGAATGCTACAGGGATGGAGATGAAATAACTGTAATCTGCGGCANGGGTTCCGGTTAGGACGATGGCCAGTTGTTGCAGTGAGTAAGTAGTGTATGCCCCGATCATAATAAACTCGCCGTGGGCGAGATTGATTATGTTCATCAAACCGAAGGATAGAGCCAGGCCTAGGGCGACCAATAGGAAGATGGAGCCCATACTGAGACCGTTGAATATCTGTACAGCCCAGGCTGCCGGGTCTGTCATTGNCTGACTTCCATGCTACCGTTCCCTGTCGCCGTTTTTCGGGACATCCGTGGTTGGTTATTCGGTGGTTGNATTATCCGTGGTTGGTTTTTGCAAGGTCGAAGATAATCTTGCTCTCCCAAGTAGCACAAGGAAGAGCAAGATTCTCGTTCAACTTATTGAAGGAGTTTAGCGGATTCCTGATCGCTCCGCTTTAACTCGATGCNAAGGCTACTTCCGGTGGAAGCGGCTGGCCCAGCCATAGGTCTCCAGGTAGGGGTCGGGTTCTACCGGCGCACCGGAGTTCCAGACTTCGTCTATCTGACCGTCGGCGCGGACTTTACCAACCCGCACNGTCTTGGATACGTGCTGNTTGTCGCCGTTAACCGTTACCACGCCGCCTGGCGCGTCAAACTGGATGCCGCCAGCTGNGGCCTTTACAGCTCCAACTTCCGTGCTGCCAGCCTTTTCNACGGCTGCAGCCCAAAGATANACCCCAAAATAACCAGCTTCNATGGGGTCATCCGTTACACGGTCGTCTCCAAACTTGGCCTTGTATGCCGCCACGAACTTGGTGTTNGCCGGAGTATCGGTGGTCTGGAAGTAGTTCCAGGCTACCAAGTGACCTANCATGTTCTCGGCCCCGATGCCTCGGATCTCTTCCTCGGCCACGCTGACCGATACCGTGGGGATGTCATCAACTGTGATTCCCGCGTCCCTCAACTGCTTGAAGAAGGCTACGTTGGAGTCACCGTTCAAGGTGCTGAATACGATGTCAGGACCCGCTGCCTGAATCTTGTTGATCACCGTGGAGTATTCCACGTGTCCCAACGGCGTGTACTCTTCACCAACGGCTTTCAGGCCAGCGGCTTCAAGCTGCGCGTTGATTATCAGGTTGGAGGTCCGGGGGAATACGTAGTCCGAACCCAGTAGGAAGAACTTGGTCTTGCCTTCCGCCAATAGGTACTCGACGGCGGGGACGATCTGCTGGTTGGTGGTCGCTCCGGTGTAGAAGATATTGGGAGATGTCTCCAAACCTTCGTACTGCACCGGGTAGAACAACAGTCCGTTCAGACCTTCAAATACCGGTAGCATCGCCTTCCGGCTGGCGCTGGTCCAACCACCGAAGACTACCGCGACTTCGTCCGACTGAATCAGCTTCTGCGCCTTCTCGGCGAAGGTGGGCCAGTCCGATGCTCCGTCTTCAACAACGGGCACCAACTTCTTGCCCAAGACGCCGCCAGCGGCGTTGATTTCTTCTATGGCAAGTAACGACGCGTCTCTTACCGCCGTTTCACTGATGGCCATGGTTCCCGATAGGGAATGGAGTATTCCTACTTGGATCGTGTCTCCGGAGGAGCCTACCGATGAACTGGACTGTGGCACAGCCGTAACCGGTGCCGATGTGGGCTCCGCGCCGCCCCCACAGGCAGCGAAAACCAACGAAACAATCATTGCTAGACCGAATAAGACAAAGCGATGATTTCTGAGTCGACTGATAGCATCAAACAACTGCATCCTCCTAGTTTTCAATACGAGTTTCTATCTGTTCATTAACGATTTCTGGGAACAATGGAGAGACGTACATATCCGCCGGACATTCAGCCTTCATATGGCGAAGCGCTAGCCCACATACCCTCGACGCATCCCAAAGGGTGGTATTAATTACCGAATAGGATTGTGAACCGTTACC
>PANP01000040.1 GCA_002708395.1 Dehalococcoidia bacterium
TGTGGCTCTAAACAAACCGCGCTTTCATGCCCTAGGGGCGGGTTTGAAACCCGCCTCTACCTGCGCAAGAGCTATGCCGGTCCAGCATTGAACGCCAGAAGGGGCACCGCAAGTGGTGCCCCTTCTCCATCATAAACAGATAATCCAGTCCTGAAGCCTACTGAGTGAGCTGCCGGTACAGCATTGGCAGCCGCTCCGGCAATGCCCAAATCTCCCCCAGAACCTCGTATCCCATATCGCCGCACATGCTCTTTAGGTAGTCATGTCCAGCCTTGTCCACCGTGAGGCAGAAGGGGGTGATGCTCTTGCGTTTGGCCTCCAACAGGGCCATGTGGGTGTCGTGGACGGCGTACTCCTTCTCCACGCCCTCCCGGCTGTAACCCCGGTCCTGGGGACGACCGTCGCTGATGAGGAAAAGAATCTTCGTCGTCGAGTCTATTTTCTCCAGCTTGGTGATCGAGTGGCGTATCGCCGCGCCCATGCGGGTGGCATGGAGAGGTGTTACCTTGTCGATGCGCCGCTTCACCTTATCTCCGAAGGCTTCATCAATGTCCTTTATGACGTAGAACTCCACGTTCTCTAGACCGTAACCCGAGAAGCCGTAGATGCCATAGGTATCTCCGATAGCTTCCAAGGCCTGGATCAGCAGAGCGGTGCTCTCCTTCTCCAGGTCGATTATGCGCTTGTAGTTGCGGCGCACCAAGCCCTCGCGGCGGCGGCGCAGCCATACCATGTACTCCACCGGATCGTCCGGGGCGTCGCGGTCGTCAACCACCTGGCGGCCTTCGTCGATGGCCTCGGCGGTGGAAGCGCTCATGTCCAGCAGGAACACCACTGCCACGTCCCGCCGGTTCCGGTTGCGATGCCAGTAAATCTTCTCGTCCGGCGTAAGGCCCATCCGTAGGTCGGTCCAAGCTTCCAGCGCGGCGTTCAGATCGAGATCCTCGCCATCAACCAACCGGTAAATCTTCTTCATGCTTTCCGGCATGATTAGCTCGAACTGGCGCTTGATGTGATTGGACAGGGACAGGTAATTCTTCAGTGCGTCGTTGTAGAAGGTTGAATCTCCCTCCTCCACTACCTTCTCTTTAACGATGCACCAGCGCGGCTTATAGTCGTTGGCTCGGAAGTCCCACTCATCGTAGGCAAAGGTCTTGGGTTCCCGGGCCTCCAGTTCTCCGCCTTGGTCGTCGTCATGCAGCAGGGGTCCGTAACCCTCTCCCGGTTGGGAGTTGGGCGGCGGCGTCCCGGCCTCTTTCATCAAGTTCTGGGCAAAAGCGCTCATGCTGTCGTTAGCGTCGCCTTGTTCAGCGTCCAACTCCAACTCCGAGCTTTCCTGAAGGAGTTGTTCCAGCATCTCCTGGGATATGGGCTCGCCCTCACCTTGCTGGTCTTGGTCGGACGCCAGCTTGGTTAGCAACTGAACCATCTCCGGCTTAAAGTCTCCCCGATAATCCACCGGTTCAGGCGACTCACGGGACTCTCCCTCTCCCGATTCTCCGGAAGCGTCCTGTCCTGCCTGCAGTTGATCGATGAGGGATTCGTATTCTTCTTCCGAGAAATCGCCGGGCTCCTCCAAGTCTTCCTGTTCCCAATCTTCTTCCGGCGGGTTCTCATTGGATGTCCGGGATATGATTTCGTAGGCCCTTAGCGTAGCCTCCGCCGTGTCTTCAACCTCGGCTGCGGCGTTGCGCAGTTCATGCAGCACTTGGGATAGAACCACTGCGGCTTCCTTGTATTCCGTGGGTACCGGCAATTCGGTGAACTGTTCAAGGCTCATATGTATGAGCAACTCAACCAGAGCTTCTTGCACACCCATCTCTTGGATCTTTGGCCGGCCAGCCAAGGCCTCATCTTGGACCCGGTTCGCGGCGGCTCGAATGCCTGGGTATTCCACCTTGATTCGGTAGTCTAGGCGGCAATCCTCCAGCACGGTGAAGAGATCGAAGGCCAGGCGGCGGTCTTGGAACAGAGCAAAGAACCGGCCGATGTCGGTGAAGGCCTGAGTAGGTTCAAGGTCTTCCTCGCCAGCCGCTGCCCCTTTTCCGGCATTAATCTCGCTCTCAAGTTCGAAGCGCCGATCATCGAAGAGTTCGCTAGGCTTGGTAAAGTCGAATTTGAAGCTGCCGAACTCCAAGTGGCCCACTTGGTGGGTGGAAACCACCTTGAACCAGGAGAAGTTGTCTTGCTTGTCGGAATAATGGTCCACGATCGTCGGCAGGAACACTTTGGTCCCGTCGGTGGAGGAGGTATCCTCATCGACCCAGCCGATGTTCTTGCTCACCAATTCTTGGGTGTCTAGTACGTCGATGGACGTGCCGGTGAGGGCACTGCAATAAAGACGGATGATACCCTTCACCCGGTCCAATTCCAGGCTTGAGGAAAGGGTTTCCAACATGGCAACGGATGTATTGGATTCGATCTTGAAGAAAGCGATGCCGCTTTCCGGGTTGTCCTTGAGCAGGTCCACCCCGTGGTGGAACCAGGAGTCCAATTGGCTCATGGTAATCTTTTCCAGCACCGTCGCCAGGCTCTTGAGGAAGGGCGGTACTGCCTCGGGCGATACCGACAATAGGGTTTCGCAAAGATCCAGGATATAGCCCTGGGATCCTGCGGGAACCCGGCTCAGCGACTGGGTGCCGTCGGACAAGAAGCGGGAGGTGTCTCGCAGCCCCACCTTCGCCAAACGCTCACCTAGTTTCAGGAACCGGCCGGTTTGGTTTTCGTCCACCTGTTGAAGCGCACGGGGAACCAATTCCAAGCAGGTTTTAATCTCCCGCCAGCTACCGTCGATCAACGCCCTAGTCATGGACAGGAAGGCTTCCCGCTCCCGGCCCATGGCCGGCAAAACGTCCCGTCCCAACACCAAGCATTCGCCGGCGACATCATAGGACTTGTAGGACATCGCCTCAATCAGAGACGCGAAAACTTCCACGTCCCAGAAGGGCAAGTTCCGGACCAAGTCGGGGCTAACTTCAAAGAACTTGGCGGCCAGGGTGCTGGATTTCCAGGTGCCCTTGTACAAGCTCCGGCCCAAACCAGCCCAGCGGGGTATGTACTGTGGCCGTAGGTTGGGCACGATAGAAGCGCTGGCCTTGAAGAAGGCTACGGCCAACGTAGGTGAATCCTGAGCCAGATAGGTGCCGCACCGCGCCCACTGCATGAACGAAGGGAACGACAGGAACCGGGAGACCTGTGGACCGACCTTGTAGTATTCGACGGCCGATTCCCAAGACCGTACGGTCTGGGTACCGATGGCCAAGCCCTCTTTCGCCCAGAGGATAAGTTCCTCTTCACCGAAAGCCGACTCTATCGACTCCACAGCCTCTTTATAGGCTTCTAATACCGCAGTGGGTAGCTTGGCAAGCTCAGTTTCTATACCCGCCAGAGGAGACGTACTCAACTCAGTGTTCCTCCTTTGCTGTCCCGTCCTCCAGAAGCTCTAAAAACTGCTGGAGAATCTTAGCTGTAGCGCCGAAAACTAGATGCTCATTGTAGGCGTAGGACCGGCTTGTGACCGGCACGCCGTCGTCCAACCGGGTCTCAACCCGGTGGTTCAACGGTTCATTGAGATCAGTCAGGGGAATCTCCAAAACCTCGGCAATCTCGCCCACGCTGGGATTGAAGGCGTAAGGATAAGGAATAGTGCCCACGTAAACGTTTACTTTGAAATGGCTCCTAGTGACGACTTCGTCCATCTCTCCCAGAATCGTCACGTCGGACCGGTCTATACCCATCTCTTCTTCGGTCTCTCTCAACGCCGTATCTAAGGAGTCCCGGTCCACCGGATCTCTGGCTCCACCGGGAAACGAAATCTCACCCTTGTGGTGCTCTACCAATTGGGACCGCTTGTTCAATAGTACACAATATTCGCCGTCTTTGGGGTAGAGCAGTAGTAGAACCGAGGCGGGCGTTAGAGATTGGCCGCCCACCGTCTGTTTAGGACGGTGGGCAAGAACTTGGCTTACGATGTCCGGAGGAGATAAGGCCATCAAACCCCTACTCGAATATAGAGGACACGACCTCTTCGATGCTGCGCTGTAGCTCTGGCTCGTCGGTCAGGGTCCACACGATGGCCACCTGGCAAGCCCGGCGGATATTGATGCCCTCAGAAATCAAACGCCCGGCGTAAATCAACAGGCGAGTGCTGGCGCCTTCTTGAAGACCATGCTCTTGCAGATTGCGAATCTTCTCACCCAGCTTGGCAAGGGATACCGACACCTCGGTGCTGCATCCGCTCTCTCGTTCGATGATTTCGCATTCAACATCCGCCGGTGGGTAGTCAAACTCGATGGATATGAACCGCTGCCTGGTGCTGTGCTTCAAGTCCTTCAGAGCACTCTGATAACCGGGGTTATAAGATATACACAGCAGGAAGCGATCATCCGCTTCGACGATGGAACCGGTTTTCTCTATGGGTAATATACGACGGTGGTCGGTCAACGGATGGATGAGTACCGTGGTGTCCTTTCGAGCTTCCACGACTTCATCCAGGTACAGGATGGCGCCGTTCTTCACTGCACGCGTCATCGGACCGTCGATCCAACGAGTCCCATTGGCATCCAGAAGATATCGGCCAACCAAGTCGCTAGCGGTAAGGTCTTCATGACAAGCGATGGTGACCAGAGGAACCCGGACCTCTCCTTCCTTGAGTTCCGGAGCGCCGTCATCTTTCATCACGCTCAGGGGACGGCCGAGCTTCCAGGCCATGTATTCCACGAACCTGGTCTTGCCGCAACCGGTAGGCCCTTTAAGCAGCACCGGTATATGCTGATTGTAAGCTGCAGTGAAAAGATCTAACTCGTCTCCAACGACCCGGTAGTACGGCTCGTCTCGGACCAAAAATTCCTCGATCGCATATTCTTTATACTGCGGCTCGTCTACTTCTACCATTAGCCTCTCTCTGTCCTTACGTTTACTCTGCTATCCCACAGAGCGTTCACGGTCTGTTCCAATGTGGCTACGTCGCCGGAGTTGTCTACCACCAGGTTAGAACGCTCTATGCGTTCGTTCCGGTCCATCTGGGAATCGATGCGGCGGCGCGCTTCCTTTTCGTCCATGCCGTTGCGGGCTTGAAGCCTTTCAATCACTAGCTCGACTGACGAATCAGTGGTCCATACTTCATCGACNAGGGAGTCCCATCCGGCTTCGAATAAGAGGGCGGCCTCAACCACCACCGTCGCGACTCCTTGACCCCGAAAGACCTNTATGCGGTCCGCCACCATTCCCGCCATGCGCGGGTGCATTATCGCATTCAGTTTTNCCAACTGTTGGGGGTCCGAAAACACTATGGCTCCCAGCTCTTGACGATCAATNTCACCGCTGGGTTGCAGGATTTCCTTACCGAAGGTATTTACAACCTCATGCCAACTTTCGGAATTTGGAGTATACGCCTGGTGGCCGACTTCGTCAGCACTGATGACGGATGCTCCTAGCGACTGCAATAGGCGCGCTACCTCACTTTTCCCCGTCCCGATACCCCCAGTGAGTCCGATGACCAACATGAGTTTCCGGCCTCCGGCNCACTAACTTTACCNGTCATCATTAGTCNGAACTGACTTTGACNAGCATTTCATGGTTCTAACGCCTGAGCCATTCTACCAACGTGTCTCCAGATGGTCAACAGCAGCAGTAGTCACGAAACTCGAAGCATTCGGCTGGCTCAGTGCCGAAGGGGAAGGGGTGGAACCTAGCGGAGGAACGGCGGAGGGGGCGATCGGTCAGTGAATCTCAGAATCGAAGTTAATCTCGCCCCATCGGGTGAGGAAAGATTCTTGTAACTCGCGAAACATAGCTTGGTATTCTTCGCTACTGATGGGATTTGTGGTCATGATAACCGCGTCTTCCCGNTTATCCGAATAATAGGCTTTGCGGGTGCCAACGTTTTTGAAGCCATATTTTTCGTAGAGGCGCTGGGCGATGAAATTGGAAACCCTGGCCTCCAATGTCATTACCTTAGAGCCGTATTTAACGGCTTCCCTCAGTGATCCGATGAGAAGCAACTCGCCTATGCCGTTGCCTCGCCTCGTCTCCCGAACCGCAATCTCAGTGATGTGCGCCTCTTCNCCTTGGTACCAGACGCTCACGTAACCGGCGATGGGGGTTTGTAGNTTAGTCTCCTCGNCTTTACNGGGGACCAGGCGTTGGGCGCNCGTTACTACCCGGGACCANAGAGAACGGTTCTCCTTAGAATCAGTGCCCGTGGAATCTTCTTCTTCGGGCTCTTCCGGTTCGCATGCCACCAGATAGCAGGCGTACTGGTTGTTCAATTCCCGTTTAAAAGGAGTGGTGATCCAGAGGGGAGAAAATGCCTCCCGCTCAATCTCAATCACCTGGTCTATGTCACCGGTTTGTAACCGCCGCAGTGAAACTTCCATTGATTGCTACGACCGAAATGTAGGATTCAACTGGAGCATGACCGTCTATTTAGATGCTCCTGAGCCTGGCCTCATTCTAGCATAAGGGTGTCTTTTTAATGTAANTGGTTTGTCAGCCAGNTACNGGAGAATACTTCAATCACTTATACTTGAAGGGAACGATACCGGTTCGGTGGGAACTGGGGGTAATGGGAGAGTAGGGATGCGGGTTCGAAACTTCCCGGCTAGGTTGCTGCCAGTGGCAGCAGTGATGATTCTNATACTAACCGCGTGCGGCGGCGATGAAGCCACTCCCNCTGGGATAGAAACCGAGCAGTCTACCTCCACCNCGCCGCCGGTCACCCTCCCGNCCACCCCAGNCCCAANTATCGCCGTCCTANCCGAATCAACCCCCACTCCTTCAGTAATCCCAACCGTAGTCCCAACTGTGATTCCCACGGTTATACCAACCCTCGCCCCGCCNCGTCCGGCGGCCACACTCACCGTACCGACAGTACCCACAGCAACTCCAGAACCGGAAGCACCCGCAGGGCCTACTCCCGTGCCTCAAAGCGCAGCATTAGATCTGGATGTGACCTTTCCACCGGAAGACATGATTGTCGACAGCGAAACCATCACGGTCACCGGCATCGCCTCACCCGACGCCACGGTGAGCGTCAACGGCAGCCTGGCCATCCCTGATGCGGACGGACGCTTTTCCTTGGAATTGATAATTTCGCCGGATGAGAACCCGCTGGCGATCGAGGTGATTGCCACTTCGGTGGCCGGGGAAGAACTATCCCTGGTTCGAACAGTGATTTTCGTACCCTAAGCCCAAGGGCAAGANCGCTTGTCCCCAGCCCCCAATAACCGGAGGCGCCAATATGTTAAAGCTTGGATTCGTGTCCTTGATACTGGCTTTGGTCTTGACCGTTGCCACGCAACCGGCCAGCGCCGCCGTCCTCGGCCAGTCGTCCCAGACAGGAATCTTCGGCGAAGTCGTAAATATCACCNGGGACCATCCCCGAGCCGTCGCCGGTGAGATTGACATCACGCTGAACACAGCCAAAGGCTCGGTGGAGGTTACGGCAAACCCCGGAACGATGATTCGGGTTCCGGGTTTGGAGCAGCCTTCAGTAGAAGACATCCCTCTGGGCAGCTCGGTCGCGGTCTTGGCATCCAATGGTCAAGCAGATTCGATTCTGGTCANACCGGTCCGGCCGGTGCGCTCCCGCCACTTCACCGGAATAGTGACCGGCGCCGGGGAAGACGGCATCGTCGACATTGAGGACGACAGAGGGCGGATGATTTCAGCGCCCTTGGTCACCGGCCCTTNCTCATTAAGGCCAGGTTATATGGTCACCGCAGTTCTGGAGCAAGACCTAAACTCCGGCGCAATCTTGATTACCGGGCTGGACCAAGCCTTGGACAATCTAAAGCGTCTTGAAGCAGCCTTGGAGCGAGCGGAGAAAGATCAAGCCGCAGGCAAATTGCCGGCCCTTCGGCAGAGACTCAACGAGAACGGTAATCGCCACTTAACCATGGCCCAAGCCTTCCTCAACCCGAGCCATTCCTTACGCCAAGGCCAGCTTAAGGAACAGTTCGAAGCAGCGCAAAATGCCTACTCCCAGGGAATGTCCCGGTTTGGANCCGGAAAACCCTCGGCCACCGTTTCGGGCATCGTCATCTCCATCGACCAGCAACGAAAGCAGCTTACCGTGCAGCCAGCAAGATTCCCCCCGGTTCAGGTAATCATTGGCGGCGATACCGCCATCAAGTTCCAAGGAAGGGACATCCCCTTCAGCCGGCTGGACGTGGCCAACCGGGTTCAAGTCCGCTACGGGCTGGAATCCCGGACCGCCAGCCGGGTTTCGGTTTCGGCAGGGGCAACGCTGGACAAGACCGCCGCGAAAGTGTTATTGGCAACGAGAGACCCGGGAGCGGTCACCGGCACCGTCTTAGACATAGAACGATTCCCCGGCGAGCTTCCCCACATCACCCTTCGCGACGACGACAGCCAGGACACCGTGACCCTGAATATGTCGACCGAGAGTGTGGTTCTGATTGATGGCGCTCCATCTGCTGTAAACAGAGACCTTCTGGACACCGAAGTGACGGCAATCTTCCACCCGGATTCTCTGGAGTTGATCGAGTTGGATTCTCAAGCCTCCGATGGGGATAACAAGCCCATCCGTGGGGTGATTCACCGTTTCGTCGCCAAAAATCTCCCCGGGAACCTGACCATCCTGACGAGAGACGGGACGATCCGGACTTTCAGCAGGACCACCGAAACGGTGGTCCGCCGAAACGGCCGCCGAGTATCTGTCAACGAGGTCAGGCTGGGCGACGTGGTCCGGGCAAACACCCGCATCGTAAATGCGAGCGGGGACGCCGCGCCGGTACTGGAAGTCCTCAGCCTCAGTTCACCGCCCCTAGCGCCGATACATGGGACCATCACGGGAATCACGAATGCCGGGCAAGGATCNATGCGGGCGACCATCACGACCAACAAGTTGGACATAATAGACATTCTTGTCGACGCCGATACCCAGGTAGTGCAGAAAGGAAAATCCATAGGTCTCGACGGACTGACTTTGGGCCAACGGATAGTGAACGGCGCCTACCAACCTATAACACGAAAGGTAGACCGGCTGACCGTCCAACCGCCTCGCGCCGCCAGCATCAGCGGGGAGATTACTCTGGTGGAAGAGTACCTGTCAGCCGTAACAATCCAACCGCGCCAAGGCGGTCCGGTCATATTAATCTTCCCCCAGACCAAACCGCCGACCATAACACGCCAGAACAAAGGCAACCTAAATCTAAGCGACCTAAAAGCCGGAGACCGTGTGCGGGCCGCTTTCTACGACCCGGCTACCAACCGCGTATTGCGGCTAGTCCTAGCCCCAGTTCCCGATCTTGACTACTAGCCCCACTCTAAAAAACACCCACCGAAGTACAATACTTACCCTTAAGCCAAAAGCCCCCCTTTCGGAAAGGGGGGTTGGGGGGATTTCCACCCACCGGCGGCAACCCACCGCGCATAACAGCCCAATTGACAGAAGCTAGAATCCATATCCCCCTAACCANCGACGCTAACCTTCCCATACAACCCGTCATACCCCGGCTCGACCATCACTTCACCCACCCGTGCCTTCAAGATGTTCCTAGCCAAAGTCTCCCCCGCAACGGTCACCAAGTCGGCCTCTCCTGCCCACGCCAGAACGTTGAGTTCACTTTCCAGTTCACCGATGATGCGGCTATATTCCCTCTCAACCCACTTGCTGGCCGGACCGAGACCCATCGTTTCCGCAATGACTTCGATCAAAGGCACCAAACGGATAAAAGGCGGAAAGCCTTCTTGGTTCTGCACGAAGCCACCAGCGTCCCGATGAGAGGATTCTTCGCCATCCGAAAGCCCACTGATGCGGTGCAGCACGCCCAGCGTGAGAGGCCGGTTGCAAACTGGGCACCGTTGGCCGATACGAGCAGTATCCTCCGGTGAGTGGCTGACGCCGCACTTTCGGTGCCCGCTGTGGTGGTACTTGCCTTCTTCGGGGTAGAACTCCACCGAGTAGGCTACCCGGCGATGTCTCAAGGCATCCGCCAATTCCCCGTAGCCCAAGTCCCCATCAAATACCGTAAGTTCCCGCCCCAACTTTGGGGCTGAGTGGGCGTCGGAGAAAGAGACGATGGATCTGTCGCCCAGCCCTTGGATGTTCCAGTTCATGGCCGGGTCGCTGGATAATCCGGTCTCGATGGCGTGGATCTGGGGCGCCATGTCCAGAAAGCACTCTTCCAGGTGGTCGAAGCCTGACTTGGAGCCGAACAGGCCGAACCAGGGCGTCCACACGTGGGCCGGGATGACCATGCACTGGGGGTCTATGTCCAATGCCAGAGCGGTCAGGTCCCTGGCTGACATACGCAGGGTTGGCCGTCCATCTGATTCCAACTTAGCCCCTGCATCGGAAAAAGCGGCTCGGAGCCTGTCCACGGTGGCGAAGCCGGGAGCGAAGAGCAACATATGTACTCTCCGGCTTCTTCCGCCCTGTTTGTACACGCAGCTGACCTCGGTCCCGAGAACGAAACTGACGCCGCCGAACCGATACAATCCCGGGGATACCGGGACAAGTTTATCTTCTAACTCCCGCCGCCAAACAGGGTGGGTGAAATCGGCGCTGGATAGCAGGTCGATGCCCTTAACCCGCGCCCAAGCGGCCAGCCTCTCCAAGGTTATATTCTTGCTGGTGGCGTAGGCATAGCGGGAGTGTAGGTGAAGGTCGGCGGTATAGGACATCCGCGCAGTCTAGCACAGCGGCTTAGCGGCTTAATAGTGGTAATGTTAAGGCGATGGTTCTACTTATACCTAACTAGAGAACGCATTTCCTTGGCCCCGCAGACGCTTCGGTCCCGCCGTATCTTGACCCGTGGGGCTGCCTGACTTATCATTCTGACCGATAATAGTGCTAACATAGGGTGACTAGAAATCCTGCCACCCCATCACATCCCAAGCAGCAATAATGGGGCCGGCCAACATCCGCCAAACCGTAGGAGGTCTTAATAAGATGCCCCCCAAGCATATAATTCGCGACGCAGAGGCCCAGAAGGCCTTATTACATGGAATACAGGCGATAGCCGATGCGGTCAGCCTAACCCTTGGCCCCAAGGGACAGAACGTGATTCTGGAGAAAAAATGGGGCGCACCGGTAATCACCAATGACGGCGTATCGATCGCCAAAGAGATCGACCTGCCCGAATCTTTTGAGAACATGGGCGCTCAACTAATCAAAGAAGCCGCAGCCAAAACCAATGAGTCTGCGGGTGACGGCACCACCACGGCCACCATCCTGGCTCATCTGATGGTCCGAGAAGGAATGCGGCTAGTGGCCGCCGGCGTCGACCCCATGGCCCTCAAGAGGGGTATCGACAAGTGCGTAAAGGCCATCGTCGCCGAGCTGGAAAACCTGGCGACTCCGGTGAACACCCGCGAACAAACCGCCCAAGTCGCTTCTATCTCCGCCAACGATAGCGAGATTGGCGAGATGATGGCCGACGTTATGGAACATGTGGGTCGGGACGGCGTCATCACCGTGGAAGAGAGCAAAGGCGTGGAGTCGGAAACCGAGTACGTGGACGGCATGAACTTCGACCGCGGCTACATCAGCCCCTACTTCGTTACCAACCCGGAAAAGATGGAAGCCGTTATCGAAGATCCCTACATTTTGATTACGGACAAGAAGATCTCGTCGGTGGCCGACTTGGTCCCCATCTTGGAGAAGAACCTCCAGGTATCCAAGAACCTGGTAATCATCGGGGAAGATGTGGACAGCGAGGCCCTGTCGGTCTTGGTAGTTAACAAGATGCGCGGCACCATCAATTGTTTGGCGTTAAAAGCTCCCGGCTTCGGCGACCGTCGCAAGGCCATGCTGGAAGACATCGCCATCCTCACCGGCGGAACGGTCATATCCGAGGAGCAGGGCCGTAAGCTGGAAAACACTGAAACGGTGGACCTTGGCCAGGCCCGAAGAATCGTCTCGACCAAAGACAAGACGACCATCATCGAAGGCAAGGGCGATAAGACTATGATTACCGCCCGAGTCGACCAGATTCAGGTCCAGATGGAAGATACAACTTCCGAGTATGACAAGGAAAAATTGCAGGAACGTATGGCTAAGCTTGCCGGTGGCGTCGCCGTCATCAAGGTTGGCGGGGCCACTGAACCGGAGCTGAAAGAGCGAAAGCAGCGGGTAGAGGACGCTCTTTCCGCAACTAGGGCGGCCGTGGACGAAGGCATCGTGCCCGGCGGTGGAGTGGCCTACGTCCGGGTGCTGCAGGTTCTGGACAACGTCAATCTAGAAAGGGACGAGGCCAATGCGGTAACCATTCTCAAAACCGCTTTGGAGGAACCCCTCCGGATAATCGCCTCCAACTCCGGCCAAGAAGGCCCAGTCGTCCTGAATGAGATTCGGAAGAACGACTCCCCCAACTACGGATTCGACGCCGCCAACATCGAGTACGGCGACCTTCTGGAGAAGGGCATCATCGACCCCTCCAAGGTGGCCCGGATCGCGTTGGAGAACGCCGCCAGCGTAGCGGGCATGATATTGACCACCCAATCCCTCATCACCGAGGAGAAGCAGGATGCGGCAGCGCATGGCGGTCACGACCACGGTCACGACCACGGCGCCGGCGGCATGTTCTAGAAAGCCGTCCTAACTAGACCAGCAAAAGCATCAGGCCCCGGCTAACGCCGGGGCCTGATTTGATTTCAGCCATTGATGGAATACCTGGAGTACCGGTCAGGCATATTCCAACAGGATGTCAGCCAACTCTCTAGGTTGTTGCAGCATCGCCTGATGGCAGGCTTCTAGCTCAACCACGTCAACCCCCGGCACCCGTTCCGCCATACGCCGCTGCGTGTCCGGCGGTAGAATCTTGTCTTGAGTCAGAACCACGTAGGTCACGGGGCTAGTAGGTTCCGGTTGGTCCAGAACAACCTTCGTCTTTAGCACCCGCTTGGGCATCGGTCCGAAGCGGCCTACCGAATGAACAACTTCCATGTGGTCCATGCCGTTGCATAGGTAGTTGTAAATCACCGTGCGAGGCAGCCTCAAGCCCTTGCCAGAAAAAGTGCTCAAGACCGACAATAGACGATAACTCACTCTAGATTTCTGTGGGAGCACACTGAGCATGTTTCGTTGGTATAGGGGCACCATGCCAGCCACCAAGACTATTCGATTGGGAGGCGTAGGTAACTCACCAGCAGCTTGAAGCACCAGACTGGCGGAGAAGCCGTGCCCCACTAGCACCAAGTCCTTTAACTCGCGGCGCTCCACTGCCCGTGTAATGGCGTGAACACATTCTTCCAGCCTGACGTCGGTGGTATCACCGTTGGCATCCGCCCCATGGCCTGGGAGGTCCAAGGTAAATACCCGGTTCGCCTCATGCTGAGAGTAGAGCCGGGGTGGATGCTCCACCGGCGCTGTCAGATATCCCCAAACCTGCCCCCAACTCCAAGCTCCCTGCCCGGCGCCGTGGACCAAAAGATAGTCTGTCATATCCTCATCTTACCGGGAAACCTCCAGGCCAGCCATCTAGATAATCGCTTCATCCCCATATCCAATTAGGGCGAAATGGCATCCCGCAGCGCCGTCAGGAGGGAATCCTCTTCCTCCGGCAATACGGTCCGCGGGTCCAGAATCACCCGGTCGTCTTCGATGCGGGCAATCACCGGGGGCTTCGCTTCCCGCAGATTTCGCATCACCGCCTCGGGACCTCCAGCGCTCCCCTCGCAGGAAAGGGCCAGCACCCAAGTTGGGAGAGTCTCACCGGGAAGACTGCCTCCGCCGACGGCGGATTTGCTGGAAATCACTTCCCCGGGAAGGGCAAGTTGGGACTTCCACCGCTCGACCCGGTCTTTGATTTCCTGCTCGCCTGCGGAAATCATCCTCCATATAGGAATTTCCGACTCGGCTTCTTGCTTGAGGTAATGCAACAACGTTGCAGTCAACCCTGCCAGGCTCATCTTGTCGATCCTGATGGCTCGGGCCAGGGGGTGTCTTTCCAAGCGCCTAACCAGTTCTGAGGTGCCAACGACCATGCCGGACTGGGGACCACCCAGGAGCTTATCGCCGGAGAAGAAGACCAGTCCCACGCCAGCGGCAATGCTTTCTTGGGGCGTTGGTTCGTGAGCAAGTCCATAAGCCTCGGTGGGCAACAGCGCACCGCTGCCCACATCGTGCAGCACCGGGATGCCTTTTTCCTTGGATAGGGCCACCAACTCGCTGGGTTCAACCTCGGAGGTGAACCCTTCCACCCGAAAGTTACTGGTATGTACCTTCAACAGGGCCGCCGTATTTTCGGTGATGGCGTCTTCGTAGTCTCGGAGATAGGTGCGGTTGGTCGTTCCCACATCAATCAGCTTAGCCCCGCTTTGTTTGAGAACGTCCGGTATCCGGAATCCTCCTCCAATCTCCACGGCCTCGGCCCTGGAAACGATGACCTCTTTGCCTACCGACAAAGCAGACAAACCTAACAGGATGGCGGAAGCGTTGTTGTTCACCGCCAACGCCCCCTCGGCTCCGGTGACCTGCTGCAACAAAGACTGGAGGTGCGCCTGCCGGGAGCCCCGGCGGCCGGTGCTTAGATCCATCTCAAGATCGGTATAGCCCCTAGCGGCCTGAGTCATGGCTTCGATGGCCGCCGGACTCAACGGGGCCCGGCCCAGGTTCGTGTGAATGATTACCCCGGTGGCATTAATCACCTGGCGTGGAGCCGGTTCGGTCATTGACCGAAGCTCGCCGCTAACACCGTCAGCAACATCACCGGCAGAGGGAGCTGTGCCGCCATCCCTTATCTTCTGACGGGCACGGTCCAGTTGACGCCGCACCAGGTCCACCACCCAATCGCGGGGATAGGCTTCGGTCAGCGCGGCCATACCGTCACTGGCCATCACCCGGTCCACGCTGGGCAGGTCACGAAACTGCATCTATTCAAACTCCTTGCGGTGNNCCCTGGGCAACCGGGCTTTATTCTAACATGAGGCCAACCTGACCCGGTCTGCCCGGAAAGCTATTATGTTAAGTACTTCGAGTGTTGTTTCACTGGCTTTGGATTTCCCGGCAGTATAGAATAAGCCAGTCTCGGAATATCTATCAGAGACGTACCAAAGCCAGGTTCGTCTTCGAAACATCTATAAAAACTCAGGAGCAACCGCTATGCAAACAGGGCTTCCACCGGANCTAGACGCACTGAAGAACACCATTCGTCAGGTGGTTAAAGACGAGTGCGTGCCCTTGGAAGCCCAGTATCTGGCCAACCCGCCCCAGGAAGGGCAGGACGACGGCGGCCCGCGGGGAATCGCCCAAGCGGTCATGGGTATCGTCGGCACCCTGGACAAAGAAAAGTGGGATCGGCTGAACACTATCTCCAAGCAGACCGGCATCTACACGTCTTTCGTACCCGAAGAGTACGGCGGCGGCGGCATGGGTGCCTTGGGCCATATCATTCTGGACGAGGAAGTGCACAAGAGCATCGTCCAGCTACCGACCTCGCCCGTCCCCATGATGATGATTGGGGCCTGCACCCCGGAACAGGAGCAGCGCTACCTCTACCCAGCGATAAATGGTGACTTGCAATACGCCTTCGGCCAAACCGAACCCGAGGCAGGCTCAGACCCAGGCGGCATGATGCAGACCAGAGCGGTTAAGGACGGCGACGACTGGGTCATCAACGGCACCAAGATGTTCATATCTGGAGCGGCGACGTCCGACTTTATCCTGCTACAGGCCGTCACCGACCCGGACCTCCGCCAGCGGGGCGGCATCACGATGTTTATCATCGACAATCCCACGCCCGGAATGACCTTCGACCCCATCCGCATCTGGACCAGTCCGACCCGGTCTCAGCAACACATGATTCACTTGGACAATGTCCGGGTGCCCCAGACCCAGGTTCTGGGTGAGGTGGGCCGGGGATTCACCTTGGGACAGCAATGGCTGGTGCACCACGACCGGTTGCTTCGGGGGTCCATGGCAACGGGAATCCTGAGCCGGGCCCTGGAGATGGCCATCGAGTGGGCCAAACAACGGATAACCTATGGCCGCCCCATCGCTGACCGGCAGGCCATCCAATGGATGCTCACCGATGTCTACATGGATATCATGGCCCTTAGATCCTTTACAAGGGAGACCGCCGCTCGCGCGGACAACGGCGAGGACGTACGCGTTGAAGCCTCCATGATTAAGTATTGCGCGGGGGAGTGGGGTTGGCGGAGCATCGACAAAATCATGCAGATATTCGGCGGAATGGGCGAAACCCTGGACAT
>PANP01000041.1 GCA_002708395.1 Dehalococcoidia bacterium
CAATCCGCTATAGCGGGGTTGAATGCCTCTCTAAGGCATGACCATTAGGCCAATATTTCGGATGGGTGATGTTGAAGGTTGGGTCCCACGCGGCGCAGTCCTGCGAACTCCGCCAGGCCGGAAGGAGCAACGGTAAACAGTGTACTGCGGGTGCCGTGGGAGCGCCTGACCCGAGTCACCGCCCGGAACATGCCTAGTGGCCAGCGTCGAAGTGAGGTGCGCGGTCTCTAATCAAGATAAAAACCGTCCGGCGCCGGAGGAAAACCAANGGNGCCGNGANGGAGACCCCTCCANCCGGCNNCCCAGGTCAGGACCTCGTAAGTCCCTTGGCCAACACTTCCTGACCGATACCCGGATNCTCAACCGCATCGTGGCCGCTGCGGAACTTGACCCCGGAGACCAAGTCTTGGAGATTGGACCCGGCCGGGGCGTATTGACCCGCAGACTCTTAGAGCAGGCGGGACGGGTTGTCGCCGTAGAGATGGACCAATACCTGATGGTGGATCTCCCTTTGCGACTAGACAACCCCTCCAACCTGCAGGTAGTCCATGGAGATGCTCGGACCATCGACCTAGAACCTCTGGTGGGTGTCGACACGCCTTATAAAGTAGTGGCCAATCTCCCGTACTATGCAGCCAACCCCATCGTGCGCCGGTTACTAGAGTCGCAACCCAAACCAGAGTTGCTNGTGGTGATGGTCCAGCAAGAGGTTGCCCACTCCATGCTGGCAAAGCCCGGTGTCATGAGTATCCTGTCCGTTGCAACCCAGTTTTACGCCAAACCTTCGTTGGTATGCCACGTCCCTCCCCGGTCCTTTCGTCCACCCCCAACGGTGAATTCATCCGTTGTGCGGCTGGATGTCCGTCCCGAGCCCGCAGTGGAGGTATCGGACGAATCGGCCTTCTTTCAAGTAGTCCGCGCCGGTTTCTCTGCCAAGCGGAAGCAACTACGGAACTCGCTCAGCCACGGCTTAGGTGTCCACCCNACGGAAGTAGNAGAATTACTGGAGGATCTGGCTTTTGACGGACGCCGGCGAGCTGAGACTTTGACCTTGGACGAATGGGCTTTGATTTTCAAAGGCTGGGAAGAACGGAGTAAGACCGGTGGGTAGTCGTGGAAGTTCCAGCCTACGCTAAGCTGAACCTCGTCCTAGAGGTGNTGGCAAAGCGGTCCGACGGTTACCACGAAGTCAGGACNGTGCTCCAAACCATCGACCTGGCCGACCGGCTTACTTTCCANNCGGCGCCGTCTCTTAGCCTGCGATGCGACGACACNTCCCTTAACGGTGAAGACAACCTTGTCTGGCAGGCCGCCGCAAGCCTGGCGAATAGCCGGGGTATACAGCCCCGNGTGGNCATAACACTGGAGAAACATATACCNGTGGCGATGGGTTTGGGTGGNGGAAGTAGCGATGCCGCTGCGGCCCTTTTGGCGTTGAATCAACTCTGGNGATTAGACATGTCCATCGAAGAACTATCCGAGATAGCCGCAAGCTTGGGTTCCGATGTTNCCTTCTTCTTAACTGGAGGGACAGCAACGGGGACCGGACGGGGAGAATCCATCACGCCGATACAGTCCTTGCCATCGCTCCCGGTGACTCTGATTTGNCCGTCGGAGACGATTCCTGACAAAACAGCGAGAATGTTTTCCCGGTTAACAGCAGATCAATATACCGATGGAGGCCGGACCGAACGGCTTGCGGGAATCCTAGNANCTGACGGATTCGTAGCAGATATGCANTACAACGTTTTCGAGCTGGCCGCTTTTCAAGANTTCCCGGAACTGGAGGTTCTGCGTCAGCAAATCAGGTTGGCAACCGGTGCGGAAGTTCACCTGTCGGGCGCGGGTCCGGCGTTGTATTGCCTGCCTTCCAGCGAAGACGAATTTCAGAGGGTGTCCCACGCCTTGCAACCTTACGGGGCACGGGTATACCTTGTACACACTATTTCACCCGGTTCGACTCCGGGAGTATCTGGCTGAATCAGTCAATTCTATGAGTATAGCGAGCTAGTACATGCACACCCTTGCCGTGATATCGATTCCATTAGGTCCCAACATCATCGACTTCGGACCGTTCATTTTGGCATGGCACGGACTATTTACTTTTATAGCAGTGGCCACCTCGGTATATCTGGCGGTGCGTTGGGGCACGAAAGAAGGCATATCTGCCGACGCCATATACTCCATAGCCGTCTGGTCAATCATCGGTGGAATAGTCGGTGCAAGGGTTGTCCACGTTATCGATTTCTGGGGCCCGATCTACCAGCACGACCCAATAAGGATGTTCTACGTTTGGCAAGGTGGAATTGCGATCTACGGCGCCATTCTAGGCGGCTTCGCTTTCGGCGCCGCCTATGTCCTTATCCGAAACTCTGACCGGTTCCTGGCGCTTTGGGGTTCATTGTTCAAGACATTCTCCTTCTTGGGAGAGCCGAACAAAGCTCCTCTTCCGGGCATTGGGCACATGGCCGACATCGTCGCGCCGGCGTTGCTGATCTCCATGGCCATCGGCAGGATTGGAGACATTGTTAATGGGGAGCACTTCGCCAAAGCCACCGACATGTTCTGGGGGGTCATTTACACCAACTCCGCCAGTCCGGGCTACACTCGGCCCGCTTCCCATCCCGCGGTAGCATATGAGCTAATATTCGACCTTCTGCTGGCGGCCGCTATCTGGCCCCTGCGTAACCGGTTGCGTCCCCGTGGGATGTTCTTTGTGTTGTACGGGGGCTTGTATTCNATCGGGAGGTTCTTCTTGAGCTTCTTACGCGTCGAGCAGATTCCTTATTTCGAGTTTTTGAATCAGGCGCAAATCATCGCTCTGATTATCATAGTGATAGCGATACCGTTAGTAGTCTTCAAAGCCCAGTTNGTGAAGCCATCACAGAACTAGGAAAGCGGAGCGGGCCGGAGGCGGGCTAGATAAGGGCGGGATTAGCTGCGTTGATCGGGATTGGCAAAGACGAGTACAGAGTTGTGCCCACCGAAACCGAATGAGTTGCTCATGGCCACGTCGATCCGCTTCTGTTTGGANTGGTTGGGCGTGTAGTCAAGATCGCAGTCGGGGTCCGGCGTNTTCAGGTTGATGGTTGGCGGAACGATGCCGGTCTTTATCGCCATGACGCAGAACGTCGCTTCTAAAGCTCCCCCTGCTCCAAGAAGATGCCCGGTCATAGACTTGGTTGAGCTGATTGGCACGCGGTAAGCGTGTTCGCCCAGAGCCAGTTTGACCGCCCGCGTCTCCGACCGGTCGTTCAACGGCGTTGAGGTTCCATGGGCGTTGAGGTAGTTCAATTCAGACGGCTCGACACCCGCAGCATTTAAAGCCAACTGAATGGCGTTTGCGGCACTCTGTCCGGTGGGACCGGGCTCCGTGAGGTGGTGAGCATCAGAAGTAGCGCCATATCCGCGCAACTCAGCCAGAATCGTCGCCCCACGGGCTTCAGCGCTCTCCTGGCTCTCCAGAACCAAGACCGCAGCACCTTCGGCCATCACAAATCCATCCCGGTCGGCATCAAATGGGCGGCTTGCCTTTTGAGGATCCTCATTGAACCGGGATAGGGCCCGCATGGAGTTGAATCCGGCAACGGCGATGGGGAATAGCGGAGCTTCGCTACCGCCGGCCAACATCACGTCTTCTTGGCCACGGCGTATCATTTCCCACGCTTGGCCCAAGGCATCGGCGCCGCTGGAGCAGGAGGAAACCAAGCAATAATTGGCGCCCATCGCCCCGGTGACCATGGAAACCTGGGCGGAGGCCATGTCGGCCAGCATCATGGGAATCAAAAATGGGCTTACCCGTTTCGGACCCCGCTGGCTCAATACTTCCATCTGTTGGGACAGGGTGATGATGCCGCCGATCCCGCTGCCGATGATTACGCCCACTCGGAATGGATCGCCCTCTCTCGGGTCTAGGTGGGCCTGTTGGCAAGCTTCTTTCGCGGCCACGGCGGCAAACTGGGCGAAGCGGTCCATGCGCCGGGCTTCTTTGCGATCCAGGTAGTTCTCTGCGTCGAAGCCTTTGACTTCGCCAGCGAAGTGGGTATCGAAGGCCTCGGCGTCGAAGGCGGTGATTGGAGCGATGCCTGACTGCCCCGCCACCAGGTTGTCCCAGGTTGTGGATGCGTCCAGGCCCAAAGAGCTTATCGCTCCGATACCCGTGATAAATACACGGCGAAGTTCGTTCATTTCAACTCAGGCGAATCGTCGAACGCCAGCCATGCGTCAGAAATCACAAAGAACACATGCACTGCCACAGCCGCCTCCTCCCTAACAGTTCAGTACCGCCGCAACTATCGGCTTCAGGTGATTCCGAAGGCCGAGATTGATTATTCGCCGGTGGTTCTGCCCCGGCGTGAATCGGACATCACGGTGTTCAACATCTCAGTCAAATCGGTGATCCGGCTTGAGATATTGGCCGCAAGGTCGCTGCTGCCGTTATTGACCGGCCCGGAAAGATCCTTAAGTGAATCGGCCAGCTCGCTGATGTCGCTACCGATGTTATCCACAACTTCCTGGCGAGCGTTCGCCAGAGGCTGGGACACTGACCGCAGTTTTTCCGCCAGTTCTCCCACACGCTGGGAGATGTTCTCGCCGAACTCGCGTCCAGCCATGGACACCGGGTCCGACCAGCTCTTTAAGCTTTCAGTAGCGTCCGCTAACCGGGCGGTTATGCTGTCACCCACGTCGCGGCTGGTCGATGCCAGACGTAGCCGGTAGTTTCGGAGAATACGGAAGATACGGCGGTAGAGGTCATCGACCGGGGTAAGCCTTGCCGAATATCTGTCGAACAAGTCCCTGCTCTCCGCCATGGTCCATCGCTCGTCCTGATGGACGAACTGCCGGCCGGTATACAGGTGATAAGGCCGCATCTCGCCTTCAGCAAGAAGACCGCCATGCTCGTTCAGAGGGACCAAAGTGTCCCAGTTGGACGTCGCCGGTAGCGGAGTGAGGAAGTTTACCGTTTGGTATTTACTGACCTGAGTGACCCAGTCGGCCAATTCCATGATGCTTTCTTCCGTATCGTAGGGAAGACCGATGATGGTCATCGCAACGATGGAGAAGCTCATGTCGTTAAGCGTCGTGAGATCGGTGTGCATCTGACCAGGTTCTTGACGCTTGTTCACCAGTTTGAGGTTTTCTGCGTTGTCAGACTCTACGCCGATGTAGGCCATCTTTATGTTGGCTTCTAACATCGCGGTTGCAAGCTCGGGATCTTGTCCAATCTCGGCCCGCGCTTGGCAAATCATATACATGTTTTTGGTGTGGTCTTTCCAAGACTGCAAGCGGGCAAGCCGCTCGTCCCGGTATTTCACCGCTCTCAAAGGCGGCGGGTGCAGATCGTCGGAGATAAATACCTGGAAATTACCGTTCCTGGAGTGAATCAATCCGTCCGCAGCCAGTTCCGTTAGCTGAGTCAGGCGTTTAATCTCGGTTTCTCTGGAGATTAATCGATAGCCCAAGAATTGCTGAATCACCTGGCAGTAAGTGCATTTCTCAGTGCAGCCTCGGGTCGTCTCGATGACGCCACCGGCCATGGGGTTATCCGGGGTTAAATCTCTGATGGAGCGAAAATCGGGCAGCTCCACAAAGTCCGGATTAATCAGACCTGACCGGCGAGTTTGCACGACGTGGCCATCCCGCTGGTAGCTGATGCCCGGCACTTTGTCCAGGTAGGGATCCCGTTCACCGGGCTTGTACGTAAGCAGAATGTCGCACAGTTGGCCGATGATGTCCTCGGCCTCACGTTGCACTACAACGTCGAAACTGCCGACGGCGAAGGCTTCTTCGCAGAGCGGTCCCATCTGAGGCCCGCCACCGATAATCTTAATCTCCGGGTGATATTCTCTGGCCTGTCGAGCTATCTGGTAGCCACGGGGCGCCTCATTGATGAGCGCCGTGACCATCAGAAGGTCTACGCCTTCCAGGTCCTTGTCGGGGTCGATTACACCGCACCGGTCTTCGAACCAGATCTCTCGCTCGTAGAGGTATTCACCTTCCCATTGAGCGAGGGCTCCGGAGAGAAACAACATCCCCTGGCGGGGAATCGCGATGTATTCAAAATTTCCACCGGCGGAAGCCGGTTGTAACAGCACTACTTTCTTGATTCTAGACGCTACTACCACAATCCCTCCTGCAAAGGCTCACCACCTGAGCCTGGCTGTATCAAGATTGAAAGGTCGGGGAGTTAGCCTATCCGGCTACCGGAGGGCGGATTCCGAAAAGCCGAACGCATACTATTAACAGCCTGGTGGATATTATACCGGATTGGTTCAAATATTACATTATCGTGTTAATTAAGAGTAACTGTCCGTGCCACCGGATGGCCTTGGTGAACGGGCCTATTGCTTTTCGAGGCATAAGAGTTGGAGTCGAGACCAATCTTGTTCCAAGCCCACTCAAGGTTCTGGGAAAATTGCTGCAAGAGTCCCAAATCACCGGTTTTGGCCGGTGTTTATTACTTTGTTGCGGATAATTATAACGGGCTGAATGCACAATTTCACCCGTTTTANTTCTTAAGCCTAGCGTGGAAATCCCAGTCAGGCTCCAAGTTTCCGGAAATGGGGGATAATCTCCTTAGCGATGGTCTCCAGATGCCGGGCCCGGTCTTCCCTGGGACAGGCGACGGCGAAAACTATATGGCGGGTGCCAGCGTCGATATACTCCTGAAGCCGGGCGATGCAGCTTTCTACCGGCCCAAGCAAGCAGTATCTCTCGACGATGTCTCTGAACCCACCGCCGTATAGGTAGCGGCCACCCAAGGCTTCGGCGGCCACTTCCGCCGCCTTGTCCACTGTGTCGTATATGGATATGTAAGGGAAATAGGCCCATTGGAAATCTGATATATTCCGGCCCTGTTCTTCGGCGGCGCGAGTGATTGTCTCCACGCTGGACCGGTATCTATCAGGGTCATAGAAATAGGGCAGCCAGCCGTCGCCTAATCTTGCGGCCCGAAGCATCGCCGGCTCCCGGCGTCCCGAGACCCAAACCGGTGGATGGGGTTGCTGCGCCGGACGCGGCATCACGGTTACATTATCCAGTTGGAAATGCCGTCCCTGGTATGACACCCTCTCTTCAGTCCACAGACGGCGCAGCACTTCCAGGCACTCGTTGGTCCGGCGTCCCCGCTGGCTGACCTGTAGTCCGGCAGCGTCGAACTCCATCGGAAACTCGCCGCCGACTCCTACCCCCAAGGTCAGCCGGCCCCCTGACGCTATATCCAGGGTATTTGTCAGCTTGGCCAGAACGGTTGGATGGTAAAAGGGAGTTAGCAATATGGATGATAGGACGCGGATCTTTTCGGTCGCTCCGGCTGCCACACCCAAGAGCGGTATCGAGGCGTGGGTGGGACCCGGCGGGTCGCCGCGCATGTAGTGCTCACCGGCGGCGAAGTATTCAAATCCCAGTTCCTCCATCCACCTGGCCTCCCGGGCTGTTTCCGCCGCCCCAAGGGCCATCCCAGCCCCGAAATGCAACTCACCGTTTGCCATAGGTCATGATCCTCCACCCAGAAGTTTCCCGGCACCAGGCCAGCCTAGATCACCCACGGATATTTGGTCTTATAATATAGTAACCAACGGGTTAATTCTTCCGCCTTTTGAGGCGGTATCACGATTCTTAAGAAGCACATCTAGGTGGATATTCAACAATGCTGGTGTTGGTAACAGGGGCCACTGGATTTCTAGGTCGGGCCGTTGTACGTGAACTACAGGAGCATCATCATCGCGTCCGATGCTTGGTGCATACGCCCGGTAGCGAACGATTGTTTCCCGACCGGTCGGTTGAAGTCCACTACGGTAGCGTCACCGACCCCGCAGCATTGGCTGGGTCGATGTACGATGTTGAAGTGGTGATTCACTTGGTAGGCATCATCCGGAAGTCCCGGAACCTCACCTACGATTTAATCAACCGGCAGGGCGTGGCCAACGTCGCCGCGGCCGCAAAGGAAGCCGGGGTCAAGCACTTCATCCAGGTCAGCGCCATCGGCGCGACCAATGACGTTAACTATACTTATCTGTATAGCAAGTGGAAGGGAGAGCAGGAAGTCATCAACAGCGGTCTGCCCTACACGATAATACGGCCCTCTATAATGTTCGGAGAAGGGGACGAGTTCCTCGACACCTTGGCTGGTTTGGTTAAGACAACCCCCGTAGTCCCGGTGGCCGGGTCGGGAAGAAACCGGTTCCAGCCCATCGCCGTGGCGGATATGGCCAAATGCCTGGCGCTGGCGGTGGACCGGGAGGACTTGAAGGGCAAGACAGTGGAGATTGGCGGACCTGACCAGTTGAGCTACAACGGATTGATTACCTTAATCTCACGGACCTTGGGAAAGCGCCGTTTTCGCCTCCATGTGCCGACTTGGATGATGTACCTGCCCACTGCGATGATACAGAAGGTGGTGGCAAGACCGCCCATAACCACCGACCAACTGAAGATGATTTCCATTCGAAATGTGGCCGAACCTGGTATCGTGGAAGAGACCTTTGGGTTTACCCCGAGGGCGCTTGAGGGTAACATAGATTTTGTCAGATCGGTGGGCTTCTGGGACGGTATCAAAATCGCTCTGGGATTCATGCCCGCCCATCTGCGAGATCATTAGCCAGGCTACCGGAAGTTGGGCAGTGAGGGGCATCGATTGAAATATTCCGGCGCCATAAACCTCTTGCTTTCCATGGTTGACCACGAGCGCAACCAGCCGGCAGGCCCTCGTCAGAAGGCAATCTTCGACTTGGCCCGGATGGAGCGGTTGCTCCAACGGCTGGGTAATCCCCACGATGCCGCCACAACCATCCACGTGGCCGGCACCAAGGGCAAGGGAAGCACCGCAGCACTCTGCGACTCCGCTTTGCACGCCGCCGGATACCAAACCGGATTCTACTCCTCTCCTCATCTGCACAGCTTCCGCGAGCGCATCCGCAGAGATACCGTTCCCATCACGGAGGAGGAGTTTAGCCGGTTAGTGGAAGAACTTTGGCCCCATCAAGAGTGGGTTGGACAGAACGAAGGTCTCGACCCGGTCACTCTCTTTGAATTCATGACTGTCATGGCATTCCAATGCTTCGCCGAAAACAAAGCCGACTTTCAAGTTATTGAGGTTGGACTGGGCGGCCGGTTGGACGCCACCAATGTCGTCAACTCCAATGTAGCCGTGATTACCTCTATAAGCCTCGACCACACGGCCATCCTGGGCGGCACTATCGGCGAGATTGCCCGGGAAAAGGCCGGAATCATCAAACCCGGCGGAATAGTGGTGATTGCTCCCCAGAAGCCAGAGGCGATGGAAGCGATTCTAGATGTATGTCATTCCGTGTCTGCCACGCCGATCCAGGTGGGAAAGGATGTAACTTGGTCTCCGGGGCCGGCGTCGGTCGACGGCCAAGAATTAACCGTTACCGGCCGCGGGAATACCTACGACCTAAGAGTGCCTCTATTGGGCAAATATCAGTTGGAGAATGCAGCCACTGCGGTCGCCGCGTTGGAAGCACTGCAAGAGAAAGGCCACTCCATCCCCGCCGATGGGATACAGCGAGGCTTCTCCAGTGTGACTTGGCCCTGCCGTATGGAAGTCTTGGGACGCAACCCCCTCGTTGTCGTCGATGGCGCGCATAATGAATATTCTATGGACTCCTTGCTGGAGTCTTTAGCGTCCTATATGAACTTTAGAAGGTTGATTCTTGTTGCCGGGTTTTCCCGTGACAAGAGCGTCGCCGGGATGGTTGGGCGTTTGGTGAAAGAGGACCCGGTGGTTTTCGCATCCCGGTCTCGCCATCCCAGGTCCACCCCCCCGGCGCAGATAGTGTCTCTATTTGATGAGCACGGCATCCAAGCAACGGAGACCGCTTCTTCGGCAGAGGCGGTGACACTGGCTCTGGATCTGGCCGACGATGGAGACCTGATTCTGGCTACGGGTTCTCTCTTCGTGGCTGCCGAGGTAAGGGAAAAAATCTTGGGAATCGAGCCTGAGCTATATCCGGACCTATTACCCGCTGACTTGCGGACCAACTAGGACCCATCACGGACTTACCAAGGAGAATGAGGAGTGACACCTGACCGAAATAGGGTAGTAATTACGGGGATGGGGGCGATTACCCCATTGGGGCAGACGCCCGATGCATTCTGGGCGAATCTGCTCGCCGGAAAACCGGGCATCGGTCCTATGACGTTATGCGACGCCACCGATTACCCCTGCCGCATCGCCGGCGAGGTAAGAGACTTCGACCCCACCCAATACATAGACGGTAAAGAGGCCAGGAGAATGGCCCGGTTCTCCCAACTGGCCGTAGCCGCCGGATTGACGGCGGTAGAATCGGCAGGCTTGGACATCTCCCAGGAAGACCCTTACCGGGTTGGGGTGGTGCTGGGCAATGGCAACGGTGGGTTCCCGACGTTGGAAGACAATTGCCGGGTGTTGGCCGAAAAAGGAGGAATGCGGATGACGCCCTTCTTCTTCCCCATGGTTCTGCCCAACATGGCAGCCGCCAACCTGAGCCGGTACGTCGGCGCCCACGGATACAACTCAACGGCCACAACCGCCTGTGCCGCCTCGAACCAGGCCATCGGACAGGCTTTGGACGTGATTCGGCGGGGAAGCGCCGACGTTGTTTTGGCCGGTGGCACTGAGGCAGGAATCAGCCAACTGGGTCTGGCCGGGTTCGCGGTCATGCGGGCCCTGAGTACCCGCAATGACGAGCCGGAGAAGGCCAGCCGTCCCTTCGACGCCAACCGGGACGGATTCGTACCCAGTGAGGGTTCGGCTATCCTCGTGTTGGAAAGCCTGGAACACGCTCAAAAGCGGAACGCGGCAATCATCGGCGAGATAGTTGGCTTCGGTTGCACTTCCGACGCCGGACACTTGGTCCAACCCGAAGAAACCGGCGCCAGTGCGGCCGAGGCGATGAAACAGGCGCTATTGGACGCAGGTTTGGGGCTGGATCAGGTGGACTACATCAATGCCCACGGCACTTCCACACCACTGAACGACGCATTAGAGACGGTGGCCATCAAGCGGCTATTTGGAGACCTAGCTTATAAGATTCCCATCAGTTCCACGAAGTCGATGATTGGCCATTCCCTTGGCGCTTCGGGGTCATTGGAAGCCATTGCCTGCCTGAAATCTATCAACGACGGCAAGGTTCACCCCACCATCAATTATCAAGAGGCGGACCCGGCTTGCGATCTGGACTACGTGCCCAACCAAGCCCGGTCACTGGACGTCAAAGTTGTCCTCTCCAATGCCTTCGGCTTCGGCGGTCAGAACGCTTGCTTGGTGTTCCGCAGGTTCGAACAGTAATTCCCCCATTTCCCCGGATTCCATGAAATTTGCCAAACGCAAAACAAGGCCCGGCGTGAATGCGCCGGGCCTTTTCGATACCACCTAGGTATCAACGTTGTTATGCCAGTTTAAGGCATGTGCATGGTGGCCTGGGGCTCGAAGCAAGAGAATGCGCTCTCGTCCGTGCCCACGCCCAGGGAACTCGCCGGGGTGCAATAACCTTGGAACGTGCTCATCTGGGACAGCAATGCTTCGGGATCGTCCCATCGGGCCGGTCCATGATAGCGGACAATCATGTGAATCTCGGCGCCCATAGGATTAGTAAGAGCATCTCCGAAGATGATTTGTCCGGGGGCGGCATCCTTGCCCACGCCTAGACGAGCACTGAAGTGGCCGCCGCGGTCGGGCCCGACGATTCCACCGGTCGCCCAGACAGCAGAAACCTCAGCCTCGGGGGTGCTGGGAGGAGGTAGCACGTCGTTTTCGCCACATTCGCCATCGCTGCAGCCTGCGGGGTTGTTGAATATGACCCACCANACGCTATATGCGCCGATGNGGAGGTCGGTAGTGTCNATATTCATCGAGACATTTTCGACGGTCCGNACCAGGTNTGAACTGCCACGGGNCTGGGGGTTCATCACAAACACTCCGCCGTGANNTTGAAGATCGAAGACCGCGGTCGAATCTTTGCCNGCGGCTCTCCAATAAATCTAAATCGATTGGTTACCAGGCTGTGGCACGGTCGTGGTTACTAAAGCACCTCCTTTCAGGTAGCGCACGGCCAGTGCCAGAAATCGNTCACGAGATATGAAGATTCGACCNTTGAAAACGGAGTCTGACGATCGAGACTTCAACCGAAGCCAACCCTTAGATGCATCGAATCAAAATAGATGCATCTGATTAATGATTGTTTTCCCGATCAATCCAATTGGCTTGAATACCAGGGCGATATCGGGTCATCGATGTCAATCCATCGAGTTAACCGATACGTACTAGAATTTAGGAAAATTCCGGATGTACTCTAATGGTGGAAAGACCGCGTATAGACCTAGATGGGGTATATATTGGCATCTCTTAGGCAACAGAAATCCTACTCGGGGAATTGTGAAGTCGTGGATAAAGTGAATTCAAGACATGCGAGACTGACTGCCGGACTAACCGCATTGGTCGTATCTATCCTGGTAGCTTGCGGTGGTAACTCGATTCCCGTCGCTACTGAACCGCAAGCTAGCGGG
>PANP01000042.1 GCA_002708395.1 Dehalococcoidia bacterium
GATGGCGCAAACGCTACAACCGGCAGCGCCGGGAGTCCTACAATACTGCCACATCCCCCTGATCTCTCCTTAACAAAAGTGTCCCACTTTTCCTGCTTGCCGGCATACCAGAGAAGAGGATACGTCCAGTTGAGATGAGGAACTCGAGAAAGGGGGTCCTGTTCGCCTCTACTGGAGCAGGTGTAAAGTGAAGGGCATCAAAAAGACTTCAATTTGGACCGCGTGTTGACTCAAAAAGGATTGATGTTAGGCAGCCACAAAACGGCTAAATAACAAGTCATGATCGGCCAAATCCTCCGCTACGGAATAAGCTTCTGTTCCCTTAGCTGCGCCAAATCTCCGTCGGTCATCTGCAGCAACTCTTTCAGGACCTCTTCGGTTTGAGCTCCCAGATGAGGGCCAATCTCCAACTCCACCGGCGAATCGGACATCTTCACGGGGCAGCCGGGAACCATGAAGGCTCCCCGCTCCGGGTGTTGTAGGGTAACAATCATGTCTCGTGCCAGCAGTTGGGGGTCGGTGTAGATGTCTTCGGCGTTCAGCGTGGGACCGCAGGGGACCCCGGCCTTGCCTAGGATATGGAACACCTCGTACTTGGTGCGCTCCATGGTCCATGTTTCGATCATGTCGTCAATCTCGTCTGTATGTTCAACGACCCAGTCGAAATTTGAGTAATTGGGATCGTCTGCCATCTCGTCTCCGCCAACCGCCCGGACCAATGCCAACCAAAGACCTAAGCGCCGGGGCGTGGCACCCAGGTAGACCCAGTCATCAGATCCGCCGGGTTTGCAGGGGTATGTGCGGGCGCCCGGCAAGCCCTGAGGATTGTTGCCGGACCGAGGACGGGCTTTACCGGTTTCGTTGAAGGTAGACATGGCTACCCTGGTCAGATTGACCACTGCGTCCTGCATCGACACCTCAACAACCTGTCCCTTCCCGGTGGTTTGGCGCTGCCACAATGCGGCCATGATACCCACGGCGGCATGGAGACCGGTGCCGGTATCCCCTATGGTCGCTCCGGGACGTATGGGGGGATCGCCAGCATTGCCGGTTACGGCCATGGACCCGCCAGCGGCCTGGGCAATCATGTCGAAGCTCTTGTAGTCGGCGTAGGGTCCGTAGGTGCCGAAGCCCTTGATTCTAGCGAGAACAATCTTGGGGTTCACCTCACTGAGNACATCATAGCCCAAGCCCAGTCTTTCCAGGGTGCCTGGCGCCAGGTTTTCGGCCACGATGTCAGCCTGCCGGACCAGCTCGAAGAAGATATCCTTCCCCTTCGCCTGCTTCAGGTCCAGGGCCACGCTCCGCTTGTTGGAATTCAAGTTGAGAAAGTAGCTACTGTCCACACCCGGCATGTTGGAATTGCTGATCCGGCCGGGATCGCCATGGGTTGGCTCTTCTACCTTTATAACGTCGGCTCCAAGCCAGGCCAGCAACTGNGTGCACGAAGTTCCAGCCTCGAACTGGGTCAAGTCAATGATTCGGACTCCGTCTAGTGCTTTACCCATTGTTCACGCCTCCTTCCCATTTGACGATCCGATCCGTTCAGGGGCATTCCGCCCNGGGTCTTAGCCTATGAGTAACCCATCTTCCCTTCCCGGGCCAACCAAGCGAACTGCTGCTGACGCCTTCCAGCGCCGGGGTCCATGATTACGTTGATTACCGAGGCTTTTCCGGAGCTAAAGGCCCTTTCCAAAGCAGGCCGTATCTGCTCTGGGCCTTCCACGAACTCGCCGTGTCCTCCCAGCGCCTCCATCATCACATCGAATCGTAGACTGGGGGTGAAGTCGTTGGGGTCTTCTACCTTGTCCACGTGACTCCGGACCCACTTATCTACGTTGGCGTTCTGGAAGATTACCCAAACGATGGGGAGTTTGAACCGGGCGGCGGTTTCGATGTCCATACCGTTAAAGCCGAAGGCCCAGTCGCCTTGCAGACAGATGACCGGCTTGTCCGGGTGCACCACTTGAGAGGCGATGGCGAAGGGAACACCCGTGCCGACGCAACCNGCCACTCCGGCGTCCAAGCGGTGCCTGGGGTGCCACACCGGCACGACCTGGCGGGAGATGTCCATGGTGCTAGCGCCGTCGGCGACTACGATAGCGTCCTTGGGCAGGTAGTCGCGAATCTCCTTCAATATGCGGTAGTAGCCGATATCGCTGGCATCGCTGTTGAGCATGGGTTCGATGGATTCGGCATTCTCCGCGGACTTGGCTTTCAACCCGGTCAGCCAGGAGCTTTCCCCGTAAGAGATCGGCACATCGTCTAACGCGCTCACCATCTGGGCTAGGACCACCTTAGCATCCCCTACCAGACCGACGGTGGCGGGAACGTTGGTTCCGATCTCCGTGCCTTCGATATCGATCTGGACCAACTTGAATTCGGCGGCGAACCGGGGCGGCTGGCCGAAGTGGAACAGCCAGTTGAACCGGGCTCCCACCATCAATATCGTATCGGCGCCCTGCAGAGCCTGGGTCCTGGCGGCGGAAACGTTCATCGGGTGTTCCGGCGGCAGCATCCCCATTCCCATGGGAGACGTCAAGAAGGGAATCTGAGTCTTGTCGACGAACTCCAGAAGTTCGTTCTCGGCCCAGGACCACGCGGCTCCCTTTCCCACAATCAACAGGGGACGCTCAGCCTCGGCTAGGACCTCCAAGGCTTTCACAACCTCGTTGGGGTCGGCCNGGGGCCGGGCCGGCTCGGGAGCCGGTTGAGGAATGATGATGTTAGCCTCGTCATCCACGCCGGAAATCATCTCGGCTGGCAGGTCGATGTAGACCGGGCCAGGACGCCCGGACATGGCCTGTTTCATCGCTATGTTTATAAGGGTGGGNATGCGNGCNATGCTGTCTACCGTGGCGGTCCACTTGCAAACCGGGGCCGTCATCGCCACTTGGGGCAGCTCTTGAAAGTCACCCATGTTGCTGCGGCGCAATTCGGACGAACCGCCAATGACCAGCAAGGGCCAGCAGTTGGCGTAAGCGTTGGCTATTCCGGTCAGGGTATTGGTNTGTCCCACGCCGGAAGCGGCGATGCATACTCCCACGGAGCGGGTCAGGTAGGAGTGGGCCTGGGCAGCCATGCAGGCGGCCTGCTCGTGACGAACCGCGATCGCTTTGTGCCCAGCGTCCGCCCAACCATTGACTATATCTCCCACGGGGTCGCCGGGTAGAACGTAGATCGTGTCTACGCCTTCCCGTCTCAGCGAATCAATCACTAATTGTGCTCCAGAAATCTCTGCCATGTTTAAACTCCGTAATAACAATATTGCCGCTTAGACGTGAGACGTAGAAGACGGCGCCGAATCCAGTCTCACGAGCCTAATGCTCCGGCACTTGGGTGTCAAGGCGGCAACATGGATTCGAGGGGATCGAATGAAGTGATATAATNGATGCGACATTCGCCGGAGCNGTCTCAACCAGGTATTCCTGAACACGTTAGTCGGCCACCGGTACGTTCAATTCCAACAGGAACTCCACACANAAAATNAAACCGGAGGATTAGCAATGGTAGAACAGAAAGGAAGGGCCAGATTCGAAGCCGGGCCTGTGACATTTATCGTCCAACACGAGCTTTGGGACGGCAACGTTCAGGACCACTCGGACCAAGGTGTTGCCGTTCTGGTGGCGAAGTTCGACGACGAGACTACGCTCTTGCGTTTCAACTGTTTCGACATCGAGAAGAGCTACATCTATGGACCCGAAAAAGAGAACAAACTCTTCCGGATGGACCACACTACCGATGGCAACCCCATCAACTGGACCATGCAACAGATCCGGAACAACCTGTCCATCATGCTGGAGGCTGCCGGGTACAGCGACATAGCCAAGACGGTGGACGCCAAGCAGGTTGAGGGTGTTTTGGGCGATGTTGAAGCCCACGCTCGCGAGGTGTACGCCACGGGCCGAAACACGGTGAAACACCACCGGGGCACCGATATATTTGAAGTAGGAAACATCCGTTTCGGCCTNGAGATGCGGCGGCAAGCCAGCGGCGACGGTGGTCTAGCGATTCACGTTTTGGCCGACTTGGCCGGCACACCAGGCCGTCATTACACGGAAGAGACAGAATTACTGGCCTTCGATTGCTTCCGCGACGCCCCTCATTACCACTACGGGCCCCGGAACAAGAATCATCGCATCTTCTTCGACAAGACCTTGGTTCCGGACACACTGGGATGGACCCTCAAGCAGTTCAAATCCCGTAAACTGGCGGCCATGATTGATCGAGCCGGATACCCCGGCGTCGCCTCCGATCTCGACCAGGATCTGCTCGACTCGCTGATACCCTCGATCGAAAAGAGGGCCCGGGAGATGGAGGCAGAGGGCATACCCGCCGAAGTTACCGGCAACCAGAGCGCCGGCTAAACTTTCACAAGTAAACGAAGAAGGAGGGAATCACAATGGTTACAGGGCTAGGACATCTAGGCATCATTTGCGACGACTTTCTGAAGATGCGGGACTTCTACACCCGCGTCATGGGTCTCACGGTCACCGACGAAGACCCGGACCGGGGCAGTTGCTTCCTCAGCGCCCACCCGGAGACCGAGCATCACGAGCTGAACCTGGGTCAGGCCCGGGGACCGGAGCATCCGGACGGCGCCCGTCCCGCCACCCAGAACGTGGGCCAGGTTTCCTTCATCGTAGAGGACATGGCGGCCTTGCGTGAGTTTAACCGCCGGTTCAAGAAAGAAGGGACAGAGATTCTCCGGACCGTTACTCACGGAATCTCGGTCAGCATCTACTACAACGACCCGGAACAGAACATCGGCGAGGTCTATTACAAGACCGGCTATGTCGTTAAACAGGGCTTCGGCCGGCCCATCGATCTAGACACCCAGACCGACGAAGAGATTCTGACTTTCTCCAAGTCGTTCGAAGAGAGCGAAGGCCCCTTCCAAGGCGCCAAGCTCCCCGTCGGCCAAGCCGACTAGCAATCCGCGAAATAACCCCTCTAGCCCCCCTTTCGTAAAGGAGGGTTGGGGGGCTTTCCGCCACTCCTAAACCCCGTACCGCTCCAGTCTCCATCCCACCCCGTTCAACCCGGCGATCAGGCACGCACCAAAGCCCACCCACCTGCCTTTTCCTATAGAATATCGAAACCGGATTGCATACCCACGGCCCGGCAACACCATCGCAACTGGAGGTCTCTCTTGAAGTTCGGAATCTTTGACCACGTAGAGCGGCTCCCCGATGTCTCGTTGGACCGGCAATTCGCTGATCGTCTTGAACTGCTTGCCCAGGCAGACAAGGGCGGCATATACGGCTACCACGTAGCGGAGCACCACCACTCCCCGCTTTCCATAGGATCAAGCCCGGGGATATACCTGACGGCCATCGCGGCGCGCACAGAGCGTATCAACTTCGGACCTCTGGTGTACGTATTGCCGCTATATCACCCCATCCGCCTAGTGGAAGAGATCTGCATGGTGGATAACTTGAGCGGAGGCCGCTACCAGATCGGTATCGGCAAGGGAGCCCCCGTCGGCGAAGAGTTCGCCATGTGGGGCGGCGACCCCGTGGAGGTTCACGAGCGATTCGAGGAAACCTTAGAGATTCTGATGTTTGGCCTCACCCAAGAATTTGTGACATTCTCAGGCAAGTTCTACGAATTCAAAGACCTTTCCATGGAGCTTAAACCCAAGCAAACTCCCCACCCGCCCCTCTGGTATCCCGGAAACCCCGCAACCGCCGGCAGATTGGGAGCCAACTTCATAAACTTTGGAAGCATCGCGAGTCTCCCGGCCACCGTGGAGACTTACAAGGAAAACTTCCAGACGTATGTCGATGAAAAAGGCTCGGCATCGTCTCCGTCAGCCGAACCACTGTACGGCGGCACCAAACGTATATACGTGGCTGATACCGACGAAGAGGCTATGAAACGAGCGCGATCGGCCTATGCCGTATATCGCGCCAACTTCAGAAAACCCCTACCGGGAGACACTTGGCGAAGGCCTACTACATTTGGGCCGATACCCGACACTGGCGGCCATCCTTGGGATATAGATTTCGACCAGGCCCTCGCCGGTGAGCANGTGATTATCGGATCACCCGCTACGGTCAGAGAATTCGTGGAACGTTATGAGTCCGAAAGCGANTGCAATTACCTGGTCACGTCGGTCCAGTGGGGTGACATCGGCCACGAAGAAGCCTCTTATTCCCTGGGGCTATTTATGTCCGAAGTGATGACCTCTGACTAGCAGATCTGGGGGNNTCGCATCAACCCATGGGGAGACACAATCGCAGCCAGAATCCCATGCTATACTCCCCGAAATCGATTCCGCATGGAGGCCAACATGACTACCCCNGNTCAGTCCTCCGACCCCGACATAATCTCCCGGTCCTTCTCCATGGAAGGCAACGCCCGAATGCTCGAGCATCAGAATAAANCGGCTGAGATTCGCGGCTTCACCATCAAGTGCGCCGAGCGTGAACCCATGGGAGACAACTCTGCTCCCTCTCCCCTGGCATACTTCGCCTCATCCATCTTATTTTGAGAGATGACCCAGATTGAGCGGTACGCTCAAATGATGAAGATTGNAGTTGATAACGTAACGGCTACCATCGCTCTGCACGTGGCATCCGAGGGNTCCGTGCTTCGCCAAACGGTGCAGGCCAGGGCGGACAAGATTGAGATTCATTACGAGATCGAATCCTCCCACACGCCGGCCGAAGTAGCCGGTCTACTACGGAACGCCAGGAATGGATGCTACGTTCGGCAGACCATCGCCGACCCGAAACTCTTCCACGACACTGTCAACCTCAACGGCANCCCATTCAACATGGACGACTACCCGGCGCCTACCCGTTAAGACGTTCACGGCGGTGACCCAAGGCAGACCCGGCAAGAGAGCAGAACATGGCTAATCTCGGATTCGTCGGTCTGGGCTCCATGGGCGGAGAGATGGCGCGGTTGTTGCTGGAAGCCGGGCATTCCGTTACCGGATACAACCGAACCAAGTCCAGAGCCCAGTGGCTGTTAGACCTGGGTATGCTTTGGGGCAACACGCCTCGAGGGGTGGCCCAAGCCGCCGACGTTACTCTCAGCATGGTGAGGGATACCGAAGCGCTTCTTGCCGTAACCGGTGGCCCCGACGGTCTGATCGCAGGCTTAGGACCGGGCAAATACTACATCGACATGAGCACCGTCAGTCCCGCCGCCAGTAAACAGCTTGCTGTCCAGGCTGCCGAAGCCGGAGCCAAGATGTTCGACGCCCCGGTTTCCGGAAGCTTGGTCACGCTAAAAGCTGGGCAGCTTTCCTTCATGGTCGGAGGAGACCAAGAAGCTCTCGAAGACATCAGACCCATATTGCAGGACATCGGCCCGACTGTTGATTACGTCGGCGCTAACGGATTGGCTGCGATGATGAAGGTGGCGGTCAACCTGAACCTCCCAGTGCAGATCCTGGCCTTCAGCGAGAGCCTACTGCTGGCGGAGAAGATGGGCATCAGCAGAGAATTGGCCACCAAGGTCTTGCTGAACAGCGTGGTCGCTTCCCCAGCGTTGAAGTACCGCTTTCCAATGGTTCTGGACATGCCCGAAGAGCCGCTGTTCGACGTCGACATGATTCAGAAAGATTTGAAGCTTGCCCTGGACGCCGGATCTGAATTAAAGGTCCCTCTCCCCACCACCGCAATCACCAACCAATTCCTCAACGCCGCCCAGGGCATGGGCCTCGCCGATAAGGACTTTGTTATCTTGTTCGACATACTGCGCCGGTTAGCCGGGGGCGCTCCGGAGCAATAGACTCCCTCATCACTGCCTACGGGACGGTCGAAACCCGCAAAAACTTGATACACCGGTTTGTAGTGGTTATCATGCATTGGTTCAAATTGATAGCGGGTGATACCCGCACTATCAGCTACCGATAGAATGTAACCGGGAGATTTTGGAGGAAACATGAAACTGGTTTTTTACGACGACTTTAAGTTTGGCGCTCTCAAGGGAGACACGGTGGTCGATCTGACCGCAGCCGTGAGCGGGATCCAACACACATCGCCCCAGGACCTACTCAACAAGGTGATCGAGAACTTCTCGGACCACAAGGCTGGTCTGGAAGCCGCGATCAGCAGCGGGACTGGAGTGGCCTTGGATTCAGTTAGACTCAGGTCTCCGCTGCCTCATCCCACCATCGTAGCGATGGCCGTCAACTACATGGAAGACGGTACCAGGNCCGCGCCGGCGCCCATCAANGCCTTCCAGAAGTCGCCCAACGCCGTCATCGGCAACGGTGACACCATGATCTTGCCAGACGTTCCCGCCACGATCTTTGAAGGCGAAGCTGAGATGGCCATCGTCATCGGNAAGCGGATGTCAAACATCAGCCCCGACAACGCCTTCGACCACATCTTCGGTTACGTGAACTTCATCGACGGGTCCGCTCGTGGGCTTGAGCCGCCCGGAAACACTTTCTACCAGATGAAGTCCAGGGAAACCTTCGCCCCCATGGGCCCGGTTATCGTCACCAAGGACGAGATTTCCGACGTAGACAATCTCCAGATTCGGCTGTGGGTTAACGAAGAACTCAAGCAGAACTTCAATACCAGCGACATGGCCCACAAGATTCCCCGGATAATGGAGTGGGTTTCTTCGNTCCACACCATGGAGCCCGGTGACGTGCTTGCAACCGGCACCAATCACCGCGGTCTCAGCGCTTTCCAAGACGGGGACAAGATTGACCTAGAGGTTGAAGGTCTGGGAACCCTCCATTTCAACGTCCAAGACGATTTGAAGCGGACTTGGGCCAGGGATACCAGGCTGGACATGGCCAATAAAGGTCAGGAGGGGACGACGCCCCAAATCTCNGGGAAATATGCCAAATAACTGAACCCGGCACTCGTCCCGAAACCCGAACATCATGCGCTCCGGCACCGTTATGCCAGGGCGCTTTATTTTTCGCGAACCATCGAAACACTTTGCGGAGTGATCTGAAACAGTCGGCGTTTGACCAGCTAGGGAATCCGCTCTATAGTTCCGTAGCGCCGCAAGGTGGCCTGTCCATACAGAGAACACTTTAACTCCGGAGACAAGTTCTTGTTCCAATCGTCTATGCCGGGAGTCGGATGGGTAACTAAGGCAAGGAATAGTTGTTGACTCCGGAAGTTGCGTCTCTCCGCCAACAGCTATGTCACCAAGCCACTCGATCTGGAACAATTCTCTGTCATCGTCAAGTCGATTGGAAAATTCTGGTTCTCTATCTTGCAGATCCCTTTGACCTAACATGACCGCAACTGACCATCACCAATGAGGTATTACACCCATCACCCGGAAGGTCGGCATGGACCCAACATAGGGGTATGTCCCATGTTGGCTGGGGGCCAGCTTTACAGTGGATCCGGTGGCGTGAGTCTATACGGACCTGGCGGNCCCGCANGTTAGTCANGAAAATACTTAGAACTTTGAGAAGAGTANGGTNAGAGGAAGTTGGGGATANCTTCCCGTGCGAACAAAGCCGCCGACGCCTGGGCTTCTTCGTAGGTGATTTGATTGAAGTTCACCTGCAACGAGGCGATATCGAAGCCACACAATTGGTCCCGGTACGCTGCTATTTGCTGGTTTATATCATCAGGTGTACCCACCCAGACTGTGCCCGCCTCCACCATCGACTGAAAGGTTGCGGTTTGCCGCCTCTCATTGCTTGCTTCGTATCCGGGATAGTCCTTGGAGGAAGCTCCAGCGCCCCAGCCCGCATCCTGCACCGACGCTGCGGCCAGCGACCGCAGGTAGCGGTTCACATTGGGCTCGGCGATGCGTTTGGCCTCCTCCCGGTCCTGGTGGCAATACATGTGAAAACCCAGAGCGATCTTTCCTTGGCCCGCATGCCCAGCCTCTTTCCACGCGTCCCGGTACATCGTGACGATTTCCCGGGTTTGTGGTGCGGCGAAGGGAACGAGCATAAGATTGAATCCATTCGACGCTGCGGCTAGTATCGACTGGGGCGTTCCCAAGGCGGCGACCCAGAAAGGGGGCCGGGGCTTTTGGGTGGGGCGGGGGAGGGACGTGACGTTCTTGAATCGATGGAACTGGCCTTCAAAAGTAACGTTTTCCTCTTCCAGAAGGAGGCGGATCGCAGCCACTCCCTCGTCAAAGCGCGCCCGGCTCTCGTCCATCGAACGCTCCAAACGCTGGAATTCATGGGGCAGGAATGCGCGGGCGAACCCGCAGTCCAACCGGCCATTGGAGATGGCATCCAACATGCCGATCTCTCCAGCCACCTTCAGTGGATGGTTGAACGCCGGCACCAGCGCCCCGGTAATCAACCTGGCTCGACTCGTGCGCTGGGAAGCGGCGGTCAAAAAGATATGTGGGGCCGGACTGTAGCCACCGTAGGGTTCGAAGTAGTGTTCGACGGTGCGGACATGGGTATATCCCAATTCATCGCAAAGACCACACAGGTCTAGGGACTCATTCCAATACTGCTGGGCAGATTTCTCATCGGGAGAAACATCGGGGAAAAACTGTAGTCCAAATTCCATCTTCTCAACCTTCTCAACAACCGCGGAAGCCAGGGATTAGTGCATCTGGGCTCCGCCATCCACGACCATCGTCTGTCCNGTCATAAAATCGCTGTCAGTGGAGCACAGAAACAGAACCGCTCCCACCAGATCCTGGGGACCTTCGAGCCGTTTCAGAGATCTAGCCTGCATGCGGGTCTCGAACCGTAGCAGTTTATCTTCGTCGTCATCGTCCATGCTCACAGTCAGGCCAGGGGCTATGGCGTTCACGTTGATGTTGTAGTCTCCCAACTCCCTGGCCAGTGACCTAGTCAACCCGATTACCCCAGCTTTTGAGGTAACGTAGTGCAGCATCTGGGTTGAGCCGTTGAACACGGTCCCAGAGCTTATGTTAACTATCTTCCCGCTACCTTGTNCCTTCATGTGAGGCACCACGGCCCGACAGCACAGGAAAACTCCGCGAAGGTTTACCCCCATCAGACGGTCCCACTCCTCAACAGGTATCTCTTCGAACGGCCCCCTAGTCACTGCGGGACGTTGGTAGATCGCAGCGTTATTTATGATGCCATCGATACGTCCGAATCTTTCCATAGTCAACCGCGCCATAGTATCGGTAGACTCGGGCTGGGACACGTCGGTAGTCACCGCCAGAGCGTCGTGACCGGCTTCCCCCAGGGATGCAGCGACCGCATCGGCGCCTTGTCCATCGATATCCGCCACGACAACCCGCGCTCCTTCCGCCGCCAGACCTTCACAGTAAGCGAGTCCGATGCCGTGGGCTCCACCGGTAACAATCAATACCTGGTCTTTAAGCCTATCCATCTCACTATCCCTCTAGTCTGTCTTAGTTCTACCGGGCTTACTCGCCGGGAGATTGATTCCTTACTATACGACGCCGGAATAGTACGTCCCAGCAGGCAGCTTGTCCACTTCTGTAGACAACAACTCCGCAGTGATATAATCACGGCGCAAATTTCGGCACTGTACGGCCCTCACCCCCGGTCCATCTCCCTGAGGGAGAGGGGTGCCTACCACGGAACAGAAGACGAATTGAGGGCCGCGCGTTCCAGTCAAACTGCTAATCATAGGGAGAAGTGTTCTGATGAGCCAAAAACTCTGTATATCAGCGGATTCCCACGTTGTTGAATCGGCGGAGTTCTTCGAGCCGTTGGAAGAACTATTCGGCGATAAAGCCCCCAAGATGGTGACGGTGGACCCAGCCCGTGGCCCACAACTCAGCCTGGGTAACGGCAAGCTGGGCATCGGCCTATCCGGCTTCTTCATGCAGAACGTGGACTTCACCACCCAGGAAGCCCAGGACATGCGCCGGTTGGGCTACGAACTTGCCCGGCCTGGTTGCTACGATGTGGCGGAGCGGCTCAATGACCAGGAACTGGACGGTCTTGCCGCCGAGATTATCTACCCCAGCGTGATATTCAACGTCTACCAGGTCGAGGATCTGGATATCGTCAAAGCGTCGTTCTCGCTGTACAACGATTGGGTTGCCGACTACTGCCGTCAGGCGCCGGACCGGTTGTTCCCCTTAGCCAGCATCCAACTGTATGACCTGGACGAAGCAATCAAAGAGATGGAGCGGTCCAAGAAGCTGGGACATGTCGGCATCTCCATAGCCGCCACCGCCCCTCCGGACAAGCTGTACTCCGACCCTTACTACGATAAGTTCTGGGAAGCGGCCCAGGCCATGAATATGCCAATTCATTGGCATATCTTCACCGGCGCTACCGACAACCACGGTCTCCCTTTCCGCCAAGCGGGCAGCGCCCTGTCATTCGCCGGGGTCATGTTCACCATCGCCGACATCATCCAATCCGGGGTATGCGAGCGGTACCCCGGCCTGCGGTTCGTGGTGACCGAGTTCGAGACCGGCTGGGTGGGAATCATGCTGAAGCGCCTGGACTGGGCCTACGTCAGAGGCGGCGGAGAGAAGGTCTTCGGACTGCCGATGCTACCCAGCGAGTATTGGAAGCGCAATTTCCGGGTGACTTTCGAGGACGACCCGTTGGGCATCATGACCAGGGACTTCATCGGCACCAGCACCATGATGTGGGGCAGCGACTACCCCCACGGCGACTCGATATTCCCTCACTCTCAGCAAGTGCTGAGCGAGATTCTTTCAGACTGCACACCGGAAGAACGATACGAGCTAACGGTGAAAAACGTGGTTGAGCTTTACAACCTGCCCTTCGAACTGGAGGGACCGGATCAAGCCGCGCTAAACTTCATACCAACGCCGGAAGTTAAGACCTGGCAGAACGCGTTACCTTTGCGGGGAGCAGTAAGCCGGGTTTAGTTAGCGCGCGTCTATCAGACCAGTAGTCAGCCCTGTACGGCCTACAACCCGTACAGGGCTTTTGCATTCGCGTCCAGGAACTTATCCACTGTGGCCGGAGCGATTTTAGCGTCTTCTCTGAGCTTGCGTAGAGCAATCAACTCCGAAGATGTGTCGTTGTGACCGTAATCGGTACCGATGATGATGTTCTCGTCGCCAACCGTGTCTACGACGTAGGCGATGTCGTCGGCGGTCTGGCAGGCCACGTACATTCGATTTTCCCGAAGCGTGTCCTTGCCCAGCCAGGTCTTGCCGATTCTACGGAACCGGAGCTCCATATCGTTGAGGGCGTAAGGTATCCACTGGGAACTCACCTCGATGAACCCCCACCGCAAGTCCGGGAACTTCTCCGGGATTCCCTTCATAAGCAGGTCGTGGAAAGCTCCAACCACGGGCAACTTGAATTGGGCGAACCCCGAATCCTGGCTGAAGATGTCGTACATGTCGAAGTTCCCGGTGCTGGCGTGGACGCAGATGGGAAGGTCCAGCTTGGCGGCCTCCTGGTACAAGGGGAAATTGTAGGCGTTGGATAGCCGCTGATCCCCGTCTAGCGAACGCATATAGACACCGCAGGCCCCGTTTTCCTTGCCGAAGTGGAGTTCTTCTATCGCCTTATCCATGTTCATGACCGGCGGGACCACCACCCAGCGCAGTCTGCCGCCACCTTTTCGCCAGATGTCAGCCAGCCACCGGTTATAACCCTTACACAAGGCAACTTCGGCATCAGGACGCCGGGTGAGGGGTCTCAAAAAGATGGTCGGGTAGAGGACGTGGGTATCCACACCCAGTTCGTCCATGTGAGCCAAACGGGCGTCGATGTCCGACATCTCCCGTGCCTCGTCGGGAGTGTCCAAGCCGATGTTGCTGTTCTTGGCGAAGGTTCGGCCTTCAACCATCCAGTATTCCCGGTTCCCCCCGTCCTTGGGCACCACCACCTCCGGCCGAAACGATGCTTCGGCGTCAGGTATGAACTCCCAGGTGCGTTCCGTTTCTACGACATGGGCATCAGAGTCTATCACTACCATCGTCTGTCCATCCTTATCAGGTTTATGCCGGTGGGACTCATTGAGCCGGTATGGCGACCCGGACATTATAGGTTCGTGGATAGGCAGATGCCACCACATCGATGTTCAGGCGTGCCGAGAGAAGGTGGACGGAACGCCTTGATTCACCCGGAGCGAGCGGGGATCGTAGAGGGCGGAGGCATCTGGCCTTGGGTAGTTGACACCACAAGGTGTGAGGGAGGCAAGAGAACGGTCAGCGTCATTCAGGAAGACCCGGACGTCCCAATTGACCCCGGAACCGGACATGGAAGGGAAACATCTAGCCAGCGCTACTCCGAAGCATTGCCCTTCAAATACGATCAGTTCACCGGTTTTGGCCCTGTCGAAAAAGTGAAGGAAAGAGAAGTTCTTACCTATTCCTTTGCGGAAGACGCAAGATAGACTGCCTCGCCCAGGGATGGAAAACCGTCAGAGAACCTTCGAGGCAAATCACGGCGTTGCCAGCAGCCGTCCCCAACCAGTGACCGGTGGGGCGATGCCGTCGTGAATCAGACGCCATGCTCTGGTATTTCCGTTGGTGAACACTGGCTTGTCGTAGTCTTCCTCCAAGATAGGCACCGCAGGCAGTGGCCGCCAGGCCCCTCCTGGCAGAAAAAGAGCGTCGGCTTGGGGGGCCTGCCTCATCGCTTCACGGCCCAGTTCAAAAGCCAGCTTGACTCCCATCTCGAAGCTCATGCTGAACGCCTGCTGGGCCCACTGCCCTCTGCTGGTCATGGTCAGCACCTCTATACCCGCATGGTCTAGATATTTGATCAATGCGTCATTGACTTGGTTGGCCCATCGACTACCCACAGCAATCTTCTTGACCCCCATGTGATGCATGGCGGCGACCACGGCTTCTCCCGCCGTGTCTCCCGGAACCCCCATGGTCTTCTCGGTATCCTCGATCAACTCCAGAATACGCTGCCGGCCCAACTGCACCGAGATGGGGATTCCGTTCAGCGAGACCCGTTGCGCCCCCCGGCTTACCAGGTCTTGAACGCAACCGGCATAGCGTCCCATGGCGTCTTCCACACCTTGGGATGTGTAGTCCTCAATGCCTAGGACATTGGATAGAGTCAACACATCCGGCGGCAATAAGGACTCAGACTGCGGGCTGGCGTCCCCGGTCTCGTCACCTCGCGCCGGAGCGATAACTCCCCAGGTATAGCTTGGCGTAGTCTGTGCGGTCATAGTTTTAGCTCGCTTATTCGGGTGTATCGGCCAATACGAACGATTGCCGTATTCTACCTCAATCACGGGAGATGACACCGGGAATTGTGAGACGGTTCGGGTTATCGTAAACTGTAGCCCGGCGCCAGGGAGCTCGGCGATAAATGGAAACCTAGCCAACATCCACACAGCGAATCACGCCAGCCGGTGAGTTCGTTGGTGGTGATTCTGTCTAACCACAGCCAGCACAGCGAGGAGAAATCCATGGAATACATCAAGTTCGGGACCACCGATCTATCGGTCTCTCCGATGGGCTTGGGTTGTTTGCGGATGTCGGAACAGGGAGGAGTTGTGGACGATGCAGAGTCCATTGCCACTCTGCATATGGCTTTCGATCTAGGCATAAATTTCCTGGACACCTCGGCCAATTATGGACAAGGCCATAACCATCGGCTTATAGCCAGCGCCCTGAAGGGAAGGCAGGAGAAGGTCATTGTCCACACCAAGTCTGGCAGCCCACGTACGCCCGATAGCTCCGGTTCCCGTAGCGGCAGCTCCCCTGAATACCTTACCCGCGTATGCGAGGAAAGCCTCCAGCGGCTAGAGCTTGAGACCTTAGACATCTTTTGCATGTCCAGAGTGGACCCGGACATACCCATCGAGGAGTCGATTGGGGCGATGGCCCGCTTGGTGGAGCATGGCAAGACCCGGTATATCTCCCTGTCTGAAGCAAGCGCCGATTCCATCCAACGAGCCAATAAAATCCATCCCGTCGTATCTCTTCAGATGGAATACTCCCTTTGGTCCCGGGACCCTGAGAGCGGAAACATCCAGACCTGCCGGGACCACAACATGGGTTTCATGGCCTATTCCCCCCTGGGCCGGGGGTTTCTGGCAGGGCAGTTCCGCGCCCTTACCGAGTTGGATGAGGGGGACGCCAGACTGACTTCTCCCCGTTTTCAGCCGGAGAACTTCCAGCAAAACCTGCAACTTCTGACCCAACTAGAAGACATCGCCAATGGGAAATCCGCCACGCTGGCCCAGCTAGCTCTCGCTTGGCTGATGGCCCAAGGCAATGCCATCATTCCGATCCCCGGAGCCAAGTCTCGCAATCACCTGGAGGAGAACGTCAAGGCCATCGACATCAAACTTACACCGGAAGACCTTGACAGGCTGAACGCTATTATGCCTCCCGGCGCAGCCGCCGGTAGGCGCCTGAACGACGAGCAACTATCCCGGGTCAACATCT
>PANP01000043.1:28-17862 GCA_002708395.1 Dehalococcoidia bacterium
AAAAGTGTCCCATTATCGCTGAACACCTACACTCGCAGGGTACAGCAACAGTCCCCACCTTAACTAAACATCTTCTGGTGGTAGACGACGAACCAAACATCGGAAACCTGCTGGCAAGATCCCTGGAGACGNAAAACTTGNCCGTTGACCTGGCTGAAGGGGGCGTGGACGCTGTTCGCAGGTTAGCTTCGATGAACTATGACTGCATATTGCTAGACTTGAAGATGCCGGGGATGAGTGGCAAGGAACTCTTCCACCAGATCGAAGCTTCAGACCAAAAGGCGGCCGAGAAAGTGATATTCATCACCGGTGACACCAGTGATGAGAATACCCATGAGTTCATCACAGGGTTGAACAATCCAGTGGTTCTAAAACCATTCCAACTGGATGACATTTGCCGACAAGTGCAACAAATGTTGGAGGCCGATTAATAGGACCGGGCCAAGCTTCGGCCCGTCGGCCTCTCTCGACGACGCTGCCTTTTCACTTTCAAGGGCTAACCGTTCTTGATTCCTGCCTGGGTAGATCCACCGGCAGCCCGGCGGCCCTCACGCCAACCACTTGTCGAACCATCCCAACGTCCGGGACAGATACTCTGCCCGCATCTTGGGGTGTCCGACTCGGAGGAAGAGGTGGGAACAGTCAGGAAACCGCACAAACTCCACCTCTTTCCCCAACCTCTTCAACACCGTGAAATACTCCTCGCTCTGGCTTATGGGACACCGGTTATCGGCTTCCCCGTGCAATAGAAGCACCGGCGTCGATACATCCTTCGCGTAGGTGATGGGTGAGTGCTTAATCAACTCATCCGCTGCGTCGAACAGCGACCCTCCCCACTGCACCTCGCCAAAACTGATCCCAATGTCGGAAGTCCCGTACATGCTGTACAAGTCAGTGCAGGGAGCGCCCACCACCGCCGCTCGGAACCGGTCATCATGGCCCACGGTCCAACTGGTCATGAAGCCACCGTAGCTGTAGCCGTGGATGCCCAACCGGTCGCTATCAACGTAGGGTCTTTCGCTCACCAGATCGACGGCAGCCATCAGGTCCAAATAATCTTCGCCGCCCCAGTCCTTCAGCACCGCTTTCATGAAGTCGTCGCCATAGGTGGAAGAGCCTCTGGGGTTCACCGCCAGCACCAGATACCCCGCCGTTGCCAAAACCTGTTGTATCGCATTGAAGGAATCGTAGAACGCTCCGTTGGGCCCGCCGTGGACATCCAGCAGCAAAGGGTAATTCCGGGTTGTCTGAAAATCCGGCGGAAACCATAGCCGGCACTCTATCCCGAACCCGGCTCTCTCGAAGCTAAACTTCTCCATCGTTGCCGGTGGATGCTCGTCCAAGTACTCCCGGTTAACGCCGGTCAGCTTGCCGCCTGCTCCCGACGCGATATTTATCTGGAACAAATCGCCAGGAGAGCCCGGACTCGCCGATAGGATCACTCCTTGGCTGGTCTGCCGGTCCAGAGTCAGCGCTGTAGTCTGGCAACCGCCCCCCGCCACCGTGCGGACCTGTCCTCCGTCAGCCGGGACCTCATACAGAAACGACTCCCCCTGCGCGTCCCCCAGGAACAGGATGCGGTCATCCCCAGTCCAAGACAACTCCGGAGGTTGGTTGATGGACGGGAATCCCAGGTAGGGCTTCATAGAGTCGTCAGTCAGGCGTTGCGGAACTTTACCCGGCTCCACTACGTACAACCATGCTTGCCAGGCGACCAGCCCGTCTGGGTCCTCTGTAGCTAAAACCGCCATCCGTTTCCCGTCAGGCGACCAAGTAAGCGCGCCCACCCCGGACAGCCCCTGGGACCGCATCTCCGCCTCTCCACCACCGGCGGGCACGACATACAGTTCGGTCAACGAGAAAAAATCTCGATCATCCCGCCGCCCAGACAGAAATGCGATGCTCTCTCCATCGGGAGACCATTCCGCTGACTGATCGTCCCAGTCGCCGTCAGTGATTTGCCGAGAGTTTTCACCGTCGGCATCGACCACGAACAGGTGGTGGTGGGCGTCTCCCCGCCACCCCAAAGTATCGTATCGATATCGTATTCGGCTCACAACCCTGGTTCTTGGGATAGAGTCGTCCTTCTCGTCCGGGACTGACTCTTCCGGTTCGACATCGGCGCGAAAAACCAGACGCTGACCGTCGGGCGACCAGGAATACTCGGTAACTCCTCCCGGAGCGTTGGTCAAAGCCCGCGCCTCTCCCCCTCCGACTTCCATCCGCCAGACCTGCTTCTTGCCCGAATCGTCGGGCCTGAGAAAGGCCAGAACCCGGCCATCGGGCGAGAACTTGGGCAAGCTGTCCTTATTCCCTTGCGTAAACTCGGACGCTTCCCCTCCGGGCATACCCAACATCATGATTCGAGACCGGCTCTCAAAACCGTCACTCTGATCTATCCAGGACTGGGCATACGCCAACCGAGTCCCATCAGGAGACAGCGCCGGATCCCCCACACCCCGCAACTTGTAGACGATGTCCGGTGAAATGGGACTACTCATAGAGTCTCCTTAGGTAAGTAGATAATTACNAGGAAAGGAAGCATAGAAGTCCGTCAGCGGCCAACAAGCACACTCTAGAACAAAGGGCGCATTTTCAGGACATAATGCCGATACAAGTTCACAGAGAGCCCCACTTTCGTAAAGGGGGTTGGGGGGATTTCCCCGGCCCCCTACGCAGCCGCTATCCGCTCCCGCAGCAAAGGCAAAACCTGGTCAGCCACCCGGTGGCACTCTTCCACGTGGGGGAAACCCGAAAGGATGAACTCGTCCATGCCCAGTTCCCAATAGGGCAGCAACTCATCCGCTACTTGCTCCGGAGTGCCCACGATGGCAGAACCGCAGTTAACCCGTACCTCTGACAACCCGTTCCACAGGTGCCTGCCCAGCCGGTGGTCCGGCGCTTCCTGTGCCTGGGCGCGAGCTCCCACCATCTGAGTTCCTTCGATCGCGGACCTGCGCTGGGCTTTCACGTCTGGGTCGGCATGGTCGATAAGCTCATTGGCGGCGGCCCAGGCTTCTTCCTCGGTATCCCGCACCACCAAGTGGGTGCGCAGACCGAACACCGGCGTGCGCTTCGATTCTTCATATTGTTTACGCAGTCCATCCAAGCGTCCTTTGGTGTCTTCCAGCGGCTCTATCCAGCTCAGGTGCACGTCCGCCTGTCTGCCTGACATCGCCATTGCTCGCGGTGAAACACCACCCAGGTAAAAGAGTGGGGAGTTCTTCCCCGGTTCCGGCGCGCAATAGGCGTCCTCCAGCCGGTAGAACTCTCCCTTGTAAGTCACCGGGCCGGAATGTTGCCACAGCTTGCGGCAGGCATCGATAAACTCCTCTGCCCTCTCGTAGCGGGTCTCGTGGGAACTGACCTCGCCAACTCTCTCAAAGTCGTGCTGGATCCCTCCGGGCACGATATTAACGTCTATGCGTCCGTTTGATATCTGATGCAGAGCCGCAGCCATCTGGGCAAATAACCCCAGTGAGACGAAGCCGGGCCGCACCGCTATCAGGAACCTGATTTTCTTGGTTACAGCAGCCAACGCTGTCGCCGTGGTCCAAGTCTCTGCCAACGGAGCGTCCTCTGAGAACAAGCCATTGGCGAAGCGGGTGGGAATCAGCAGAGAATAAAACCCCCGTTCTTCCGCCGTCTCCACAACCTTACGCAGATAATCGAAGGTCGGAGGACGCTCGGCTCGCTTGGTCCCGGCTCTTGCGCCGTCTCCGTCGATGGGCACGAACCAGGAAAACTTGGGTTCTGGACGCGGACTATGCTTTTCCACAGGTCGCCTCGCTGAGAAGTTATTAGATTTTCCGGTGAATTACAGATGGCTTGGGCGTGGCAACATCCTACGATTGCCGGTTCCACGGGTCAAGTAGAGTGGCTAAAGCCCCCGGCAGGTTACCCGTTAACCCTNCAGATCTTTCGCTTCAGCTTCTCGCGCGGCGGCCTCGGCCGCGGANTGTTCCTCTTCCTTTTGGTACCACAGAATCATCACGACCCCTGCGGCCAATATGCTCATCATATCTCCCGGCACCCATAGCATCAGCCCCCCCATNACCTGATCGTTCATTATCGACACGCCGAAGAGCTGTCCCGCCTCCACGTACGCTGAGTANAGAGGAGCATCGGCGAAAACCAAAGCTACTCCCAGCATTGTATTGGGAATCACTAACAATCCCAGGTACAGCACCCGCAGGCCGTAGTGCAACCGGGAGCGGTGGGGTTTGGGATCAATCACCAGCCAGAAGAACAGGAACCCGGAGAACATCATGGTAGCGTGCATGAACTCATGCACAAAACTGTGGCGCAATGCCAAGTTCATATTGACGGGCACTTGCCAGAGGTAGAGGACGATCAGGAAAATCAGAGTGGCCACCACCGGGTTGGTCAAGCGGTCATAGGCGCTTCGGACCAGAGNGTTGCTCACGACTGGCCGTACGACTCCCAACAAGGCCCAGGGCGGCAATCCCCGCAACATCGGCGTCAAAGGCGCCCCTCCCAGAATCAACAACGGGGCGACCATGCGAATCAGGATGTGCTGTATCTGATGGAAAGAAAACATGTGCTCGGCGATAGCGTCGATGGGCGATTGCAGAGCGATGAATATAACGACCAGACCGGAGAAGAAAGAGATTTTTTGCCATCGGCCGACCGGGTGGGTTGGACGCTGCCACCGCGACAATCCGGTCAGATACAGATATGCGGCCAGAATCAACCCGAAGCTGGGGATGGGGTTGGTGTTCCATGCCGTCAGCGCATTCTGACCGGCAGCTAACCCGTCGTGAGCGTGAGCCAGGGACGCTCCGGCTAGGTAGTGGAAACCGGCGGCCAATACCAGCCCGGCCACCAACGATCGGCTGGAAAAGGAGGTAGCCTTCACGATCCAGCCTCGGCCGGACCGGAATCGGAATCCCGGTTGGAATCCCTCGGAGAATCCTGGGCCAATGCCCTCTGCCGCAAGGCTTTCCGTGAGCTCCACCACAGATAAGTGGCCCCAAGACCTAAGATCAAGAAGACCCCGATAAAGACGAAGCTTCCCGTGGAATAGCTACGAAGAATCGGGATCTCCACGGGCAATACTTCCACCTCTACTCTGCCCAACCGTCCATCGACCTCAACCCAAATCCTCCAGATGCCGGGAGATTTCAGACTGAATCGTGCCTGATAGTGCTCCGGAGAAACGGGGGAATTCAGGGCTTGTGCGGACCCCTTCTCATCGCTTGTTTCGTGCTCCCTTCTCACGATTACTCGAGCATCGTCAACCACTTCACCGGTGGCGGCATCTCGGAGNGTTACAACGACCTTGACTAAGCCCACGGAAAGATTGGAGGTGGACTCTTCCACACTGATATCGTATCCACTGGCGGTCGTCTGAAAATGGAGTGCGCCGTTCTCTTGCGCACGGGCCGTAGATGGCTCCACCACTANGNTAGCCACCAACAGNGCGCCCATGACTGCCATAGCTATCCAATGCCGCGCCGTCATCAGCCTCTCCCATTCATTACGAGCCAAACTCCGCTTGAAACCCTATCACAAGCACCGCTCAACCTCAGCATATTCGCCTTGATGATATCGTCAGTCTCTGTTCCATTGTCTCTGTTCTGTAGTCTCCNGTCCATCATCCCGGATGCGCGATGTGGTGGTCTTCCACGCAACCGTCTTCCGAATCCTCCAGTTGTATNGTCACGTGTGAGATGCCAAACTCCTGGGACGCGATGTTTCGCAGGCGTTCTAGAACCTGCCCTGGACTGNTCAGGATAGCCATGTCAGCGGTTACATGGGCGCTCAGGGCGTCGTACCCGGTAGTTATCGACCATGCGTGGATGTCATGCACNCCGGTGATTCCATCAAGTTGCTCTAAACGTTGACACAAACCGTGCAGATCCAGATGCGTCGGCGTGCCTTCCATCAACACGTGAAGCACCTTCCACAGCAACCTGGCGGAGCTGATAACAATCAGCAGGCCGATGATACCGCCAAAGATTGGGTCGCCCAGCACCCNTCCGGTGGTTAGAATCAGCAAGCCCGCGCCGATTACTGCTATCGAGCCGAGAACGTCGGAGATGACGTGTAAGAACGCCCCCTCCACATTTAGGCTTTCCTTGGCGGAGCGGTGCAGGACCACGGCCGCAGCCAGGTTAACCAGCAAGCCGATTCCGCCAACCACCAGCATGAGACTACCGTTAACCGAGGGAGGGTCTAGAAAGCGATGGTAGGCCTCGAAAAATATCAGCCCGGCAATCAGCCACAGACCCAAAGCGTTGGCCAAAGCGGCAAGAACCTCGGTGCGGTGAAGACCGAAAGTCCGCTCGATGGAAGCCGGTCTACCGGCGACCCACATGGCTAGAAGAGCCAACCCGATGGCCCCGGCATCGGTGACCATATGCCCGGCATCGGCCAGCAGAGACAGGCTGTTGGCCATGATTCCGCCAACCAACTCCACCACCATGTAGCCAGCCGTCAATCCCAGGGCAATAGCCAGGTTCCGGCGGCTAGCCTCCCTGGTATGGCTGTGGCCGTGGTGGTTCGATGCAGCGGCGGTCACCCAACTGCCTCCAAGAATGCGCAGCAATATACCTTTTTGCGACTTATACCGACGACGTGAAGCCCTCCTCGTCAGAGGCGGTGCCGGAAGCCCGGAATCTCACTGTCCTCCATATCTCCAGGGTACACCACTCAGGCTCACCCGGCCCCACGATACATCCTAGAGTTCGAAGGTCTTTCTCCAGATCCCCGGCGATCCGGGAGCGTGGGTCATCATTGGACGGATGCGTGCCGTGCTGGGATCGGCGTCTCTCTGGGCTTCCCATTCCGGCGTAGAGGACACATTTTCATGCTCAAATTCGTAGACTACAGCGTATGAGGGCGATCCCCGAGTAGCCTTCCAACGCCGCCCCCGAACAACGCCGGGCACCTTCTCGTAGTTGGGCACGTAGATCCCGCTATACCAGCGGTTCCATTCCTCTTCGTTCTCGGGGCCGATGTCCATGCGCCCGATCTGCAACGCATTGGCCATGCCACTGCCAGCGATACCAGGAGTGAGGGCGGTGGGATGAATCATCTCATACGTGTTGCTGATGACGTTCGTTCCGATGATGCTGGGTGACACCCGTGCGCCCCATTCGGTGCGAGGCCGGTTCTTGAAAGCCTCGCTATTAACAACGTCCGCGCTTTCCAACTCGTAGCACGCCAGATGCTTGGGGCCGCTGCTAACCGCTTCATAACGGGCCGCGCTCAATACTCCGGGCACCGACAGCAATTCCTGCAGATGCTCTTCTTGATACCAATGGTTGAAATCGTCTTCCTTGTCCGCCGGGATATCCGCCCAGACCATCATCAGCCCGGTTCCCTTCTTGTCGGCCATGACACCCTCCTAAATCGCTCGTACTGAGACAGGAAATTAATCGCTGATATCCCGCCGTCCGCTCCCGTTCGGCGAGTACACCAGGCTCCGGGCCATTATAGCACCAGGCTTGTCTTTTCCACCCTTCCCCGGACCTATCCAACAGCCTGCCCAGTCCGAAATAAAGCCCGATTCCTCGTTAGACATCCAGGCGTGGTGTCTTCGGACTTTTGCCCCCTATTTCCATGCCTAGTTATGGTACAATTCTTGGAACCCGAACACGGGACCCAATCGACCTTTAATCCGCTTAGTGAGGTGGTTGCCATGGCCTCGAACATCGTTCTTTCGAACTCCGAATACAAAGTAGTAGGCACTCGGCCCATCAGGCATGACGGTACCGACAAAGTGACCGGGCGCGCCAAGTACGGAGGGGATTTTTCGGCGTCCGATCTGCTCCACGGTAAGGTCCTGCGTAGTCCCCACGCCCACGCAAATATTAAATCTATCGACATCAGCAAGGCCTTGGCCTACCCCGGAGTTAAAGCCATAATCACCGGGCAGGACATGCCGGTAACCAAGATGGACTCGCCGGGAAGGACCGCCAGGTTCGCCAGCGACAACGTTATGGCTCGGAGCAAGGCTCTCTATAAAGGTCATCCCGTGGCCGCCATTGCCGCCATAAGCACCCACGTTGCCGACTCTGCGGCAGCGTTAATCACCGTAGAATACGAAGTGCTTCCCCAGTTCATGACTGTTCAAGAGGCAATGAAAGAGGGAGCAAAGCCGGTCCACGAAGACGTTACTACGACAGAACTTGGTGAGCGAACCGACAAGGTCAGTAACGTCGCTTCCCACATGAGATTCGAGCAGGGCGACATTGAAGCGGGATTCGCCAAAGCCGACGTCATCGTCGAGCATGAGTTCAACACGGCGACCGTGCATCAGGGTTACATCGAACCCCAGAACGCCTCGGCCCTTTGGAACGCCGACGGCAACATCACGATATGGACCAGCACCCAGGGGGCCTTCACCGCCCGGGATGCCATCGCCGGAATCCTTGACGTTCCAGTCTCAAAAATCAAAGTAGTGCCCATGGAGATTGGCGGCGGCTTCGGCGGTAAGATTCCCGTATACCTGGAGCCTCTAGCGGCCCTCCTTTCTCAGAAAACCGGCCAGCCGGTAAAGATGATTATGGCTCGGGACGAAGTGTTCCAGTGCACCGGACCCACCTCCGGGACCAACATCAAGGTTAAGATTGGGGCTACCAAAGACGGGAAACTCGTCGCTGCCGACGCCTATCTGGCTTATGAAGCAGGGGCCTACCCTGGGGCTATGGTGGGTGCGGCCGCCCAGTGCATATTCGCTCCCTATGACATTGAAAACATGAAGGTTGACGGCTACGACGTGGTGGTAAACAAGCCTAAGACCGCCGCCTACCGGGCCCCGGCAGCGCCCAACGCCGCCTTCGCCGGAGAAGCANTCATAGATGAGATTGCTCAGAAACTGGGGATGGACCCCATCGAGTTTCGCCTGCTCAACGCCTCCAAAGAAGGCACCAGACGAGTGGACGGGCCGATATTCCCCAAGGTCGGGAATATTGAATGCCTTGAAGCCGCCCGGAATTCCGACCAATACAAGAGCAAATTGGAAGGACCGCATAGGGGCCGGGGAATAGCATCCGGTTTCTGGTTCAATATCGGCCTCCAGTCCAGTTGCTCCATCGGAGTGAACGACGACGGAACCATCACCCTGGTGGAAGGTTCCACCGACATCGGCGGCAGCCGGGCATCCATCGCCATGCAGGCCGCTGAAGTCTTGGGCATCGCCGCCGAAGACGTACACCCTTCTGTCGGTGACACTGACTCCGTCGGCTACACCTTCCTGACCGGAGGAAGCCGCACGACCTTCGCCACCGGTTGGGCTGCCCACGATTGCGCCCAGGATGTCGTACAAAAGATGATTGAGCGGGCCGCGACCATCTGGGACATCTCCATAGAAAACGTAGAGTTCNCCGACGGAGAATTCCAGCACAAGTCGGACCCCGCCCTAAAGATGACCTTCAAAGAGTTGGCCGGTAAGCTGAACGGCAGCGGCGGGCCCATCTCCAGCCAGGTCAGCGTGGACCCCAAGGGAGCCGGCGGCGCCTTCAGCACCCACATCGTGGATGTGGAGGTGGACCCGGAGACCGGAAAGGTAACTATCCTCGACTACACCGCCATCCAAGACGCTGGCAAGGCCATCCACCCCAGCTACGTGGAAGGGCAGATGCAAGGCGCAGTGGTCCAAGGCATCGGCTGGGCGTTGAACGAAGAGTACTACTTCAATCAAGACGGGCAGATGGCCAACTCCAGCTTCCTGGACTACCGGATGCCCACCAGCCTAGACCTGCCCATGATTAGCACCATAATCGTCGAAGTTGCCAACCCGGGCCATCCCTACGGAGTCCGGGGCGTGGGTGAGGTACCAATCGTGCCTCCCNTGGCCGCCATCGCCAACGCCATCCACAACGCCATCGGCATTCGGATGAACCAACTGCCCATGTCCCCCGGCGTGATTCTAGAAGCGCTCTGGGAAAAGGACGGACAGCAAGCGGCTGACTAAACTCTCGCGAATCAAAGGCCGGGCGCCCATCAGATGGACCCGGCCTTTTTGTGTTCAAAAGTAAACTTTATGGAGGGAAACCGAAATGGCTAGAGTCCCATTCGCCACGAGAGAAACCATGACCNCCGAGGGCCAAAAAGTCTGGGATGAGATCGAAACCAGCCGAGGCGGCGTCGCCAGAAACTACGCTGCCCTGCTGAACAACCCTGAGGCCTCCAACGCTTTAGCCGGCTTGGGCGGCTACGCCCGGTACGTCACCCCCCTCGACCCGCGAGTCAAAACCCTGGCCATCCTCACCTCCGCCCGGGAAGCCCACGGCCACTACGTTTGGACCGTGAACCAGCGGGGCGCCAAAGAGGTGGGCATCAGCGACGACATAATCAGTGCGATCCATGAGTTCCGAGCGCCCGTNGGCTTGGACGCTAAAGATGCCGTCGTAGTTCAGTTCGTCTTGGAAATCTTGCGCCAGCACCGGGTCTCCGACGCAACATTCGAAGCTCTACGCTCCCAGGTAGGCGACGCCGGGNTAGTGGACGTCCTAGTAGTCTCCGGCTACTACCACACCCTAGCCCACGCCCTCCAAGCCCTCGAAGTAGACCTACCCGAAGGAACCCCAACAGCCCTAAGCTACCAAACAGGCAAAGCCCCCGGAGCTTAGGCTTGCTTCAATAACTCCAAATGTCCCTTCCCCCTTGGTGGGGNAAGGTTAGAGCCTGCCCTGAGCGCAGCCGAAGGGATGGGGGTGAAGTGCACCGCAGTAACACGTTCCGGTTACACCCCTNACCGACTCGCAACGAACTCCTCAGAGANAAAAAGGAGCGGCCGGTCTCGATAAATCGAGAGGGGTCGCTGAAGGAGCGGCCCACAGCCGGTCGCTGAAGGTTAAATACTAATACCTCCAGCCCTACAGGTCAACGATGGAACAACCCACAACAAGCTCAGATCGCCTCATTCTCAGACCTTTCACCCTCGCCGACGCTCCAGACGTCCATCGTCTAGTGGGGGACTGGGACATCGCTTCAGCTACGCTCTATATTCCCCACCCCTACGAATACTGGATGGCCGAGGAGTGGATCGGCGCTCGTCAGGGACAGTTCGAAAGTGGTAAACAGGGCAACTTCGCCATCACTTTGAGATCGAACGGGACCCTAGTGGGCGGGATCTCCATGGACATAAATCGGACCGATGAACATGGGGAACTCGGATACTACATCGGAAAGCCTTATTGGAACAATGGTTATGCCACCGAAGCCACTCAGGCAGTCATCAAGTACAGTTTTGAGGTGCTTGGCCTGCGGCGCGTATTCGCCGCGCATTTCGCCCGTAACCCGGCGTCAGGGCGGGTGATGCAAAAAGCTGGAATGTCCTATGAGGGTTGCTTGCGGCAACACGTCAAGAAATGGGATGCGTTCGAAGACATGATGTACTACGGAATCGTCCGCGAAGACTAGCCATCCCGGACCCATCTCACAAGATAGAGTTACGCCGATTCCCCCGGATTAGTACGGCGGCCCATCAGAAACACCCCAGCCGCCACCACCGCTATGGCCGCCCCCATCCAGAACACATCCCGGTAGGCCAGCACGAACGCCCTAGCCTCGTTGTCCGCCGACCCCAGTCCGTTGGCTNCTAATACGCCCAGATGGTAGCCGTTGCTCAATTCGAATAGACCGCCGGTCACCGCCACCGAGAGCACGGTGCCCAAGGATTGAGCAAGGGCAACAGCGGCCCCAGCCGTGCCAAACCGTTTGGCCGGTACGCTGCTCATCATCAATGTGAACGCCGACGCCTGGAACAACCCGGTTCCAACACCGACCAGGGCGATTCGCAAGGCTACTTGCTCCAATCCGGATTCTTCGTCCAAGAACCCCATCAGCAGCAACCCTACCGAAAGAGCGGTCAGCCCGATGGTGCCCATGGCGGTGGTCCCTACCCGGTCGCACAGCCAACCGCCGGTGGAGGAGAAGCCGGTATTCGCCGCCGCCATCACCGCCATCATCACTCCCAAAGTAAATGGGCCGTATCCCAAATTATTCCCAACGTAAAAGGGGAATATGAACCATATAACAAAGGCTCCAAAATGGGCCATAAACATCGTCACGCTGGATATCACGACCCCTCTTACCCGGAACATCTGGAAAGGGAGAACCGGCCAGGCGGCTCGTCTCTCACTCCACCAGAACGCCGCCAAGAACAGAGGAGCGAACGTTAACAGCCCCATCACCACCAGAGAAGTCCAGCCGATCGACCGCCCCAGCCTCAATCCAACCATCAGGCAAAGCATCGCGCCAAACAGGGTTACGGCCCCCAAAACATCGAAAGACGGTCCTGGTTCATTACGCCGGTNTCTTCTCAGCCACACGAAGCCCAGGAACAATGCCAACAACGCAAANGGAACCCGCCCTAGGAAAACTACCTGCCAGCCCAACCATCCCGCTAGCAGTCCCGCTCCGATGGTGCCCGCCAGCATCCCCAGAGCCTGACTCCCAGTGGTCATCCCCATGCTTAGTCCCCTCCGGGATGGAGGAAACAGTCCGGCAGCGATAGCTGGCGACGCAGCGAACAAACATCCCGTGCCCAGGGCCTGCAGCACGCGAAATCCCACCGCGATGCCAAACGTCGGCGACAGGGCTATACAAACCATGGCAACCAGGTAAGTCGCTGCGCCGAATACGTAAACTCGGCGCAAACCGAACCGGTCGGCAAAGCTGCCCGCTCCCAATCCCAATCCAGCCCGCGTCGCGATGAAAACGATGATGAACCATTGGACGGTTTGGTAGTCGGTGTGGAAATCCTCTGTGATTAAGGGGAGAGCAACGTTTACCGAGATGTCCAGGGCTGCGAGAAACATCCCCAGACCGGCAGCCACAGCCGTCATCCGGCTGGCCCATGAGTTCCAGTCAGCGGATGCTCCGGGTCCTGTAGGCCGGGCGGATTCAGTCGACATGGTTACCGATTGTACGCCCTGTAGATCGATCTGGGGAGGTAGGCGTGGCCCGGATTGGTAGAGAGGCCGGAATAGATACTACCGGTGAGGTCAGGAGGGAACAACTAAAGAATAACCCAAGACCGTGGGGTCAGACCATGAAGACCGGGTTAGAGTCGGTATTTATGCGGTTTTCGTCTTTGAGGCCTTTGCGAAGGTATTTGGGTAAGGAGAACATATTCCGGTGGGTTTCCCCATCGTAGAACCCCAGCTCTTTGTTGACTCTCTCCGCGACCCGCTCATCCACTTGGTCATTGGAGAGGTCAACTATCGGAGANTCCGAGGCCAGAATCATCCCCCACATCGTTTGGAAAGCAGGCACATGAACGTGGGAGGGGAGTACGTGGTCAAAAACACGGCCCAGAGTTTTGTAGATGGTCGTGTAACATTCATCAAAGCTAAGCAGACCGGCCGGTCCGGACTGAGTAACCATGATGCCTCCGGGGTTCAACCGNGACTTCACNATCTGGTAGTACTCTTCAGTGTAAAGCTGATAAGCCGTCCCGNCTTCCAGTGGGTCGACCAAGTCCATAATCATTACATCGAAGCTTTCCTGCGTATTCTGCAAGAACGCTCTGGCATCCTCGTGCCGAAGATCAACACGCGGGTCGTCGAAGCTGCCTTGATGGTGGTTCGGTAGGAACCGTCGGCAAAGGCCCACAACCTCCAGATCCAAGTCCAGCATCACCACCCGCTCTACCGAACGGTGCGACAGGGCTTCCCGCAACGTTCCCCCTTCGCCGCCGCCGCCTATAAAAACAGTGCGCGGCCCCGGATGAGCAGACATGGCGGGATGAACCAGAGCTTCGTGGTAGACGAATTCGTCTCGTTCGGTGGACTGGGTTTTGCCATCCAAAACAAGGCTAAGGCCGAAAGTCTCAGACTCAAGAACCTCGACCTGCTGATAGGCGGTATGTCCTGAATGAAGAACTTCCCGCACCTGAAGCATCACTGCCAGGTCCGGGAAAATCGTCTCGAAGTACCATTTTCCGGATAAGACCATAACCCTCGGCTTGCTAGGTTGCTACTGTCGTGGGAACCATACCCCGTTTAATCTCAGTTACGTCTGGGTCCTTGGATTCCAGTTTCTCAATGAGCAGATCCGCCGCTTTTCTCGGCACGAATGACGGACCGCAAGCAAAGATGTCCGCTGCCGCATATCCATATTCGGGCCAAGTGTGGATGGAGATGTGTGACTCAGCGATGGCCAGGATCCCGGTAACGCCTTGAGGACTGAAGCGGTGGAACGATTCGCCGACGACATGGGCGCCGACTTCGTTAGCTGTCTGTTGCATCGCCTCTCGGATGTAGTCGAGGTCGTTCAGTAGAACGGGATTACAGTCTTTGAGTTCCAGCAAGAGATGAAGTCCTAGTACATTCAATCACCTGCCCTCCTATCTTGGTATAGCCTATTTTTGGCAACAGCTAATTCTATATGCAACCCAGGCTGTAATCAATACCCGTTCCTATTGACTGGCAGGCAAAGAGGTTCACGGCAGCTTCTCAGAGTTAGCCACTTTNTCATCCTCAATATCACCCGCTTCGGGTGATTGCCGATTCTTCCCAACGGCGCACAATATAACTAGGCGCCCCTGGCATGTCCCCGTGCCACGGCCTTGGGCAGCCTTTNGCAGGAGGCTCACTCTCATGCGGGTCAAGNTGCGCCTGAGGTCANGCGTNGGACAGTTGCGTATCAGCCATTCGCATTCCCCTTNTCAGGGAACGCGGGNCTTCACCTTGGTCGAACTGCTGGCGGTTATGGCCATCATTGGAATATTGTCCGGAATGGTGGCCGGGGCCGTTACGGGTCTGGGCACCACCGGCATCAACGCCCAAATCATCAGCGACACCAAGACCATGGAAACGGCCGCCGACCGCTTCTTGAACGATTCATTCCCTGCGGTATACCCGGTAGAGACGCTACCCGAAGGCGAAGACGACCTGGGAGTGCGCAGGATAGATTTCGATGCCCGGTTGCCCCAAGACCCCAGCAAGACCTTCACGCCAGACTTCCTTAAGGACATACCCGATTCGGCGTCTCTGGTCAGCTACCGAATCGAGTTGACCACGGGCAGAATATTTCCCGCCGATGACGCCGCCGCTCTTGCTCCCCCGGCCAACAGCAGGCTGGATATCATCCTCAGCGACGAGACTCCGTCGGGTAACCCGGAAGCGTCTTTCAGATTAAGGATGCCGAAAAACCGGGCGGCGCTAGAAGTCCTGCAGATGCAGANTCCTGCCGGAGTGATATTCGGCGGCCAATCTCTGTCTGCCGACGTGGTGGTGGGAAGCCTTGAGATTACCTTGGGCGTCGACAACCCCTGGAAATCCGGCCACGAGATTAGCGTGGATGCCGACGTGGTAGCTACCGGCCGGGCTCACGAATGGGAGATAGTACCGGACTATAGCTCGGCCACCAGCGACTCCGATGACAGTTCGGTTACGGGCGCTAAGGAAGGAGTGGCCACGCTCACCCATACCCTAGACATCCAAACCGCCAGCGTGGAATCTCCCGGAACGCTAACCCTGACGATGGACCGAGCCGGTATCACAAGCGCCCACAACGAGTCCGGTGAAACATGGGACTTGAAGATTTTCGCTACCAGCGAGTCCGGTGGGGATGCCCTAATCACCAATCCGTCGGTGACCGCCGTGTACCNGTGGTTCACTGAAGCCCANTCAACGATTCTGGTNGAGGACATCTTCCGCCAGGTNCCCGGCAAGCAGTCGGTAATCATCAAGGGTGAATAAGCCACCGGCCGGGCGGCGATCNAATCGTTCTGCGCTTCGTAGAATAAGCTCAGTTCCCACTAACCTCNTCCAGACCGGCGATTNCTATTAAATCGNTAGATGCTTCCCAGTCTTCCCACAGATCCGCATCACACCAACGGCTACTCCACGCCCTCTACCTGTTAGAATGCGTCGCAANNGTGTTGGTCACCGGCAAACCTGTTAAAATTGCGCTTACTAAGCGAGTTCGGGAGGTCTTTCACNGTATGGCCCAGGATAGCTCCAGCGAGCAGCNGGAAGCTGCGGCGAATCTCGGACTGGTTCTAGTTGTCGAAGACGACGTAAGGACTCTTCGTCTGGAACGATTCGTATTGTAAGAAGAAGGGTATACGGTCGTCGAGGCCAACAGCGGCGAAGAAGCTCTCGAAACATTGAAGCAGGAAAGCCCGCGGTTGATTCTTCTGGACAGCGGTCTCCCAGGCATAGATGGCTTCACCACTTGCCAGAAGATTCGAGAGTCATTGCGNATCCCCATAATCATGGTCACCGCCGAAGACCGGGATGAAGATAAAGTCCGTGGTCTAACGATGGGAGCCGACGACTACGTTACAAAGCCATTCTCCACAACGGAACTGGCCGCCCGAGTGAAAGCGGTGCTNCGCCGGTATGACATGACCAATGCGCCCTTCGATGCCGGTNCTTCCTCGGCTCCAACAACAAAACCGGATTCTCCGGACACACCACAAGACACTGACACCCNGGCGGCTCCCTCGGCGCCGGACGAACCGGAATCGGATGCTGACATCTATGAGGGCACCGTCAAGCTGGAAGTCCAGACCACCGGCTCCATAAGGGGCATGATTCAGTTTGTGGATGAACTACGGCAAAGCGAAGAGTTTCACTTGNCAAGGTTGGTTGCGGACCAGAATAAGGAAGCGGCAATCACTTGGCCCTCCGCCGTCGTCAGGGTCATGGATGTGTTCCAAGTGAGCACCGCCAACGGCGAGATCGGCAGCTTTGAAGCATGGGTCGGGACCGACTCTGGCCTGATCAACCGGCCCATAGTGGACCGTTAAACACTAGGACCCAACGGCNCTNCAGGCAATCAAAAAAACTCCGNCAGNTCTTGAAGGAGCCGCCNGAGTTTTTAATCTCGTTCTATCTATGGGCCGAGCGTACTGGTTTTATCCGCTACTCGTCGTCGCTCCAGTCATCTTCCATATCGTCCTCTTCGATGCCCCCCTCTTCGTCCTCATCGTCCTCCATGGTGTCATCCCTGGTATAGCGNACCATGGTTTCGCTCAAGTAAACCCGGTTCTCCTCTTTGGACTTGGTGGGGAAGGAGCAAACATTCTGCAAGCTCTGGTGCCGGTAGGTCTCCCGAACTGTNATCGAGATTCCATGATCGCTAACGCCGATGATAGCCGCTTGGTATTGGTTTCCCCCATCCATCAACCTGATGAGTCTTCTTCCCAACTTAGGCTCTATCTGACCCAGATAATCNCCNTCCTGGGCGTAAACGTTGATGGCATCTTTCTCNACCACGAGTGTGGCCGGGTCACTGGGGGCGAGCCTAGCAGCCGACTGGNCGCTAACCGCTTTAATCAAAACAGTGGTGCCGGACTTTCCGCTGTCTTCGATGAACAACTGGAGCCCACCGCCGGCTTTGCGAACCTGATTAGCCGAGGCCGGTGTGGTTTCCAACTGAATCAACCGAGCCAGATTTTTCTTGGCGATGTTGTTGTAGGGGGCCAACTTAGTGACNCGGTCCAGAACTTCCCTGGCTTCTGGGTAGCGGGCCAACTCCATCAGCGATTTGCCTAGACGGTTCATCGCGTCTACGTCGTCGTCCGACGACTCCAGGATGGCGCGGTTTATCTCAGACGCCCGCTCCCATTCGCCCTTAAGGGCCATGGAAATCGCGTCCCGGCTCAGGTCCCGCGCTGACTTCGTNATATCTAGACCTATCGCCCCACTATCCATCCCGTCTCCAGTCATGTGTGAGCTTGAAATGATGAATCCTGTTCTGGTCTCGGTGTGACCNTTGCCAGTTTAATAACTACATTATGTAGTTACACCAAAACAACGCGATGGGTCAAGCCTTTTTACAGCGATTATCCGGTGAATATTCGTAGCCTTGATCGATACCAATAGGATGAGCCAACAAGAAACAAG
>PANP01000044.1 GCA_002708395.1 Dehalococcoidia bacterium
CGGCGACGGATTTCCGATCTACTCCACTTGCGAGGTGTTGCCCGAGGACAAGATTGCGATCAAGTACCGCTACTCGGCGTTCATCCCGTACCCATCGGAATTCGATGGTGTGCTGCGTGAGTTGGGCATCGATACGCTGATTATCACCGGCGTCGCCACCAGCACGTGTTGCGAATCGACCGGACGTGACGCCGCCATGTGGGGCTACCGCACTGTCATGGTCTCAGACGGCAACGCCGACCAGACGGATGATTTGCACAATCACACGCTGGGCAAGTTTTTGGTGACTTTTGGCGATGTCCAATCTACCGATGATTTGCTCGCAAAGTTGCAAGCACCGGCGAAAATAGGAACCTAAACCTCTGCGGCCTTCGGACAGAAGACCTAGGTAGAAACTTGTCAGCATTTCGATGCGGGCTCCTGATTTCCGGGCACGGAAAAAGTCCCGGAGAAGGCTAGATCGGAACACGAAATGGGGAGGAACCATGAAATATGACGTTGTTATTGTCGGCGGCGGCGCGGCCGGTTCGGTGCTGGCCAGCAGATTGGCTGAAAACCCGAACACCTCCGTTCTGTTGCTGGAAGCCGGGCCGGATTATCCGGATCCGGCTAATGCTCCGGACGAGATAAAGTGGGGCAACACAAGCTATGCGGAATCCCCGGACTCGGAACACAACTGGGCCCTGCGGGGAACGCTGACCGAGGAGCAAGGGGAGATGCACGTGGCCCAGGGAAAGGTCATTGGAGGCGGCTCGTCCATCAACGGGCAGGCGATGCAAAGGGGCATGCCAGAGGACTTCGACGCTTGGGCTTCCATGGGCAACGATGAATGGTCCTATACCAAAGTACTGCCCTTCTTCAGGAAATATGAGCGTGATTTGGACATTCGGGATGATTTCCATGGGACGGATGGCCCCATGCCGGTGCGGCGCCGCCAGACGGGTGAATGGCCGGACATCCAAAAAGCCTTCCACTTAGCTTGTTTGGATGCGGGCTATCACGTAGTAGAAGATACCAACGGAGCGAACCCAGCAGGCGTCGGCGTGTGGCCTTCGAACAACGTGGACGGATTGAGAATCAGCGCTGCGGTATCTCATCTGGCTCCCATGCGCCATTGTCTCAACCTGACGGTGCGGGGAGAAGTTTTCGTCAGGAAGGTTCTGTTCGAGGGCAAGAAGGCCGTTGGCGTGGAGGTCGAAAGCGGCGGAGAGGTCTTTAATGTTGAAGCGGACCGGGTTGTATTGAGTGCCGGGGCCATCAAGTCGCCCCACTTGCTCATGCTATCTGGGATCGGTCCCAAGGACCAACTTGAGGAATTCGGAATACCTCTCGTTCACGAGCTTCCCGGAGTGGGACAGAACCTGTTTAATCACCTCAGCGCCCAGATTACCTTCAAAGTCAAAGATGGAATGACCCTTGCCGGTGGCGCCGATTCGGTGCACTTCGGTTTGCACTACACTTCCGACGGGTCGAGCGAAGTCAATGACATGTTGATGAGGACCACTCCGATGGTCGACGAACGACCGGAGCGCGTTCCTGGTTTCCGGACCAAGTTCCTGAATGGTGAGATTCCACCCGAACAGGTGGGGCGAATCTCGTGTACCCTCGGGCTGCCCGACGGCGCAGGATTCGTCAAGCTTGCGTCTGCGGATCCCTCAGTGCAGCCGACCTTTAACTATCGCTATCTCCGACATCCAAATGACGTTCGCCGGGTGCGGGAAGGCATACGGATGGCTGTCGATCTCCTGGAATCCGATGCGTATAAAGACGTAGCCGATTACCGGCTGCACCCAACAGACGACATTTTGGCCGACGACGACGCTCTGGATCTCTATATCCGCCAAACTGTGGGAACGGCCAGGCACGTGTCAGGCACCTGCAAGATGGGGCCTGATTCCGATCCTATGGCCGTCGTAGATCAATACTGCAGCGTCAAGGGCGTGCAAGGGTTGTCAGTGGTTGACGCTTCGGTGATGCCCAGGGTTCCCAGGTCAGGTGGTTGCCACGCCACGGTCCTCATGATTGGGGAACGCGCTGTCGAGTGGATCGCGTCGGCCTAACTCCCCCTTGCCGATGTCGGCGTTTATATCTCCAACTGGGGCCCCAACCCCCCTAGTTGGCGTATGGCTGAGCCATTTCTCAATTACACGAATAGACATATCAACGTTGGTTTTGATTGATTGTCAGGGTGAAGGAGCCGAACCATGAAACCCATGTCAGCCCAAAGCGATGCTCCTTACAAAGTCTTGGGCACTCGGCCAATTCGTCACGACGGACTGGATAAGGTCACTGGCCAAGCGAAGTACGGCGCAGACGTCAACTTTACTGGGATGTTGTACGGCAAGATTCTCAGGAGTCCTCACGCTCACGCCGTTATCAAGTCCATCGACGCTAGCCGGGCTCTGGAGATGCCGGGCGTAAAGTCAGTGGTAACTTCCGCAGACCTTCCCTTGCTATCGGCCAGGCCGGTCGACGTGGCCGAAGGAGCGGCGCTGAACCCCAGGTTTCTCAGCAACAACGTGCTGGCCGCCGACAAAGCCCTTTACAAAGGACACGCCATCGCTGCCGTCGCCGCCGACAGTCCTCATGTTGCTGAGCAAGCTCTGGCCTTGATTCAGGTGGACTTTGAGCCTTTGCCATCTGTATTAGACGGCAAAGAGGCCATGGAACCCGGCGCTCCCATCCTTCACCCCAGGTTGTACTTATCTGAGGGTGTGTTTTTCCGGCCCGGAGGCCTCTTGGACGAAGCCGAGGATTCAACCCCTTCCAACGTGGCTAGCCACTTCGACCTTGAGCTCGGTGACCCAGAACAAGGGTTTGCGGAGGCTGATGTAGTGGTTGAGCGGGACTTTCATACCAAGACAGTGCATCAAGGCTACATCGAACCTCACACCGCCACGGCCCGCTGGGACCCGGACGGCAGAATCACCATCTGGGACAGCTCCCAGGGCCATTTTTCCATGCGAGACCTCACTGCTTTGGTTTTGGATCTGCCCGTTTCACAGATAAAAGTGGTGCCCATGGAGGTTGGCGGCGGCTTCGGTGGCAAGTTACACGTCTTCATCGAACCCGTGGCGGCCCTACTTTCCAAAAAAGCGGGACGCCCCGTCAAGATAACCCTGACCCGTGCCGAGGAATTTGAAGGGACTGGTCCTACCTCGGCTGCCCACATCCACGCCAAGATTGGCGCAACCAAGGACGGCCGCATCACCGCCGCGGAAGCAACGATGGTGTACGAGGCTGGCGCGTTTCCAGGCGCTCCGATAAACCTGGCGATTTCGACAGTGTTNGGCCCGTACGACATCAAGAATATAAGGGTNGAAGCCTACGACGTGGTCGTCAACAAACCCAAGTGCTCTCCCTACCGGGCACCGGGAGGCCCGCCCGCCGGATTCGCTGGAGAGACCTTGGTCGACGAACTGTGTGNGAAATTGTCCATGGATCCGGTGGAGTTCAGATTGCTGAACGGAGCGAAAGAGGGTACNCGACGAATCACGGGNCAGGATTTCCGCAGAGTAGGTTTCTTGGAGACTCTGNAGGCGGCCAAGGACCACCCTCATTATCAGTCGCCNCTCGNCGGCCCAAATAGGGGTAGAGGGGTGGCCGCTGCGGTGTGCGCCAACATATCCGGACCATCGGCCNCTGTGCTGAACTTGAACCAAGACGGGACGGTCAGCCTGGTTGAAGGTTCTCCGGACTTGGCCGGTAGCAGGACCGCCGTGTCCATGCATGTGGCTGAAGTACTGGGNATCCCGGTCATGGATGTTCACCCCTCCATCGGCGACACCGATTCGATCGGATTCACGGCTTTCACCGCCGGGAGCAGTGCGACTTACAAGACTGGTTGGGCTTGCTACGAAGCGGCCCAAGACATGTTGNGACAACTCAAGCAACGGGCCGCTCTTATCTGGGATGTCTCCGAAGACGATGTGGACTGGTCCGAAAGCCAGTTCTTCCACAAATCGGACCCGGAACTCCANCTCACCATAAAACAGTTGGCCGCCCGGACAAACGCNACGGNNGGCCCGGTGGTGGGTCGCGCGGCTGGAAATTGGGGTGGTGAAAGCCCCGGCTTTGCGGTGCACATCGTCGACGTGGAAGTGGACCCTGAAACCGGCAAGACTCAGATCCTGCGTTACACCGCCCTACAAGACCCCGGCACAGCAGTTCACCCCAGCTACGTGGAAAGCCAGTTGCAGGGAGGAGCGGTTCAGGGCCTGGGATGGGCCCTNAANGAAGAGTACTTTTTCAATGATAACGGCCAGATGCAGAACACCAGCTATCTGGACTACCGCATGCCAATCAGCACCGACCTGCCTATGATTGACACCCAACTGGTGGAGGTGCCGAATCCGGGGCATCCCACCGGCGTTAGAGGTGTGGGGGAGGTCTCGATAATCCCGCCAGTTCCCGCCGTCGCGAACGCGATCTACAACGCCATAGGTGTGCGGATGAATACTCTGCCCATGTCTCCGGGAGCCGTGCTTGAAGCCCTTTGGGAGACGGGTAGGGGTATAGATGAGTCGCTACTTAACTACCAAGCCAAAGTATCAATCTAGCGACTGATTCAAACCAACACTATTCGCCGTTAGTATATCCGAACGGCTATGCGGCCTCAATTCCTGAACGCAACGTCCATCTGTCGTCGGAATATAACGCCCACCGCTAATCAGGCCACTGGTAGATACGGTGTATTGGCGTGTGAATCAAACAAAAGTCATTTCGGTGGTCCCATTCCTACAACTTCGTTCGATCTGCCTCACAGCATCCCCGTTATAGAGTATCTAGCCTGAACCGATGACATTGAAAACAATGGCTTTACTTTCGAGAGGCTACTGCCAGCTTTTATCTATCCCTATTCAAAGTCCGGAAAGGTCTGGGGTGACAGCTCGTCGGCACTCTCAGCAACCTCTGGGTTCACCGAAGACCACACTCTTTCGCCGGCCTGCTGTAGGGCCTCGCTGACCGCGCGTTCATCGACATTGAGAACTTGTCCCTCTCGCATAACCCAGGCGCCATCAACCATCACGTCTCTTAAGTCTTGGGATGTTGCGTTGAATACGATGTTCTTGATGGGGTCTCGCAGGGGAACCATGAACATCGAGGAGGCATCCCAGAACAGAAGGTCAGCCATTGCCCCCGTCGAGATTCGCCCCAAGTCATCTCGATGCAACATCTTCGCCGCATTGAGTGTGGCGGCGTTGAATGCGTCGGCTGCAGTGGACAGTTCCGTCTGACGAATCATGATTTTGCCTACGACTGTAGACCAGCGCATGGCCTCAATCATGGATTGGGGACTGGTGTCTGTTGCAAGGCACACGTTCACGCCAGCGCCCAGGTAGGCGGGAAATGACTCCATAGCAACGCCACGGCGGGCAAATACCCAGGCCGCATGGGCGACAGAAGCCTTGTGTTTCGCGAGTATCGCAAGGTCGTCGCCCGCGAAGTTGACCCAACTGTGGCCCGCGGGGTACATAACGTGGCCAAGGATGCACCTGTCGCTAAGAAAGTCGATCGACTCCAACCATTCAACCGGAGTCAATCCGTGCCGTCTGACAATCTCTTGAAACTCAAATACCGCCTGACTGGTGTGGAGAGCCAGAGGAACCTGCATCTCCTCCGAAGCCTGACTGCTGATGCGCAGCAGTTCCTCGGTGCAGTTGTCTAGCTGGGCCGGGCTGATGAATCCTCTGATGCGGCCGTTGGCTCGCCCGTCGATGCGTCCGATGAGCTCGACTGCATTCCTGAAGCCTTCTAGTCCCTTTGCCTCGTCCCATTCATAGCCAACCTGCTTCCCGTCAGAAACCCAACTGGCCGAGGCGTACATATTGCCTATGTAGGCTCTCAACCCAGCCTGTTCAACAGCATCGGCGACATAGTCTCCCATGCCGCCCAACTCCATCACCGTTGTCGTGCCCGTCCGGATAAGCTCCGCCACCGAGTAGTCGACGCAGGCCTTCCGGTCCGCATCAGTCATAGCACCGGCCCTCGCTCTTAGCATGGTTGGTAGCCCTGAAAGGTAGAACTGGCGGCTCCCAACATCTTCGATGAAGGATTTGTCCAAGGGAGAGCCCGCCATGTGACAGTGGGTGTTTATGAAGCCCGGCGTGACCACACGATCGCCTGCATCGACGACGGCGTCAACAGTCCCGTCGTAGTCTTTCCCGACGTGCTGTATCTCACTACCGTCGATGACTACGCATCCGTCTCTGAGAACGCGATGCTCATTATCTTGAAAGGCGACGATAATCTTGGCGTTGATTCTGATGCGCTTAAGCACGGGGTGCCTCCTTATATGGGACATGGCTCAAAGGTAAAGAATTCTGACGAAGAATCAGGCAGAGCGGGCCTCCACCTTTCGCGAACCGTGTTAGATCCGTCGAATATCGCGGGTCCATAATATGGTTAAATCGTTTCTACAACAACCGCCCCGGAGGAGCGCATGAAAGATGTAGCGGTCATCGCCGGGAACCGGACTTAATGACATGGAGGAGGGGGCAAGCTTAATGAGAATCTTGCTTATCGGAGCCAGCGGATTTATCGGGCATTGCCTGTCGCGCCGCCTCCGGCAGAACTCCGATTATGAAGTCACCGGCACTTACAATGCTCGGACTCCCCAGGACATCGACCAGTCTTGGTACCGGCTGGAAATCACCAATCACCAACGGCTGGAACAGGTTTTTTCGCAGGCGCGGCCCGATGTGGTGGTGCTATTGGCCGCCATCGCGGACGTTGGAACCGTCGAGAAGGCTCCGGCATGGGCTACAGAAGTAAATGTTGACGGGGCCGCCCAAGTGGCACGGCTCTGTACCCAACACCATGCCCGGCTGATTTTTCTATCCAGCGAGTACGTATTCAGCGGTGACCGTGGGAACTACCGGGAGGATGACTCCCCCGATCCAAACACTCATTACGGCCGGACCAAGTGGCAGGCAGAGCTGGCAGTTGCTCGTGAAGCCGCCCAGTGGTGCATAGTTCGGACCAGCGTGGTGTATGGCTGGCCGTTAACCGGCCGACGGAATCTGGCTACCATCATAATGGGCCGATTGAAAAATAATGAGACTTACGCTGGCAATGCTGATACTTACCGTACGCCGATATATGTCGAGCATCTGACAGAGGGTATAACGGAACTTGTGGCCAACAATCACCCTGGGATCTGTCACATCGCCGGTGACGATTGGATGAACATGTACCAGTTCGCCTGTGCGGTCGCAGAGGTATTTGATTTGGATAGCAGGCTGGTGATTCCGAGTCCGGCTTTGGAGAGTGCTTCGCCTGAAACCGGTTCGCTAGGAGGGCCAGAGCAGGACGTCAGGCCAGATATCCTAGGGTTGGACTGCACACAAACCAGTCAGCGGCTTGGGCTCAGGGCTTTCGACGTAGTTACTGGATTGCAAGAAATGTTGGCTTAGCATGGCGTGATTCTCAATGCGGCGGGACCGGCTAGGGGTAGTGACCCTGCCTCAGCTTAGGTACAGGCGTCGCGAACGGCTTGGGAGATGGCGGCCAGTCTGGCGTTGTTAGTGACGGAGCCTCGGAACCCGTTGGTGATGTAGCCCACGGCCAGCCCCGAATCAAAGTCGGCCCATCCGATGGACGTGCCGGCGCCGCCGTGGCCAAAGGTCTTCAACGGNTCTCCGGTGGATTTCCCCATGCGCTCGTCGCCCAGTGCTAGGCCCAGGGATCGCTGNGCGAAGGTGCCGGTCGACTTATCGACGCCCTNAACCTGAAACTCGACCGCTTCCTCCGCAGTGGCGGTCTGAATCACCGTGACGCCATCCAACGAACCCTTGCGNTCCATCATGGCGTAGAACCGGGCCAGGTNCCNGGCGGTGGCNACACCGTTGGCACCGGGCACTACGGACCGGAGCACCGACGGTTCGCTGAATATGCCACTGTAGCCGCTGGTGTCCGCATCGTCTTCCATCAGGTGCATGGGAGACACCCGGCCTTCCAGTCCTGCCGGCAGTCCCACATAGGTGTTGTCCATCCCTAGGGGCGCGGCGAGTTCTTCGGCTAGGAACCTGTCGAAGGTGCGGCTGTCGACCCGCCGGACAATCTCGGCGATGACCCATCCGTAGTTGATGGGGTGGTAGGCCAGGGTTTCGCCGGGCGTGTAGATCGTGGCCGCCTGTTCCATGGCACGGGTCACCTTGCTCCAGTCCGGCCAGTCGGTCCAAGGCAGGGAATCGGGGGTCTGGGGGAATCCGCCCCGGTGGGTCAGGATGTGACGGATGGTCACTGTCTCTTTCCCGTTCTGAGCGAACTCGGGCCAGTGCTTGGCCACCAGGTCGTCCCAAGCAATTTTCCCACGCTCCTTGAGCATGTATAGACATGAGGCGGTCAGAGGTTTGGTGGATGACATCAGGACGAACATGGTTTCGGCGGTCACGGGTTCTTTGTTGGCGATGCCACCGTGAATATCCATCACCAAGTTCCCATAACGGTACACCGCCAGGCCTGCGCCGGGATGGAGGCCCTCGTCGATCTGCTGCTGAAATAGCTGCTTGACCCGTTCCAGCTTCTGGCTGTCCATCGCTACAGTGTTGGGCGCGGTCAGTGTGGCCATGATGCCTCCTCCGAGTTGTGGTTTGGTCGAAATAGTCCACCTGAATACTTGGGCGTCAATGCCCCTACGAGTCACCGGTTATGGTTACACCTTCAGTATCTCCCGCCGGGACAGCACCCGGTCCATCAGGGGGCCTCATGCCCAGTTCGTTGGAGATGGCCAGCGAATCATCTATCAGGGACGTCGCTTTGGCCCAGTCTCCGTCCCCATNCCGNACGAGCATCGTATCTGCGCAAGCGATGATACGCATAGACCAAGTATATCGTCATTCCGTTGCTNTATTANTGCCACATTCATTAAAATTCCTAACGAGCGCCCGANCTTTCCAAAACACCCACGATTTCTTTAAAACCTCGCTGGCGGGCGTGGGNTAATGGTGTGTCTCCATTATTATCAGCCNGCATCACATCGGCGCCGGCCTNTACCAGCAACCGCACCACCTCGGTATGNCNCGGCCCGCCATCGCCCAGAATGATGGCTTCCAGCAGCGCTGTCCAGCCCAGCCGGTTGACATGATCAATGTCAATATCGGTTTCTNGNAATTCCTCGATGATTTCAATATGTCCCCGGTCGGCCGCCCGAATGAGGCCGGTTCCGTTGTAGCTATCCAGGCTGTGGGCATCTGCCCCAGATCGCAGGGTAAGCTTGAGAAACTCGAGATAGCCGTCGGCGGTAGGTATCAGATAAGCGCTATGCTGGGAAGCATCCTTCACATTTACATCCGCGCCGGCTTCAATCAGAAGTCTAGCCACTTCCAGGTGATTCTGGTACGAGGCGGCGATTAGCGCTGTTACCCCCCGTTCATCACTGGCGTGAACGCTGGCCCTCTGAGCCAGCAAATCCCGGACTGCCGCCGCATTGCCTTCTGTGGCGGCGGAAATTAGGTCCATATTTTGCTGTTCCGTATTGACCTCTTGGGTTGCAATCGGTGTAGCTCTGGCTGCAAGTGCTGGTGAACCGGGTAAGGCTGTCGGCGTGGCGTTTATTTCTTTGCCTACCGGCACCGGCGTCCGATTTCCATCGGTTGGGGATGCTATTGCTGAGGGATGGGTTGCCACGGTTGCGGGTTGTGAAGGTGGNGCACAGCCTATCAGATAAAGCGTTATCGAAAAGATCAGAGTAAATTGGTCCAATTTCATCATTGATTGAACCTCAGTTTTACTGCCGTAATCTCGGCCTGCGCCCGATCCGAGACACCCAGCGTGGCAGACATAGTTGCTTCTATCCTCCGGCGGGTCTCTTGGGCTTTAAAGTCTGTGTCCGCGGTGGATGACTGGAACCGCGCTGAACACATAAACAGCCGTTAAGATCGCCTACTCGTTTTCTATCGGGCGCTTCCTACCAAGCCACATAACCGCCGTCCACCGCCATGGCATGCCCGGTGACGAAGGACGCTGCATCGGAGCACAACCATACCACTGTCTCGGCAATCTCCTCCGGAGTTCCTAGACGGTTCATGGGATGCCGTGACACCACACGCTCTTCAGCGACCGGGTCCGACAATATACCTTGTTCTATCATAGGCGTGCGGATGTAACCAGGACACACGGCGTTGACGCGGATTCCCTCTCGGGCGTAATCCACCGCTGCTGTCTTCGTTAGCCCGACCACACCGTGCTTCGTGGCCGCATAGGCCGGAGATCTGGAGCCGCCGACCAACCCCATGACCGAGGCCGTGTTAACTATGGCGCCGCCGCCCTGGTTGAGCATTTGGATTATCTCGTGCTTCATACAGAGCCAAACGCCCGTAAGATTGATGTCAAGAACCCGGCTCCAGTCATCTTCGGAATATTCGTGGATACGACCCCGGCTTCCAGCAACACCGGCGTTGTTGAAGGCGCAGTCCAGCCTGTTGTAGGTGTGGACAGCGTGGGAGACCATGGCCGTGACATCGCTTGCCTTGGAGACATCCGCCCTTACAAAAGTAGCCTCCCCACCGGTATCCTGGATGATACGGACCGTTTCCTCACCACCATCGACATTTATGTCGGCCACCACGACTTTGGAACCCTCCCGGGCAAATGCCAAGGCCGATGCCTTTCCGATGCCCGAGCCTCCGCCTGTTATCAGCGATACTTTCCCCTCCAATCGTCCGGCCAATTTGGACCTCCTTAAATATGGCGCCCGGAATCTCCCAGACAAAATCTCACCGGCAAACTATCTCAGTTATCATATGCCTGTTGGCGCTCCTTGCCACCGGTACGGCTTCATAAACCGCCTCAAAGTCTTCGACCAGGGGTTATGCGACTCCAAGTCCAAGACGGCGTCCGATATACCTATATGCGGCTTCCCCGGGCCGTCGAGGAGGCGAGGTTACAGGACCCCCGGGCGCAGTGTCGGCTAAAATCGTTAGGCTGGCCCTCTCAGTTCAGGCGACTCCAGTACCTGGGGATTCAAAACTCTAATGGATTTCCGCAGCCTGATATCCCTGCCGGTTCTTCTGAATTGGGCCTCATGTTGGGTATAACTCAACGGCCACATTGCGCAACTTCTCCGCCTCAGCCTTAAGGCCAGCTCTGCAATGGATGGGCCACAATCAGTCTAATTGTCCTTGAACTTGGGAATCACCTGTTCGCCGAATAACCTCAGGGTTCGCTCGACGTGCTGGGGTTCGATCTGGCCCACGTTGGCATTGAGCATCACGTTGCGAGCCCCGATGTCTTTTAGTTCGTCCACTAACTCGGCAACACGGCTGGGCGTGCCGGCCAGGAAGGCCTGCTCCANCACTTCTCCTGGGGNCCGTGGCNNNCTGGNNTNCACGGATCNNGGACTTCGCTGNTGTTGTAGTTTATCCTCGCGTCCAATAGATGCTTACGGTATCTATCCAGCGCCGGTCCTGCGATGTCCTGGGCTTCCTGATCCGACTCTGCCACTACCAACCCGCGCTGTACCCAAGTCTCGTCCAACGCGTGCTCGACTTGGGAGTCGGAATACTTAGCGTCGTGCATGGTTTCCCGATACAGATCAAGCCGGTGACGCAGGGTTTCTACAGTTTGGACCCCGATGAGCACTGGACGGCCGATCTTGGCCATTTCTGCCACCGATGTTTCGCTTATGCAGGCCCGCAACAGGGGAGGGTGGGGTTTTTGGTAAGGCCGTGGACGCAATTCCGGGAATCTGCTATGCCAATAGCGTCCATGGTGATCTACGTTCGTACCGGTCCAGGCTTTGATCAGAAGTTCTTCAGCCTCGGCCAGCATATCCCGGCCCTGATCGAGAGTGATTCCAAAGCCGATGTATTCGTACTCGTTGTATGCGGATCCCCGGCCCGTGCCAACAATTAAACGTCCCTTGCTCAAATGATCCAGCAAAGCGGTCTGGACGGCCAGCCGGACGGGATGATACAGCGCCATCTCCAGCACCGCGAATCCGATACGCATCCGCTGGGTCCTCATGGCCACGGCCGTTCCGAACACCACCGGGTCGGCGTAGGCCACCGCACCGTCGAAGTGGTGTTCCGTCAGCCAAACGGCGTCGAATCCCGCCTGCTCGGCCAACTCCACCTCATGCAGAGTGCGGTCTATAATTTGATTGTCTTTTTCCGGGTCTGTGCTGATAGAAAAAACGAAAGATCCGAAATTCAATGCGTGCTCCTGTAGGACTGTTGGTTAGATAGTATAGCCCACCGGGGATACTAGTGATTGGTTTCGGCTCTTACGTACCGGCGCCTCCCAACTGCGACGCGGGTGAGCGACGCATCCCGAGGCCACCCTAATCGGACGGGACGAACAAAGGTAACACCACGTTGGGCTCATCAACGGTTGGCATGAATGTAACCTGCACCGGCATGTCGACGTAGATGTCCTCGGGCGCGATATTCAGTACGTTGCTACAAACGCGCAGACCCTCCTGTTCCTCCAGCTCAATGAGGGAGATGTTGTAGGGGACCTGTTCCCTTTCCCTAATGGCGGGATGAACTGGATTTCGGACTACGACGAACGAATAAACGACTCCTCTTCCGCTGACCTTGCTCCATTTGTATTCCAGGGAATGGCAGGAAGGGCACATAGGGGTCGGCAGGTGCCGGAACGTATTAC
>PANP01000045.1 GCA_002708395.1 Dehalococcoidia bacterium
CTCTTTACACAACCTTCCAGCCCTGTCCCATGTGCTCTGGGGCCATCATGGTCAGCGGCATCTCCACTGTGGTCATGGGCGCCCGTCCCAACCCTGGCGAAAGTCCGTACGGCGATTTCTCCGTGGAGAACCTGTTCCAAGTGTCTGGTTGGGAAAGCAAGATAGAGGTTGTAACGGGGATCCTCGTCGAAGAATGCTGGAAGGTCCGCCTGGATTGGGCAGAGAAGAACGGTCTCAACCGGTAGGACCGCTATAAGAAGGTGAACGCCATGTTCGAAGGGTTTGAACAGCAGCAAATCAAGACCAGCGGGACCACCATAAATCTGGTCAAGGGCGGCAGTGGACCTCCCCTGTTACTGTTGCACGGCTATCCCCAGAATCACACCATGTGGCACAAAGTGGCCCCCCTGCTGGCCCAGGATTTTACCGTCGTCGCAGCGGACCTGCGGGGTTACGGCGACAGCGGCAAAATGGAAGGCGGCCCGGACCACATCAACTATTCCAAGCGCGCCATGGCTCAAGACCAGGTTGAGGTCATGGATCAGTTGGGGTTCGACTCTTTCCTGCTGGTCGGCCATGACCGGGGTGCCAGGGTATCACACCGTCTAACCAAGGATCATCCCCAGAGGGTGAAGAGATTGGCGGTGCTGGACATTATCCCAACCCACCGGATGTTCCAGATCGTCAATCAAGAGATGGCTACCAACACCTACCACTGGTTCTTCCTGATTCAACCATTCGACTTTCCGGAACGGGTGATTGGGGCGGCTCCGGACCAATTCTTCCGCCGGAGCTTTGAACGCGGAGCCAACGCCGCCCAAGTGTTCCCAGCCGAGGCGGTAGCCGAGTACGTGCGCTGCGCCACCACGCCCGAAGCCATCCATGCCATGTGCGAGGATTATCGGGCCGGCGCCAGCATCGACTTGGTCCATGACGCGGCCGACTTCGCAAATAAGGTTAACTGTCCCATGCTGGCTCTCTGGAGCGCTACCGGGTACGTTGGCCGCACCCAGGATGTGCTGCAAACCTGGCGGGAATACGCCACCGACGTTCGAGGACACTCGATGCCCTGCGGCCACCACATAGCGGAAGAGATGCCTGAAGAAGCCCACGCCGCCATCAAGGAGTTCTTGCTGGAAGGCTAGCGGCTGGTTCCAAGCGTTGCTGCGTCATGTCTTGTGGTATTTGATGACTAGATCCAGGCACTCGCACGAGGTTTAGTCTGTCATATACTGACCAGTGTATATGCTGTTGAAACTGTGTTCTTATCCCGATGGGATCCTGACGGATAGACTGGGAATTCGACTCGTAGGGTGGACGAGAATTGGCTCAGATAGCTGACGATAGAATCGAAGATTACGACCGGCGGATGCGCCGGATCCTGACAACTGTTGAGTATCGCCAGAGAGAGATTAGCGCGATCCTGAACACTGTCATCATCAATGCCGCTCGGAATGGGCGCTTCGCCGCCTCCTCTAAAGTGATAACTATCGTGATTGGCGCGTTTATCGCCACCAGCGGAGCGGCGCAGATTCTATTTGGGGAAGACAACCTGATCGCCCTCGTCGGCTACACCCTTTTAGGTGTGGCAATCGCTGCTGTAGTGGCGTTATCAACGGCCTTTCGCTTCGACGAGAGGTCCAGCGGACTGAACCGCCTCGGCGTCGACTGCCGGACAATTATGTTGGATCTGCATTACCGGTATCATCGAAACACCGAAGGTGCGCATGTTGGAGAAGAGCGGATCTTGGCAGCCTCAGACATGATTGTCGAATGGGACCGGCACTTGGCCCAGTTAAGACAGAGAGCGGCCGATCTGGGAATCATCGTTCAGATCGATTATCAGCCGGTGGCCAGCNAAGATTAGCCCGTGTTGGTGGAATCGCGATTATGTATTACTTCTGGCGCGGTGGAACCGGAGAGTCAACCAGGCGGCCTGGGTGNGGCTGCTTAAGTATTCCCGGCTNCACNNTCTGGATTTTCTTCACCCTGATGTACTTCTTCACGGAAGCCGACGCCATACCGGCGGGAAAGTGGGAGTTCGTGTGGCGTTTCTTCGCAGGACCCTTTAACTTCCTGTTCTAGGTGCTGATAGCTAGGCGACTCCCTGACTAACACTTCTGTAGTCCAAAGCAACCGAGGATAAGACAGGAAGATTTAGCCGGATGCGAAGGGCGTGGGAAACATGCGTCGTATCAATNGATCGATTCNCGTTGGAGATGTAGTTACGAGACGGAACCGCACCGGTGCCTTTCAGCCGTAACCCATAGCGACTCTATGATACCGGCGTGAAGGTATGGTGCGATAGCCCGCTCCTCCCAAGTTATTCCAGGACGAGCGGGTTTTTGCTTACAAACGTTAGTCCGAGACTAGCGCCTCATCGAACTGAAGCAGTCGCTGCAGTACACAGGTTTGTCACCCCTGGGCAGGAAGGGTACCTCGGTGTCGATACCGCATTGGGCGCAGACTGCCGGGTGCATCTCCCGTTGGCCGCCACCGAATCCGCCGCCACCACCACCACCATATCCGCCGCCTTGGTTCCGACGGGCTGACCGGCAAGCNGGGCAACGGCTGGGCTCATTGGTGAACCCCTTAGAATTGAAGAATTCCTGCTCACCTGCTGTGAAGGTGAATANAGCGCCACAGTCTCTACAAGTTAGGTCTTTGTCTGAAATCGCCATCCGGATGGCCTCCAATAGTGTTGTTTTGGTCCAGTCGAGGTCATCCGATGTAGCAGAAACCTTAACTTGCACCTGCGCCGATTCTACCAGATATGTCCAGGCTGCCATAGACTGTAAAGAACCAATTTCCAAAAGCCAGATTATGCCTAAATGGTTCCAGGAGGAGAACATTTTCGGCGTCCAAACCCAAAATATGGGNCTAAAAACTACGTAGATATACGAATTTACAACTCCGCAATAATGCGCCATGGTTAAGGAGCGTCCTGTCGTGCTTAATTGTGTGGCAGGCCGCATATTGGGGAGTGGCCAGGCTCCCCAATATTTTTTTGCCGCCCCACAGGCATGAAAATCCCCGTCATAGGACAACATATCGTCAGCGTGGCAGGCAGAGATTGCCAGNGAACCTACACTCTCACAACCTGGCGTATGNGATAATCGTTGACAATCCTAAGCGTGCCCATTAACATTTGCATAACCACTCGAATGAAATCTCCGTGTTCCATCTACTCGGTATTAACGGGGAGGCCGATTTAATGGCAACTGTCACGAATCGCACGGATTACTGGGAAAAAGCTCGGGAAAGTGGCTTCGACCTGTCCTGGCTGGACCAACTGAAGCAGAACACGATGGGAGAAACAACCAGCGAATTCTCCGAAAACAATACCGGCCGGGTGGAAGGCTCCATACCCCGCGGAGATGTCCCTCAATTCGGGGCCTATACCTTCCGAACTAAGAAAGAGGTCTGGGCCCACAACCTCACCAAGCTGTACCAGGAGTTCGTTACTCGCCAGTGGAGTTCGGCGACCGACATCCCCTGGGAAACCATCGAAGCTCTTCCCGACGACATAGAGGCCGCTGAGTGCCAGCTTGCCACATTCTTCGCCCAAGTCGAGTTCGTGGCATCTGATGTCCCCGGTCGTTTCATATCGACCATGTCTCCCGACTACCACGAAGTCCGCATGGTGCTGCTGGGGCAGGTGATGGACGAATCCCGCCATCTGGACGTGTTCCGCAAGCGGGCGCTGGCCAACGGCGGCGGTCTGATGCGGATGATTGACAGCGTAAGCGACGTTGTCGGTGGAAGCACCGACAACGCTAGAGAGTTCACTGAGCTTTCCTCCCGGCTGCACATCACCGGCGAGGGGAACGTGTTAACCCTGTTCCGGCTAGGCGAGTTGATGGCCTACAACGAAGCGGAAAAAGCCATCTACCGGCGGTGCGCCCAGGATGAGGCAAGGCACGTTGCTATCGGCGTGCTCCACCTGCGATACATGAACGAATTTACTCCGGAGCGCCGGGAAGAGATTCACTCCTACCTGGATGAAGGCGAGAGCCGCCAGTCCTCCGGGGCCGGGGGCGAGAACCCGGCGGCCCGCAATATCCTGACCAGCGACGCTCTGGCCGTATTGTTGGGCGGCGGCAAGGACAAGACCGACGAAGGTCAGAAAATCCTGATGGCCATACGCCAACGCCAGACCAAAGAGTACTTCCAGCGCCTTAAGTCCGCCGGATTCGACGACCGAATCACCAACGGGCGGGTAAATCCCGCTTTGTTGGAGCTTGTCAACCCGGCATAGCCGATAATATCCTGACAGCCAAGACCTCCCTGGCTACGTCCCGGGAGGTCTTGCTGTTTNTGGACCNGGTCATTTCAATCAGGACAGAGAAATATGTCCACATCGGAAAACCCGGAAGAGATCCCAGACCAGCCTGCGGGCCAAGAGGTGGAGGCCTCAGAGCCGGCCAGCCCCGATGCCACGCCCAACCGGATGACCTGGATGGAAGACACCCTGGAATGGGGTGTCAGAGCCCAGCCGGGGAAACACGGGCTGACGATGCGGGACATCAACACCGGCATCTACGGAGACGTGCCCGACGAAAGCCAGGACATGAGCCGCAGACCGAGAGGGGCTTTCCCNATTCCCGGAGTGCCCCGCACCGACCTGTACACCCTCAACCACAAGGTGGAACTCTGGGCCGATAACGCCGTCGACCTATATGAGGAAGCCATCCAGCGGCGATGGATGGCCCACATCGACATACCCTGGGAGTCGATGGAGCCCCATTCCGAAGAGGTTGAGCTAGCCACCCGCCAGTTATGCACCGAGTTGGCCCAGCAGGCTTCTATCGAAACCGACGTGATCGGCCAGTGGCTCCACCACATGAATTATGCCTATCACGAGGTCAAGACTTTCCTGGCTTCTGAGTTGTTCGACTCGGGACGACATTACGCCGCATTTAGGCAAAGGGCGCTGGCCAATGGCGGCGGTCTAGGGTTGGAAAGCCCCGGACACATGAATCGCCGCATATTGGAATGCCGGGCCGGATGGACCGAAACGGCGCTGTACCTGTACATTCTCCGCGGAACATTGACACTGTTGCTTTACCGCTACGGCGAAGCCTATGCCCAAGATCCCGCCGAGAAACTCCTATTCAGGATGTGCATGCAAGACAAATCCCGTCACATGGCCTACGGGATGGCCCACCTCAAGTATGCCGTCGACGAGAAAGGCCCGGACTACGCATTGGGGCTCCGTCGGCTCATGGGAGGCGTCGAGCGGGATCTGGCCTCGGAGATGAAGGACCCGGTGCTGTGGGAAGCCCTGGCAATCATCATCGGCCGCGGTGTCGAGCACATGGACGCTGGCATGGCGGAAGTGAAGAACCTGCAGCGGCGGTACATCGAAGAGTATCTCACCCGGATGAAATGGATCGGAGTGGGTAAAACTGCGGACAATCTGGACCAGGGCCTAGCCGCTTACCTGGATCAAAAGGAGTCCAGTCCCGCCTAGGGGTGAGCATGCCGATCTACGAGTATCGCTGCCAGGACTGCAACATCGCCGACAGCTTTTTCTTGCGCTCCTACGAATCGCCAGCGCCGTCGAACTGTCGGCACTGCGGCAGCGAAGGCTTGAACAGAATCATATCCGCCTTTACTTATGTAAAATCGGAAGCGACCAAGCGGGCCGAGCTGGATCCCAAATACCACAAGATGGTGGACCAAGCCATTGCCAAGGCGCCGAGGGATTCCCATCCCGATTATCACATGAAAAATATGGTGCCCTTCAGCAAGGCCAAAACGACCGGAGAACCCTACTTCAAAGAATAATCAGCCGGCCTCTTTCGAGGGGCTGAACCCAGGAGACAGTAAATGGCAGCCAGCACCAGTGGGGCGTTAGTTTTCCCTTCCGTCGAGTGGTTTCAGGCGATTCAGGAACTGGTCAACAACGACCCGGAATTCCGGCGCCTGGGCAGCATCGACGCCACCATGGGAGTTAAGGTCGGAGCCAAGGTCATCATTGTCACCTTCGAAGCCTTCGAATGCTCCAACGTCAGGGAGGGCACCGAGTTCGACCTGATCGACCTGGACTTCTTCCTAGAGATGACCGAGGAAGACTGGACAGATCTGATTCGCAACACCAAGGAGAACGGCGGGGCCGACCTGCGCCACACTCTCAACACTCTAGACTTGATGGCCGCCGACGGACTATCCAAGAACGCCACCGGCGACCAATTCCGCGCCGACATCTTCTTCCGGGTGAACCAGAGCCTCCAGCACTTCTTCGACAGCTCAGCCAAGCTGGACACGGTGTTTCCGGAGACGGCTTAAGCCAACCAAAGTGCAGGAGCCATAACATGTTACCCCGAGCGGAACGAGGGGCCTCAGGTCTTGTTGGGTAGCGGCGCTAAGAATCTTGTTGGGCATCACGCCAGAAGCACGGCAAACATCATCATTAGGACCCAGTAGTGCTCAATGGCGCTGATAATTCATGAAATTGTGCGTCAACGCGAATTGTGGAATCGAACTTCCTGACGAATCAGCATTTTGCGAGGCCTGCGGGCAAAGGCAACAAGAACCGGCCCCCGTCCCATCCAACTTCTCCCCGCCGAGCAGGAATATCAGCATCGGAGACAGGGCGGTTAAGGTCTTGGTGGGATTTCGCCTGTTTAACTTTAGAGCCGGAAACATAACCTTTAACATCACTTCCGGCCNACCAGCCATCATCTCTATCCTAGCAGTCGTGGTCGTTGCGTTTTTATTAATAATGCCGACCGAAAATTCTCGATGCGAGTTGTTTACCACTGGGCAACCGCCGGGTAGCGGCTCGGTACTTCTAACCCCCCTGCAAGAAAGTGATAACAAATTCGCGTGCGGGACCAAGGTCACCATACAGGCTGTACCATCGGACGGCTGGGTGATCGACGCAAAGATGGAGGTTGCGGCCCTTCGACAGGCTCAAGGCGAACGGATTTCGTGACCCTGATGAACCATGTGTTGGGTGCTCTATCCTCGGCTAAGAGCCTCCCCAGCGGAAGGTGCTGTAGAGGCCGTTCCTTCCTTCGTGCTCCCATTGGATGCCTTCGTCATCCACGGTGTGGCTAGAATGGGCCAGCACGTGCTCATTGCCGTGGATGACGTTGCGGAGGTTTATCAACTTGACCTCGTCATCCGGGTTAGTGCTGCGTATGGCTTCGATATCCAGGTTGGCCACTCCCTGCACCTTGATGTGCCGAGCCCGCTGCTCTTTAGAAAACTCGATGGCCGCCCGCTTGACGCTTTTATATCGCCCATCGATGAAAAACACGGCGAGCCTTGACCACGGACCACCCGACGCTCCCGAGAATATGGCGGTCAACGCATCCTCTTGAGCGGGAGTGGCATTGTCGTCGATATACAGCAGGGAGGTCCAACCAGCTTCGAACATCAACGGTCCCGGAACGAAGGCGACGATGACGGCTTTAAGGCCGTCCAGGTTAGTCTGCCCCCACTCGCCCCGTTCGATGTGTACGCCCCAGATAGCTTCACACGTATCGTAGGTTGCTTTCTGACGGAAGGAGACGTGGCAAGGACAAAGCAAATCGCAGTTGCATGCGTCCAGCAGGTCCCCTTCGGCCCACCATTTCGTTTCTTGCGCCATCAGGTTCCGCATAATACCAGCTTAAATGTCCAGGGCTTGCCAGTAACGCCGGCCCTCAGCCCGCATAATCTTGCCGAACCCTGGCGCAGGCAGATGCACTGCGGCGATGGTGGTCCCATCCTTCTCTAGCTGCTCCATCAGAGACCGGCGGGTTATGCGGGTCGTCTCGGGGTCGATGTCGGCGCGGGACACCCAGTCGGTCTCGTGGGCCTGCACCGCGTTATGGAGTACGTCTCCCAGCACCAACCCCCGCTGGCCTTGCGAGGAAATCATGATGCTCATGTGGCCCGGCGTGTGGCCCGGCGTCGGGAGGGTGGTCAGCTCGCTGGTGATGGCGTACTCACCTTCNATAAGCTCCAAGATGCCCATATCCTCCAACGGGTATAAGCACTCCGGAGCGTTGGGAAACCGGGACTCTATCAGGTCGGGGTTGTGGCAGGCATCCCAATCGATACCGCTAAGATAGTACTTGGCATTGGGGAACGTCGGGACTACCTTGCCATCCTGGGACCGTACGTTCCAACCGATATGGTCCCGGTGGGCGTGGGTCATCACGACTTTGTCGACGTCTTCCGGTCGTAGACCTTGGGCGGCGAGATCGTTCAAGAGCTCGCCCCACGGGGTTTCCGGAGCGTCCGCTGGCTTGGGACCCAATCCAGTGTCGACAGCGATAGTTTGCCCATCGGACCTGATAAGAAAGCACGCTAGATTGAATCTGACGTGTTCGTCAGCGGTCAGGTAGTCGTGATAGGGCTGCCAATCTTCCGCCGGAATCTCCGGGAAGAAGTTGCAGAGGTCNAATTCCAAAANTCCATCGGACAACGACGTAATCTCCACGTTACCGATGTTGATTTTCTTCGCCGGCATGGTTTCTCCTTATTCGGTTACCAACATTTGGATCAACGGAAGGTTGGGGCAACCGCCTAACGGTTGTCGGTCACGACCCGGCCTTCTTTAATCACGAGACGTAGATTACCCAGGTTCTCTATATCCTGTAATGGGTTCTCAGCAACTACAATCAAGTCTCCGATCTTGCCCACCTCGACAGTCCCCAAGTCGTCGCCTCGGCCGCAGAGTTGGGCGGCGTTTCTGGTAGCCGCCAACAGGGTTTGCCACGTTGTCGCTCCGTCCTTGACCCACAGCCCCATCTCCAGCAGAGCGGACTCGCGCAGCGGTAGGATGTCGGAGCCCAGGGCCATATTAACACCGGAGTTAAGGGCCTGCTGAAACCAGGTCCGGTGGGTATCCGACGCAGCGTCGGCCCGCACGACCAAGTCGGGCGCCATGGCCCGCTGCTCCACCCAACGCTTCTCCCGATCAGAGGTAGCCTGTGACGGTGTCAGGTGGGTGATGGCCAGTGTTGGAACGTACCAGGTATCCCCTTCCCGAAGAAGCTGGACGCATTCTTCGTCCATGATATAACCGTGTTCCACGCTACGAGCGCCGAGACGCACCGCCGCCTTGACCGCATCGGGATTGGTGGCGTGGGCCATGACTTTATAGCCCCGTTGATGGGCCATGGCGAAGGCGGCTTCCAGTTCTTCTTGAAGAAAGAACGAGTGGGTGTGGCGGTCCCAGAAGGGACCCATCACGCCGCCGGACAGGTTCAACTTAACGTGGTCCACCGCATTCTTGATTTGTTCACGGATGGCTTGGACGAATCCGTAGGGGCCGTCGCACTCCCGGGCATGGCCTGATGTAAGGAAATGGCCTCCGGTGGTGGTGAGGAAATTCCCGCAGGCGAAGACCCTCGGTCCCTCGGGCTGTCCNGAAGCGAAGACGTCCCGCCAAGCAACGTCCATAAAGTTAGCGGCTCCACCGCATCGGACGCCAAGCACCCCTGCCTGGGTCATCCCCTGTATCAAGTTTCGACCGAAACGGGCGGTTTGTTGAGCGACGGTCAGCACTGGGTGGGTAACGTACTCGGGATGGATGTGGACGTCCCACAATCCCGGNAGCAGATACGCCCCGTCCAGGTCAATCACCTGGGAGTCACTGATGTCCGGAGACCGGTGTCCATCAGTCACTTCAACGATCCGGCCTTCTTCGATGGAAACGCTGGCCTGGGGGATAGGATCTGGGTTTAGACAATCGATCAACGTGGCATTGGTTAAGACTAGGCGCATAGGTACCTCTGGCGGCGGCGAGTATTCATCAACACCATAGCCGCGACATCTCTAATCAGCCTATTCAACGTCCGTCACGCACCGAGCTGGGTCAGACTCGGACAGGACTTGAGGCCGGTGGCCGGTGTGGATGTAGTCAGCTAGAAGTTTGCCAGCCATCGGTCCCCTTCCGAATCCCGAAGAGGCCATGCCGCTGACGATGTACAGGTTATCCAGTTGGGGAATCTTGCCGATTATCGGCNGGCCATCCTGGGAGAAGGGCATAGTCCCGGCCCAAGTGCGGCTGATGGGGATATCCTTTAAAAAGGGCATGACCTCTACGGCGTGTCCCCGGTTTACTTCGATGCCTTCGGCGTCGATGTTCAGGTCATAGCCGGATACTTGCCGGTCGCCGCCGAAGATTATCTCGCCAGCTTGGGTCTGCCGCCCGTACAGATGCCGGGTCGTCCGGGTTTCCCCATCATGGGTCAACTCCGGAGGAGATTCGGAAGAACTGCCCAGTTCCTGGTGCCACTGGAGGGGTGACTCGGACGCCGACAAGGTGTGGAAAACCCTGGGCGGCAGGACGCCCGTGGCCCACATCTGGCCACGCACGGGAATTATGGGTATCCGTATCCCCAGCATCTCACCCAAGGGGCCGCACCATGCTCCGGTTGCTAGCACCACTTTGTCGGCACGAAAATCCTCAACGGCAGCGGCAACCTGGTAGGTACCATCACCCAGAACGGTTATGCCCGTCACCTCGTGGTGGGTCAGGATCCTGCCGCCGTGCTGGACGGCGGCGGAAGCGAAGGCCATGGTGGCTATTCGCGGGTCGGCTTGGGCGCGCAGGGGGATATACATGCACCCTGGAAGTTCGGGGCTAAAGTCTGGCTCGATGCTGCGGGTTTCCCGGTTGGTGAGGAGTTCCACCGAATAGCCCCGGGACCTAAGCGACAGCACCCGGTCACGGATGAAATCGTACTGCTGCTCCGTTTGGATCGCCTGTATACAGCCCGAGTTCCGAAATTCGATGTCGAAACTCAAGTCAAGCTGGAGGCTCTTAAACAACTCCAGGCTTCCCATGGTCAGATGGGACTGCAGGTTGGGTGAATCTCCCCATCCGATGGCCCCGATGTTGCCGGCGTTAACACCCGAGGCTTCCGAGGCAATCTCCCCGCGTTCCAGCAAGACAACGTTATGTCCACCCAATGCCAGGTGATATGCGGCAGACGCCCCGGCGATACCGCCACCGATAACCAAAATCTCCGATTCAGTCATGTCCACTCCGAGGATTTGCCGTTACTATACGCCCTGTCGCGGACAATATATAAGCCCCACCCTTGTCGCCGCATGCGGAGGTGGGGCTTTGCTCAATGTTATGTNCGCCTAAAAGTGGCGGGGGTNACTCTTGGGATTCGGCGTTCAGCCGGTGGCGGGCACCAACTCACTGGCGTCGTTGACTTGGATGTTGGATACCAGAACCACCAGTTCGTCCAACCTCCTAATCTCGAACTCCAGGAAGTCGTCGGCCACTCGTAGGTAGCGGGACACAACCTCCCATATCTCCTGTTTCATGGACTCCATCTCATCAGTGGGCAGGTCCAGGCGGTCTTGGATCAAGACTAGTTGCAACCGCTGTTTGGCGGTGATGCCGGTTTTCTCGTGTTGTTCGGCAACCGCGAGTTGGCTCACTAACCATCGAATGAAATCACGCATGGGAATAAGCCCTCCCGCTGAGACCTACCAGGCCTTTCATCCGGTCGATTATGCTGGTTTTGGGCTCCAGACTCATGAAAGGCACTTCGTCCCCGTCGACTCGGGCCGCGATTCTAAGGAAGGCCGACCCCGACGGCGCTTTCTTGTCGTGGACCACCGGAACGCCCCGGTTGGCGGCGGTGATGGTGTGCTCATCAGCGGGGACCAGACCCAGAATCTCTACCGACAGAAGCTCCACGATGTCGTCCTTGTCCATCATGTCGCCATGCTTGACTAGGTTGGTGTTGATCCGGTTGATAATCAGCTTGGGTCGGTGCAATTCGGACGCCTCCAACAGGCCGATAACCCTGTCAGCGTCGCGGATGGCCGAAACCTCCGGCGTGGTCACTAGGATGGCTTCTTTGGCGGCGCCGATGGCGTTCTTGAATCCGCCTTCGATACCGGCGGGGCAATCTATCAGCACATAGTCGAATTCTTGTTCCAACTTTTCGCACAGTTCCCGCAGTTGTTCAGGCTCTATGGAGTCTTTATCCCTGGTTTGAGCTGCTGGGATCAAGAAGAGTTCCAGCTGGTGCTTGTCCCGAATCATCGCCTGGTGCATCTTGCATTTGCCTTCGATGACATTGACCAGGTCATATACGATCCGGTTTTCCAATCCCATTATGACGTCAAGATTGCGGAGTCCGATGTCGGCGTCGATCACCACTACCTTCTGGCCGCGCATGGCCAAGGCAGTGCCCAGGTTGGCCGTGGCAGTTGTCTTGCCGACTCCGCCTTTGCCGGATGTGATAACTATAGTTCTACCCGTCATACAACACTCCTTTACCGTACTTGAAGAACCGCCCTTCAAAGAGGGCGACATGTATCGAACGCCGCCTGACGTATGCGATAAGAGGGCCGGAATCGATATGCTTCGGTTGGGCGGCATTGCTGCTGGATACGCCGACGTGAGGCCCGATCTGAACTCGGGGCGACCCCAGGCTCAAAGCCACGATGGTCGCCTTAGAATTGCCCTCGCAGCCAGCGTGGGCAAAGCCGCGGAGGCATCCGAAGACCAGGATGTCGCCGGTGGCAATAACCTCTGCTCCGGGATTGACGTCTCCCATCACCACGACATCACCTTGATGCCGGATGATTTCGCCGGAACGGCAAGTAGACTTGACCAACAGGGCGGTGTCACGCTGGCTCTGGAGATAGCTGGCCTGCTGTGACTTAGTCGCCCTCTCTTCGTCCATCAAGAGGGGCTGCTCGTCGTCTTCAACGACGGGAGGTCCCGACTCAACTTCGTTATGTTGGGGATAACTCGTAGGAGGCTGCTCCGCTTGAGAAACTTCATTGATGGGAAGCACGGTTTGATGCGGCTTTTCGTTGCGGTCTATCAACGGAGCGGCCCGCATCCCTGGTGGCAGCGTCCCTTCGATCTGCGGCTCCGGAACTATTACTTCGTTGTGCTGAGGAAGGGTCTTGGGAGTCCGGAAGGCTTGAAGAGGCTCAATGATTTTAGGAGCAACCGGTGTCGAATCCGGTATCACCTGTGCCTGAGCTATAACCGTCGGCTTCCGGTCCGGGATGATGACCTCATTATGCTGCAGCGGACGAATGGGTTCAGGATCTGGGGCATCAGGAGTCGTGGCCATGGTTTCCGGGGAGCATGAGAACCGGATCACGGTTAGGCCGGACCCTGCTTCGATTATTTTTTTGAGCTCATTCAACTCGTCTCGGGATGTCAATCGGTTGCCAACGTTTACGGCGATCGCGCCGCCTGACCACATCCCCCGGTTCTCAATCAGATAATCGCGCACGCCTTTCCTGATCTGGTCGAATGGAACCACATCGTCGATGATGAATTCGACGTTGGTGCCTCGTCCCGATACCTGCACGACCTGAATCTTTGTCGAGTTCTGCGTCATCAAGTAATCTCCGGGTGGGAGTGAATCGACCGGCGGGAAGTTGATTCTCCGTCGCAGGCCAAGGGGCGTTATCGGCCCCGATTATGTAATGTCGTTTATATCAGCAGGACTCTGGGAGATTCAAGGCTTTGAGGGTCGAGTTTGGCTGTTTTTTGAAATTAATATTGTTTTTATAACAATGTTTGAGGCTAGAAATGAAAACACCCTCTCGATGAGAGGGTGTTGGACAGCGGGTTATGTTAGGTAGGCTAATCTAATCCCGTGCTCCGAAAGCCGCGACTGAGCAGGTGAAGGAGCCGGGACGCCCACCCAGATTGTGGGTGATTCCCAGATCGGCCTTGGGCAGTTGGCGTGCTCCGGCCTTACCTTGAATCTGCTTATACACCTCGTATATCATGCGGATGCCGCTGGCGCCAACGGGATGCCCGAAGCACTTGAGGCCGCCGTCGGTGTTCACCGGCAGTTCACCTTCCAGCGAGAATGTTCCCGCCGCCACGTCCTCGCTGGCCTTGCCCCGGGGGCTGAAGCCCAGGTCTTCATAGATGATTAGCTCGGTGATGGTGAAACAGTCGTGGACCATCGCCATGTCCAGTTCTTTACGCGGGTCGGTGATGCCCGCCTCCTGGTAGCAAGCCTGACTGGCCCGCACGGTTTCGGGAAAGTGGGTGAAATCCCAGTCGCTGCGCAACACCCCGAAGGCCCCCACGGCCAGACCGATTCCCTTGACCAGAACATAGTCGTCTCGAAAGCTCTTGGCAATCTCCGGAGTGGTGATTATCGCCGCCGCCGCCCCGTCGCTGACGCCGCAGCAATCGTAAAGCCCCAAGGGCCAGGCAATCATCGGCGCGTTGACTACCTGCTCGGCACTGACCTCACGCTGGAAGTGGGCTTTGGGACTCATGGTACCGTTGTGGTGGTTCTTCGATGCGATCTGGGCTAGGGTCTGCTTCCCCTCATCATAGGGAATGTCGTACTGGTGGAAATAGCGGGTGGCCGCCATGGCAAACTGGGCCGGCGGCGGCGTCGGCGGGGCAACGTCGGACCCCGGCGCTTCGGGGATCGCCAGACCGGAGAAACCCGAATCCTTCAGCTTTTCCACCCCCATAACCAGCACGATGTCGTAGACACCAGCGGCCACGGCATAGCAGGCGTTGCGGAAGGCGTCGGTAGCGGTGGCGCAGGCGTTCTCCAGCCGGCTGATGGGTATGTAGTCCAGCTTAAGTGCCTCGGCCAAGGGCTGACCGGTGCGGAAGGAGCTGACAGTCCCAAGCCAGGCGGCCTGGACATCCTTGCTCTCGATCCCGGCGTCGTCGAAGGCTTCGTAGGCGGCCTCCACCATCAAGTCCGCGGAGCTAGCGTCCCAACGCTCACCAAACTTGGAGCACCCCATCCCAATGATTGCCACCTTGTCTTTTATGCCGCTCATACTCGCCTCTTCTTTAAATAGCGTCAGAGTGTGGAACGTTTGGGAATCGCCTTCCAATAGTAGTTGTGGATCCCGTTGACCACCCGTAGCTTCCGGAAGCTCATCTCCACGGGCATATCTATCGACACTTCATCTAAAGCCCGGTCGGTCATCATGCACAGCATCCGGCCACCGCCTTCAAAATCCACTGCCGCGATAACCAGTGGAGTATCGACGGCCCCGGCGATGTAGTCCATGGAATAGGTGAACACAAATCCCGGCTTATCACTGAGCCGGACTGGGGTCGATTCATCCCTGGTCTGGCATTCGACGCAAACCCTTTGGGGCGGATACTGGACGTAGCCGCACTTGTCACAGGACGCGCCGTAAAGCCTGACGTTGCGGTCGCCCTCCCGCCAGAGCGCGGTTGCCGACGGCGACGCGGGGGTGGGGCGCCGGGCGGAGGAGTCGGTGAGCCAGACGTTTCGCCATCCGGCGTAGGTCTCGTAGTCATCCAGCATCAGCTTGGAGTCCAAGTAGCCGGAGACGCCCATCGGCGCTCTTGCTTGGCTGATGGCTGGGGTTGTGCGGAGTCCTACGACGTCGCTGCCGTCACCGTAGGAAATAGTCAGCAACAACTGGCCGGGTTCGGCATGCTCCAGCGCCGTCACCAGAAGCATCAGGGGGAACGCCGCGCCCGTATTGCCTAATCGACCAAAGAGGGGATCTTGAACCTGCTCGGCAGAAAACCCCAATCCCCGCGCCAACTGGGCGTGGCGGCGTCCATCAGGAGCGTAAAGGGCGACTTTCGCAACGTCACCAGCCTCGGTTCCCTGTTGCTGGAAAAAGCCGCAGACGGCCTCGCCCAATATCCGCTCCAGCCCCTCTTCGGCGGTGAACCGGTCTTCCCAGGAGCGAATGAACTGGTCTTGAGCCGAGCGCCAGTTATCCAGCATGTTGTCGGTTATCGAGTAGAAGCCTTCAAGAGACGCTATGACGTCTTCTTGGGTAACCAGAAACGCCGCCGCACCGTCTCCCGAGTTCCGCTCGGTGTCGCCTTTGGGCGCTCCTTGCCGGCTGTCGCTGGCGATTACCAGCACGTGCTTGGCGGAGCCAGCGGCCACCGAGTCTAACCCCGCCTTGAGTCCGGTGGTCCCCGCCCGCAAGACGTCGGTCACATCGGCGGAGAAAATATCACGGCGCAGGTCCAACGCTTCGGCGATTATGGCGGCGCACTGCTTCTCGGCATAGGGAGGAGTCGTCGTGGCGAAGACAAGACCGTCAACCGCCTGCCGGTCCCGTCCTCTCAGGCAGTCCAATCCGGCGGCCACGGCCATAGTCACGCTGTCTTCGTCAAAATTGGCGGCGGAGCGTTCCATTTCCGTGTTCCAACCAGACGTGCCAGCGCCGAGGCGGTGTCGGGGAACGTAGGCCCCGTATGCGGCGATTCCGACCAAGGATAGACTCCTATCAGCCTCTACTTAGGCCATGCTAGCAGCTAGGATACTGACTGGGCAAGTTTGGCACGTAATAAAAGCCCGAATCTGGATAGGCCTATGCGCCCCAGTGTGTCCAACCGTCTCACACTTGGCGTGCTAGAAGATTCCCTTGACCCTAGTTGGGGTGTATGTTTTACTGAACCCGGCCTTGCGCCTGCCTAATAAAGAATCGAATCTGGTGTTCATGGTTGAAACGCTGAAACTGCGTACTATCGGGTAACACCGTGGGGGNACGTATGGAATTTGGAATCTTCATGGACTTCTTCAGTACTCCTGGACTCACCCAAACCGAGGTGTTCAATAACGCATTTGAACTGGCGGACCTAGCCGAAGAGACGGGCTTGGATTCGGTGTGGCTGGGAGAGTCTCACTTCAACCCCAATCGGTCGGTGCTTTCGGCGCCCCTGGTAGTTGCCGGTTCCATCGCGTCCCGAACCAAGCGGCTCAAAGTCGGGATGGCGGTGCAGGTATTGCCCCTGATAAGCCCCCTTCGGATCGCCGAAGAAGCGGCCACGGTGGACCAGATCAGTGAAGGCCGGTTCGAATTTGGTGTGGGACGCAGCGGTAATGCGCGGGCATATGAGATTATGGGAATCCCATACGAGGAAAGCCGGGAAAGATTTCAAGAGGCTCTGGACATCATTCTGGAGGCATGGAAGGGCGAACCGTTTTCTTACGAGGGAAAGTTCAATCACATCGAAAATGCGACGGTGTCCCCATCGCCGTATCAAAAGCCCCACCCGGTGGTTCGCTTGGCATCCAGCGGTGAGGACAGCTTTGCACGGGTAGGCCGTCTGGGTTATCCCATCTTCCTGTCCATGCGAGGCATGGACGTGCACGACCTGCAAGCCAATCTGAAGGAATACCACAAGGCCTGGAAAGAAGCGGGGCACCCTGGTGAAGGCGATATATCAGTCCGGATCCCGATGTACATTGGCCTGTCCGAAGAGGCGGCTACGCAGGAACCCAAAGAGACCATCGAGGCCTATTTCTCCCGGATGCGCGTATTCTTCGACGACGAGATTGGCTCGGATGTCGAACGCACGGCTTCCAGGCGATCCCGCTCCCAACGGCTGTCCAGCATGACCTACGAGGATATTCTGGAAACGAAAGTCATCTTCGGAACTCCCGAATCGGTAACGGACAAATTGGCTCAGTTCAAAGAGATTCTCGGGTTGAGCGCTTTCACCGCCGAGCTGAATCCCGGCGGGCGGCTTCCCAAAGAGGCGGTTAACCGCAGCCTGAGATTGCTGACTGAAAAGGTCATGCCAGCGCTTAAATAGCGGTCAGCAATCAGCCGCCAGCTTTCAGCTATTGGTTCCCTTCTAATCATCCAGCTATAGGAGGTTCTCATGGACTTTCTTCCTGATAGGCTACCTTGATTTATCGCCGGCCCTTCTATGGGTCTGCTGGTCGTTGCGCTTTACGCATTGGGTAACAAGCACCTGGGAGTCAGCGGAGGATATGTTCAGGTGATGACCTGGGTGCGCCGTCCCCGGATGGCGGAGATGTGGCAAGTGTGGTTCATCGCCGGCCTAATCTTGGGCTGGCTGGTGTTGTCACTGATGCGTGGCGGTCAATCCTTTGGCCTGGAATACGGTGCTTTGAGCCGCTTGTTGCCCCTGGGGGNNTTGATCCCGGTGCTGTTCTTTGGGGGGATGTTGATGGGGTTCGGGGCTCNTTGGGCTGGTGGATGCACTTCCGGCCACGGTCTTAGCGGCACCGCCGCTCGTTCGCCGGCCAGCTTCATCGCAACCATCAGCTTCCTAGCCACGGCAATCGTGATTACTTTTGTTATTCACTTTGCCACTGGAGGACGATTATGAACCGCCTAGGATTTCTCGTAGGAATCGCCTTTGGCTTCGCCATCGCCGGAGCCGGGCTTCACGAATACGACACGATTCACGGCATGCTTTTACTCCGGGATATCCATGTTTACCTGATTTTGGCTTCCGGTGTAGGGACCGCCATGCCATTGCTATGGCTGATGCAAAGACGGCGAGTGAAAACCCCGCTGGGTGGGACTATCGAGCTTTACAACGCAAAGGTTGAGAAGAAGAACGTTTTGGGTGGTATGACTTTCGGCACGGGCTGGGCCGTGGCGGGAACCTGTCCTGCGCCCGCCATCGCCATGGCCACGGGAGGCGGATTCCTAGCGGTGTTCGTGATTGCCGGCCTTGGCGCAGGCCTCTGGCTGCGAGACGCTGTAACCGGCGGTAGCGGTCTAAAAAGCCTGTCTCAAATATTCAAGAAAGCACCCCAACAGCCCGATACCATAAGCGAAACCTAGCCCAGTCAGTGGTTGAGTGTTTAAACCGGAACGCGCAAGGCGTGACTAATTTATGGGAGTGACAACGTGAAGATCGCAGTTCTCGACGACTACCAAAGTGTGGCATCCGGATTGGCCGACTGGTCACAAGCGGGTTCCGGTCACCAGATCGAATATTTCAAGGACCATATCGCCGACGAAGACGCCTTGGTGGATCGGCTAAAGGATTTCCAGATCGTGGCGGGGATGCGGGAACGCACTGGATTCCCTCGCTCGGTCCTATCCCGTTTGCCTGAATTGCGGCTGTTGATTACCACCGGGGGGCGCAACGCTGGCTTCGACGAAGCGGCAGCCACCGAACTGGGTATAACCCTNGCCGGAACCGGTGGCGCTGGCGAAGGACCGACCGAGCTCACTTGGGGATTGATTATCGGCATCATGAGGCAGATTCCCCAGGAAGACCGCCGGACCCGCNACGGCCAATGGGGTACAACCTTGGGCGTGGGACTGAAGGGCAAGAACCTGGGCCTTATCGGCCTGGGGCACATCGGCTCCCTGGTGGGCCGGGTGGGCAATGCCTTCGACATGAACGTGATTGCTTGGAGCCAGAACCTGACGGCCGAGCGGGCCGCCGAGTGCCAAGCAACCCTGGTAGACAAAGACACGCTGTTCCGCGAAGCCGATATCGTTTCAGTCCACCTGCGGCTCAGCGACCGCACCCGCGCTCTGGTAGGCGCGCGCGAACTCGGTCTAATGAAACCCACGTCCTACTTCATCAACATCTCCCGGGGACCCATCGTTGACGAGGCGGCGCTGATCGACACCCTGCAACGCGGAGCCATCGCCGGAGCTGGGTTGGACACTCTGGACGTGGAGCCTCTTCCCAAAGACCATCCGTTGCTGAAGCTGGACAACACTGTAATCACACCCCACGTGGGTTACGTGACGGAGGAAGGATACCGGGCGTTCTACAGTGGAATAGTCGAGGATATCCGCGCTTTCTGCAGCGGCGAGGCCGTTAGGGTTATCAATCCCGAAGTTCTGGAGTCGTCTCAATTCCGGGGTCCGGCCTAGGTCGCGACGAAGACTATCTATTCCGCCTGAAAGAGTTCTACCACGTTGCCGGGAGGGTCAACGCAGAGTATCTGCTTGCGCCCTCCTTGCTCCACGATATCGTTCTTGAACTCGACTCCGTCGTCCCGAAGCTTTGCGACGTCCGATTCCAGATCGTCGAAAGTCAAAACGAATCTGGACCAACCGCCGGGACTGGGTACGGTGCCGTCTAGCATCGGTCGAAACGCCGATGCTGGAGGCCCCGAAACCAATAACGTCAAGTCTCCATGTTACAATATTGCGATAGCAGGATCGAATTGCTGTTGGAGTTCAAAACCGAGCTTGAAGACATAGAATTCAACGGCAGCATCCACGTCATCTACGATGTATCTAACTTGTGCCATACCTTTAGCTCCTGATTAGCTTAACTATTGGGGATGCGCCACCGCCCTCCTAAATCAGGAAAGCGCATTGGCTTTGATATGTTCCAGCCATTGCCAGAGCCGGTGCCAGACCAACCTGCGTTCTCCATCGGCCAGGGGACGTCCTAAGTCTTGGCGGCAGGCGGCGACACTTTTACCCGCCAGGAAGCCCCAGCAGCCCGGTTCGCCCCGGATCCAGCCCACCACCTTTTCTTGATTATCCCGGATTATGCCGCCTAACAACTCGTCTAGGGCGGCGGGGTCGAGGGTTTTATCTTCCATCGGATCGGTCCTTAAACCGGTCGAGTCAAAATTCAAAAGACATCAAGTAGATTTGATAATTACACCGGGAAGCCTGGGCCAGTTATCAAAGGGAAAGGTTCTACGTCTAAATGATTGGAGGAGGGGGAAAACGGGACTTGGACCGGCATCGGCGGCCCGGTTAGGATTCGGATCTGCTCAGCCGCCGCCGACGGGCCGCACAATCTCTAGGACATCCCCGTCCTTTAATTTCACCGTAGGGAACTCCTCTTTCTTGAGAACATCGCCGTTGTATCCAACGGCCACGTGCTGCTGGTCAACACCGAAGGAGTCAAGGTAGGTCGCCAAGTCCACGCTTTCATCCAGCGACCTGGGTTTTCCGTTCACCTTTAAGTTGATCATCCCGCCCGGGAACCTCCTCTAGTTTCCCCCTGACCGACCGGTGAGCCGCCCGGCCAAGCCTGCGACATCGCCTGCTTCAACTTACGCGCCGCCGCTTCCGGGTCCGCAGCATCCAGTATCCTGGTGATAACCGCAACGCCCGTAGCTCCCGCTGCCAAGACCTCGCCCAGATTCTCCTCGGTGATTCCGCCGATCCCGATGAGCGGAATGTCACATAGCCTGGAGATCTGCCGAATCAACTCGGGACCCGCTGGTGCGGCCCCTGGATGGGAGCGGGTTGAATACATCGTGCCCACAACCAGAAAGTCAGCCCCTTGGGCAACTGCTTCATCAGCTCCAGCCACGGAGTGCACTGACCTACCGATGAGGGAGTCCGGGACCAGGATGTCCCTGGCGATGGCTGCGGGCAGGGCTTCTTCACCCAGTTGGACGCCGGATGCTCCAGCGGCGAGGGCGACGTCAACTCTTTCGTTGACCACCAACAGAGCCCGGTCTGCGATGGCTTCCTTGACCGTTCGGGCCAACTCCAACAAGGTGCCACCTGGCAGGTCTTTCTCCCTTAGCTGGACCATATCGACCCCACCGGCCACGGCTGCGGCGATTCGGTGGACCAAGTCTTCCGGGTCACCCAACGTCCGGTCAGTAACGAGGCAAAGACAAGGCTGGAGGACCGAACCAAACATCGAGTTGGCTTAAGCCTGCACCGGTTGGGGCACGTCGGATGGTGGGCTGCTGGGAGCGGCATGAGCTCTGGAAGGTATCCTGCCAGCTTGGTAGGCCTTCCGTCCAGCCTCAACCCCATGCTTGAAGGCCTCTGCCATCAATGCCGGGTTTTCCGCCTGAGCGATGGCGGTGTTCACCAGAACGGCGCTGGCCCCCATCTCCATGGCGTGGGAAGCGTCGGAGGGAACTGCAAGTCCGGCGTCCACCACAACCGGAACACTAACCTGCTCCAGAATGATTTTTACTTCTTCGGTGGTGTGGATCCCCTGTCCGGAACCGATGGCCGAACCCAGGGGCATCACCGTGGCGCAACCCACTTCTTCAAGCCTCATGGCCAGCGTGGGGTCGGCGTGGATGTAGGGCAGCACCGTGAACCCTTCCTCAACCAACTGACGGGCCGCTTCCAGGGTGGCCGCGCCGTCCGGGAACAGGTATTTGGGGTCCGGAATGACTTCCAGCTTGACGAAGTCTGTCCGGCCGACTTCGCGGCCCAACCGGGCGATGAACACCGCTTCCTCAACCGAGGCACAACCAGCGGTGTTCGGGAGGATCTGGTATTTGTTCCAGTCGATGTAGTCCAGAATGGTCTTCTTGGACGGGTCGTCCAAGTCCAAACGCCGTATGGCCACCGTAATCATCTCGGTGCCCGATGCTTCGATAGCCGCAACCATGTCCTCCATGGTGCGGTATCTTCCGGTCCCCAGGATGAGCCGCGACTTAAAGTGTTTTCCGCCAATAACTAAATCATCTGACATCGCCACTGCGTCCCCCGTTTCTCTTCAGCTGTGTTGGCCCCAGATGGACCTTCCGATCAATAACTTCCTAAAAATAAACCGCCAGGTAAGGCCCTGGCGGTCGTCGCTCTTTTCTATGCTGTCGTCTCATCCCTACACCGGCATTATCCGGGTCAGGTACAGACGGTCGGCGACAATCCTTGGTCACCCTCTCAGCCTGGCTTACCCAAGCTCCCGCATGAACGTCGGTATGTCCTTGTTACAAGCCTAGCTTATCATTCCGGTTAATGCGAGTCAACGTGAATCGCCCTCTACCCACACACCCAACAACCGGCTTATGGGAGCGGCGATGTATCCTAGTTGAAACGATAGAGAAGACTTTCCAGGGTCAGAGACGGAAATCTCCCAGTGATGGAGATACGATTAATCGCGCACCGGTAAGTCCTTGGACTTCCTCGGCCGTCCATCCCGGAGCCACCTCTTCCAGCACAAGACCCTCGCTGGTGCGGCGAATCACCGCTAGGTCGGTCACAATCAACGACACGCACTCTTTGCCCGTCAGCGGCAGGTCGCACTCTTCAACAATCTTGGGGGTGTTTTCCCGGTCGGTATGCTCCATGGCGACGATGACGTCCTTGGCCCCAGCGGCTAGGTCCATGGCCCCGCCAACGTTGCCGACTCCTCGCTGGGGCAGCAGCCAATTGGCTATATCGCCTTTGGCCGACACTTGGTGAGCGCCCAGCACGGTAACGTCGACATGCCCGCCGCGAATCATGGCGAAACCGTCGGCGGAATTGAAGAAGGACATGCCCGGTACGGCTTTGATGAACTGGCCTCCGGCGTTGATTAAGTCGACGTCCTCTTCCCCTTCATCGGCCAGGGGTCCACAGTTCAACACGCCGCTCTCACTGTGGTAGAAGACCACTCTGCCCTCGGGCACGAAGCTGGATACCAGAGTTGGAATCCCGATGCCCAGGTTTACGTAGCCGCCGTCAGGCAACTCCTGGGCCACCCGCATGGCTATGATTTCCCGCTCTAAACGAGGCTTATCGTTCTCTTGAGCCACCGAACCCTTCTCCTACCAACTGGTATTGGATCTATCGAGACCGAACCACCCTACTCGTAACCCAGGAAACCCGGTGGACGAAGAACGATGCGGTCGATGAAGACACCAGGTGTAACTATCTCTTCCGGGTTTAACCCCCCCGGCTCCACCAACTGCTCAACTTCGATGATGGTTGTCCGGGCGGCTGGCGCCATGACGGAGTTGAAGTTGCGGGATGTCCCTTTGTAAACGATGTTCCCCAGGGTGTCGGCCTTGTACCCCCGGATCAAGCAGAAGTCCGCCCGCAGGGCCTCTTCCAAGATGTATTCTTTGCCATCGAAGATGCGTCTTTCTTTTCCCTCGGCGATCTGGGTTCCGGCGGCGGTGGGCGTGTAAAAAGCGGCGACTCCTGCGGCGCCTGCCCGTATACGCTCCGCCAGAGTACCCTGGGGCACGACTTCAACCTCAACCTCTCCACGTTGCAAAGCCAGTTCGAAGGAACTGGGTCGTGATGGGGAGGGAGAGACTGGAAACGACGCTACGGCCTTCTTTATCTGGTGGTTATCGACCAGAATGCTATGGTCGATGGCCAGCCGCCCTGCCGGAGTTCCGAACCCAATCACCCGGGCAATTCCCGCCGTGTTGGATATCAGCGTCAGGTCACCGGCTCCATGATCCCGCAAGGCCACCATTAGATAGCTGGGCATCCCACCCGGACCGGCGAACCCGTCAATCATAATCGTCGCACCCTGAGGCAGGTCATGAATCGCGGCAAGCCCGCTGGAGTAGACCTTGTTGGGTAGCTGAGCGGACACCGGTTCGAAGGACATCTCACGCAAGTTGGGAGACACGGAGAGCGGCGCTCCGGTGATGGCTACGACGTTGTCCGCTTTCCAACCGGGGGCCACTTCTTCCAACACCAGGCCTTCATCACCAACCTTCAACACCGCCACGTCGGTAACAATCAACCCAACACAACGAGGCCCATCCACCGGAAGGGTACACTGGCTAACGATATTTGGATTCCCATCCGACCTGCTGTGGGGAAGGATGGCGATAACCTTACCCGGTGCGTTCGCCAGGTCCGAAGCCCACCCCGGAGAGAATAAGGCCGGAGTGGCGGCGGTGGTCCAGTGGCTGAAATCACCCTGAGCGGATACCTGCGCAGGTTGGAGCACCGCGGTGTCCGCGTACCCGCCCCGGACCAAGGCAAATACGTCANTCGTGCTCAATATAGACCCGCCGGGNATCAAGNCAACGCCTTGACCGCTGGAATCCACGGCGGCCAGCTCCTGTCCCGAAGGCGCGCCTTGGTAACCCAAAGCGCCTCCTTCCGACAAGAAAAGGATGGGAGATTCGGGCGGCATCTTGCCCGGCACAAGACCGGGTAGCCCNGGGCCTAACGCGACGGCCCNTCCGGGCGTCAACTCTTGGGACACTCTCTGGGCCATCTGATTGTTGTCTATTCTTGACGGAGTGGTCATGGTGTATACGTCTTGTTACCAGTCACAGTGGCGATAACTCCTGAACTCGGACNTGTTCAGTTCCAAAACCCGAAATATCATTCCGCACCCGACACANGTGAGTTCGGAATCTCGAGGTGGCCGGTTGAGTGGGCATGAGATTCCTCTCCTTCCGCTGAAGNATCAGAATGACGTNGACCCAAAAATAATTCGACTAAACGCTAGTTCGCCTGAACCACGCGGTTCACGAAGATTCCCGGCGTGATTACCACTTCTGGGTCGATACCACCGGGCTCGTGGATCAGGGCCACTTCGGCGATGCTGATTCGTCCGGCCATGGCCATAACCGGGTTCCAGTTTCGCTGAGAGCCG
>PANP01000046.1 GCA_002708395.1 Dehalococcoidia bacterium
CGGGCTGGAACAGGCTATCGGGACCGAGGCCGCGAGGGTGCTGGCTGATCCAAAGTTGGTGTTAACCGAGGCGGAGCGAGTGCGTAAACAGGGCGTTAATCACATCGACGTGGCAGCCCTGGAAAGTCAGTTGACTGACTTCGAGAACCGTCGGGGACGCCTTCTCAAGCTATACGAAATGGGTGAGATCGACGATGACTACTTCCTCCGGGAATCTACCACCATTAGGGGCGAAAAAGCTAAGGTAGCGGGACAGATGCATTGGGTGTCGCCGATTGACAGACTGCCGAACATCACCGACCTACGGCAGGCATGCCAAAGGATTGAAGACTGGGTGCTAAAGGCTGATGGCGATGATTTCTCGCTTCTCCTCGACGCCCTACAAATAGAGGTACATGCTGAAAAGGGACGTGGTGAGCTAAAAGGCTTAATCCCGGATTACGCACCGAGGAAAAGTGATTCCGATGTTTGTGCAGTGGTAGTGGCGGTTAACCTCAGCCTCGGGAAACTCCACCGCGCCCTTGATCGCTACGGCTTCTTTAGTGGCCGTAGCATTTATCCTCCGCATCGATAGAGTCCCCCGACGCCCTTCATCGTCTTGGTTGTCCGATTCGGTATTTACTCGCTCGTACTTAGACGACGACTTCACCCAAGGATCTTGGGTTGATTGGGGTGGGCATGGCTTGCAATTCAGGGAGGACTTTTTCGGCGAAGAGCCTGAGGCTCTTCTCGGCCTTCTCCCTGGGCATCCCACCGTACATCATGTGAATCACGACCTTTTCCATGCTGATGGTCTGCTGCATGGTCTTGATCTTCTCGATGATTGCTTCAGGGGTGCCGATGGGCTGGGTCGCGCGGCGGGCGGCGAGGCGGGCCTCCGCAGGGCTTATGTCGGCGGTCTGGCGCGCTAGGTATTCCTCGTAACCACGTATGCCTTCGTACCCTGGATTATTCCAATCGAAGTAGTGGTGCTGGGCCGCGACGCCTTGGTTCTGGAAATAGACCCATCCTTCCTCGGCTTCCTCGGCAGTCTCAGCGCAATACATCCACAGCAGAGTGGTGGGCTGGTCCGGCGGTAGGCCGAGGTCCTTCCGGATCTTATTGAACCTCTGAACCTTGGCAATCATCTCGTCAACGTCGTCGCCCGCTACAAACATCTGGCCAAGACCGTGCTCGGCGGCCAGTTTTGCCGACGCCTCAGTGGTGAACGCCACCTTGATATTCTTGGTGAGTTCGCCCTTGTGGCGGGCCTGGGGCCTGATCGAAGTAGGTGGAATATCGTAGACCTCGCCTTTAAACTCGAACCGCTCAGCGCCGTCGGAGGCCCTGATGGCATTAATCACATCATAGAAGTATTTGTGCGACTCCTCCATCGGATAACCGAGCGAAGCGTATTCGTGTGGCGAAATGCCACGCCCGATGCCAAGGTGGAGGCGCCGGCCCTTCAATAAGATGTCGAGCATGGATATCTCGCTGGCTAACCGTACCGGGTTCCACCATGGCGCCACAATCACTGCGGTACCCACATCAATGCGGCTGGTGCGCCCCGCCCAATAAGCCAGGTATTGCAATGGATTCGGCTGCATCGAGTAGGCAGAACCATAGTGTTCGGTCGCCCAGATCGAATCGAAGCCCAGGGGTTCGACCAGTTCCCCCATATAGAGGGTGTTATCCATGTTCTGGGCATCCGAAACGTCTGGCGGCCGATCATANTCGCCCTTCATCAACCGGTCCCAGTCACCTTGGTTATANCCAGTAACCATTACTCCACAATGCATCTGTTTCTTTCTCTCCCTGTTTCCTGAGCATGGGACAGTCCCTGCTCATCTAAAAAATTTTGATTAGCAGCGTCAGTATAACCGTTCGGCGGCGGCGCAGCCCCTNTATATCACTCGTNAATGGCCATCTCGCCAGGTTGAAACNCCACCAAAANCGCCACCCAGTGTTTCAAACTACCCTCCNTCTCCCCGTCCGGCGAACCTAAGATTGTTAAAATGAGTGATAAATCTCACTGAAGTCAGTCCAGTACCTGGTAACGATGTGTTTTGTATGAAGCNCCTGCTATGTCAGGAGTTTTTCGCTGATGTTAAGCTTGTCGGGGCCGTATGAGCGGGTGGCTTCGNATCACCATCGATCTGTTTATAGGCCGGGTTGGGAACAGACCTNACGAATTCAAAGACAACTACCGAAAGNCATCCAAAAGGAGAAGCGCTATGGCGAGGCGAATACCAATAGTTTCCAGGGACGAATTGTCTGCGGAGCACCAGGCGGCCTACGACGAGGTTGCGGGTATCCGGGGCCGTGCACCGGTCGGTGGACCTTCTTCGGTGCTGATACATAGCCCGGAGATGGCCGTTCGGGTTAACCGGTTGTCGGAATACTTGGGGGAGCAAAGCGACTTGCCGGAGAAGATCAAACGGTTGGCTGCCATCATTGCCGCCCGGTCGATGGACTGCCAGTTCGTTTGGAACGCCCATGCCGCCGCTGGCCGGCGCGCCGGGCTTAGCGACGCCTTGGTGGATGCGATCCGAGATAGGACGCAGCTTCCGGCCATGCCGGCCGACGAGTCGGCGGTGGTCAACTACGGGTTGGAACTGACGAGCACCAACAAGGTGAGCCAGGAGACTTTCGATGCCGCGCGGAACCAACTCGGCGTACAGGGACTTGTCGAGTTCACGACGACCATGGGCTATTTCAGATTGCTGGCAATTAACGCTAACGCTTGCACCATCGACCTACCGGACCAGCTTACTGAGCCGGTACTACCCAACTGAGGGAGTCGGGTCTGATGCTGGATGGGCGGCGGAGGCAGTCACTGACCCAGCGGGTGCTGGGAAAAGGCGGCTTGGGATGTCGCGGCGCAGGGTTGGCGCGATATCGCTTTGGAGCAACTCTAGCGTTTCCCGGTGCTGCGCCGGGGTTAGGCCGGCTCCATCGGAATTGATATTCAGTACCTCGTGGCCCATCTGCTCGTGATAACGATGTATTTTCTCGATGATTTGCTGGGGGCTGCCAATCAACGCTGAACTGCGTTCGATCGCGTCTTCCAGGGAGTGGAACACTATGGGCATTCCCCCTCTACGCCACGCCGCTTGTCTCGCCTCAAAGATGGGCCGGTATGTGGCAATGGCTTCCTGGGAGGTCTTGGCGGCGTAGTATCCGGCCGTGCCTGCTCCAACCAAGGCGTCGGCCGGGTCACGGCCATGGGCCTCCCAACGCTCTCGGTAGTAACGGACCAGTGCAGCGTAAGGTTCGATGGGATTGGTGACGTTGGCCGAGAATAGCGGGTCGCCCCACTTGGCGGCTAACTCCACCGAAGCCTCGCTGGTGGCACTGCCGTGCCAGATGCGGATCGGTTGCTGCAATGGCCGAGGCCAGGTTTCTGCTTCGTTCAGAGACGGGCGGAACTGGCCGGACCAGGTCACTTTTTCTTCCCGCCACAACCGCCGGAATAACTCGTATCCCTCCCGGTTGCGCTCCCATTGGTCCTCATTAGTCACATGGAATAGCTGGGCTTGGGCGGTGCCGTTCCCCTTTCCAATCATGAGATCCAGCCGCCCACCACTGAGGTGGTCCAGCGTTGCGTAGTCTTCGAACGCTCGCACCGGATCGAGCAAGCTCAATGTGGTCACTGCGGTAAACAACCTGATGGTCGAAGTCTGTGCGGCGATGTGGCTCAAGACGACGGGCGGCGATGAAGAAAGGAAAGGCCGCTCGTGGCGCTCCCCAACGCAGTACCCATCGAATCCTAGCTCTTCAGCGAGGACTGCGTTGTTCACCACCGAGCGCAATCGTTCTGTGATGGAGGGCTGGATCCCGGTGACCGGGTCCGGTCCGTAGGGGATGAGAGTCATAGCCAGAAACTTCATAAGGAGCCTCCACTAGATCCTGTAGGAGTCTGATTATACTCAACGCCGAGGCTTGGAGGGCCGGGCAATCGACCCGGCCCCAATCTCTTGATGCTTTCAACGTTTAAGCAAACGACGATGGCTAAGTAACTCGTTGACTAGGCCGAGATGGCGACACCCGGCAATCGACACTTCTCCCACAGCCACTGCCGGTCTTCGTCGTCCAGCATCGGGCTGATGGTGTTCCAAACTTCCTGGTGGTAGTCACCTAGCCAGGATGTCTCGGCGATCGACATCTGATCCCAGTCGATCAGGGAGATGTCGAAGGGGATAAGAGTCAAGGTGTCCAGGCGCAGCCAACGCTTGCCGTCTGGATGAGCCGGCAATTCATCGTCGGTGGTCACTACATAGAGGTTCTCAAGGCGCACTCCGCCCCAGCCCGCTTCGTAGTATCCCGGTTCATTGGAGACAATCATTCCCACTCTCATTGGTTCATCGACACCCCGGGGAGCGATGCGCTGTGGCCCCTCATGGACGTTGAGGAACGCGCCAACTCCATGACCGGTGCCGTGGCCGTAGTCCAATCCAGAGTTCCAAAGGTGGGTCCTCGCCAGTGCATCCAGAGCGATGCCACCGGTGCCTTCAGGAAATTTCTGCATGGCCAGGTTGATGTGGCCGCGTAAGACTTTCGTATAGACCTGCTTCTGCCGCTCGGTCGGAGTGCCTACGATAACCGTGCGGGTATCGTCCGTGGTGCCGCCTAGCATCTGAACGCCAGAGTCCACTAAGAACATCTCTCCGTCCCGCAGCAGTGTATCCGGGTCGGCATCGGCATAGTGGACGATAGCCCCATTAGCGCCGGCCGCTGCGATGGTTGTGAAACTTAGGTCGTAGAACCCGTCCTCGCTGGAGTACTCCTTATGGAGCAGATCACTGTAGTCAAGTTCACTTACCGTNTGCCCGGAGTTGATTCTGTCTTCCAAGCCCTTGAAGCTGCGAATCTTGGCGGCGGCAGCGTGGCGGTGAGAATCCCGGCTGGCGGCAATCTCGGAATCGTTCTTGATGGCCTTGAGCATCACGATTGGATTGGGCTTTTCATGTACTTTTTGCTCTTCGCTAATCAGCAAGCGAGTAGCCATGGTCGTTCCGCTGGGGTCGAGCCACACTACGCCTGATGCTTGGCCGCCGGCTAGTTGCATAGATTCTACATATGCCTCATAGGGCCAAAAGTCGACCAGTGAACCTAGTGCGTTCTGGACATCCGCAGGGGGCATATTACGCACGAAGCAGGTTGCCTGTTCCATGTCCATCACCATATAGGATTCGAACACTGGGTTAAACGCGATGTCGGTGCCCCGCAGGTTGGTTACCCAGGCAATCTCGTCCAACTTGGTCAGGACCAAGAGGTCTGCGCCCGCATCCGCCATCTCCTTGCGCACGTTTGAAAGCTTTTCAGCCACGCCGCTGCCGGTGACACTCTCCGGAAGGGAGTAGATAGGATCCGCTGGAGGAGCCGGTTGATTTTCCCAAACGGCGTCAACCAGATTGTCATCGATGGGGACCATTTTAGAATCGGGCGAATGAAGCGCTCCCGAATATGCGGCATGGGCCTGCATCGACACAACGAACGGGTCGAAGCCCACGCGGATGCTGCCCCGCTCTTTCTCCATCTCGGTGAGCCATTGGCTCAGGGTATGCTCTCCACTCAAGCCAAGCTTGTGGATACGAAAGTCGGATAGATCCACCTCTTCATCGGCCTGCAGGTAGTACCGGGAATCCACGAATAAATGGTTGCCTTCAGGGCAGATTATCGCATCCCCGGCAGAACCTCTGAATCCGGTGATGGCCGTCCTTCGACGGCTATATTCCGGGGTGTATTCGTTCAGATGGTTGTCGGAGGAGAGCACCAGATACGCATCCACCTGGGACTCTTTCATCCGCTGGTATAGCCCCTCTAGCCGGCCGGAGAGCCCTTCCTGATTATCAGCCATCGTAGTCGCAACTCCCAATGAAGATTGCCGGATATCCTACGCATTCTACCCCGCTACTTGTTGGCGAAGGTAGCCCTACGTTGTCGTTAGAAATACACTTTATAAGGATCACCCTGTTGTGAAGCTTTCCAAACCTATGAGGCCTGATTGTCGTCCAAGAATTCCCGAATAACTTGGGCCAACTCCTCAGGTTTATGGTAGCCGATGTCGTGCACCGTCTCAGGTATCCAGCGAACCCGGCTGTTCTTGATCGATTGTTCGGCGTCGGCGACTCTTTCTTGCTTTACCAAGGCCCGCTCGCTGCCAGCGCTTTGGGGAGCCGGTCCGGCTGGGATGATTACCGTTGGACAAAGGACATTGGGGTACGCCTCCGATGCCGGTTCATCCCACATGGCGTGCATCACTTGGATGTGATTCTCCGGGCGCAAGATGTCCTGCATCGCCCCGTCGCCATCTTCGTACACCATGGTCTGTACGATTCGCTCAACCTGGTCGCTCCAGCAGAAGGACAACTGGTTCCGCAAACGGTCCAGAAACTCTTCCCTTGTCCCGGATATATTCCGAGGCCGCGACCTGGCTTTGACGTCTTCCCAGTTCTCTTTGACACCCGANNCGCGAGAGGTGCCGCCGTCGATGAGTCCCAACGCCGTCACTCGGTCTTGAGCGCGCGCGGCGACATTCAACGCTACGGTGGCTCCCCAGGAATGTCCGAACACCGCCGCTTTGGGGATGTTCAACAGATCCATCAAGCCCACGACGTCCTGGGTCAAGGTCCCCCAATCGTAACCGTCTGGCGCCTGAGTGGTCTGACCGTGGCCGCGTTGGTCCGGGGAGATGATGCGGTAATGATTCCTAAGATGGGGAGAGACTAGATCGTACCAGTTGGCCGAGGAAGCCAGGCCGTGCAGCAGTACCGCAGGTTTACCCTGACCGCCCCAGTCCAGATATCGGACTCGCAGGTCTCCAATATCGGCCCAACATTCTGATGGTTCCGAGCCGTTGAGGCTGTTCAATATAAGCTCCTTCTAAGAGGCGTAACTCGGATATGACTAACGTTGGCGGACGTACTTGTCGACGCTTTGGTCTATCGTCAGACCCAGATAAATATCACCGTGGGCATCCACTTCAAGGCCGTGGGCGTGGCGAATGGGCCAGCGCTCTAACACGTTGCCGTCACCGTCCCAGATGCTTACGTGGTCGTCGCCGGACTCGTCGGCCTGCTCTGCTATATAGAATATCCCTTCACTATCGCGGACTATGTTGTCGGGACCACCCATGCCGGTCCACATGGTGATGAATTCTCCTTCCGGAGAGAAAATCTGGACCCGGCGATTGGTCCTGTCGCAAACGTACACCTTGCCCTCTGGGTCCACCAAAAGACTGTGTACCAAGTGGAATTCCCCAGGCGCTTCCTTGCCGGGTTGTCCCCACGAATTTATGAGAGTGCCATCTTTGCTGAACCGGTGCACCCGGGCGTTCCGGTAGCCATCGGAAACATAGAGGTCGCCGGACGGGCTGGTAGACAACTCGGTGCAATAGTTGAAGGGACCGGCGGCCCGGGGACACAGGTCGCCAGGTTTCTCGCATCCGGTATCGGAGAAAACGCCTCTTTCTCCAATCACCTGAAGAGGCTTTCCGTCCAGGGTGAATCGAAGTGCCACATGGTCCGATCGATCGGTAACATAGACTATGTCGCCAACGATGTTGATGCCGTGGGGGTCGGTGATTGCTCCCATTCCCCAGGAATTCAGGAAGTTGCCGTCACGGTCAAAAACCATTACCGGCGGGTCCTTACGTTGGAAGACGTAGACTCTGTCTTGCGAATCAGTGGCCGCTGAGCTAACCGTTCCCAGCTTTTCTCCCGCGGGTAGTTTTGGCCAATCTTGAACCAGCTCATATTTGAAATTTCCAGAACCGACTGTCGTCATTTTTTAACTTCCCCTTTTCNGTGNATCGATGATGTGATGGCTGTAACCGCTCCAAGACCGGAANGATTATCGCATACCTACGACTCGTACGCGGTGGTTGATGCCGTCGGCTATGTACAGGTTACCCTGCCGGTCGATCCCACAACCGTGAGGGCGCTCCAACCCGGCGTTGGTAGCTTCGCCACCGTCGCCGTCGCCGCCTTGGTGGCCCCCGGCTATGGTGGTTACGATGCCGGTGGTAACGTCTATCTTGCGGACGGCGTTATTCTCGGTGTCGACCACGATAACGTTGTCTTGATTGTCGCAGCGGATGGCTTTGGGCGCGCCCCACAAGGCGGTCAACGCCGAACCGCCATCCCCGCTGTAGCCCCGTTCTCCGGTGCCAGCGAAGGTAGACATAATACCGTTGGCGTCCACCTTACGAACGCCGTTGCCCTCCCGTTCGGCGATGTAGGTGTTGCCCTTGCTGTCCATGCAGACNGCCCTAGGGCCCATGACAGACGCCTCATTCGCGGGTTTGCCATCCCCTTCCCGCCGCTTCTCACCGTCTCCGGCAAAAGTGGTGATGATTCCAGTAGTTAGATCCAGTCGCCGCACCCTTTGATCTTGAATATCGGCGATGAGAAGCCCGCCTTTGCCGTCCAGCCAGCAGTCGTTAGGTTCCCTCATTTGGGCTAGAGGGCCGGGGCCACCGTCGCCGCCGTATCCGGCTTCACCGGTGCCAGCAACCGTGGTGATTATGCCCGTAGCGGCGTCTACTTTACGAACGGCACAGTTGAACCGGTCGACGATGTAGATGTCGCCGTTGGTATCTACGGTGAGCGAATAGATATTGTCCATCGTAGCCTGTGTTGCCGGGCCGCCGTCACCGGAGTACCCCGCTTCACCGGTCCCCGCCACCGTGGTGATAACCCATGATGTTCTATCGATGCGCCGGATGGTGTGGTTACGTCCGTCGCAGATATATAGGTTGTCATCGGTGTCGAAGGAACAACCATATGATTCGCCAATCATCGCTTGAGTAGCGGGACCGCCGTCGCCGGCATAACCCTCTTCCCCGGTGCCAACGACAGTTAGTATCTTCCCAATCTCAAATTCCATGCCCAACCTCTACCTCAAACGGATTTTTGCGATCAAGATGATCACCGGACAACGCGGCAAGTTTGGATGTACTGGGACTCTAACCTTACCTAGGCCATGGGGTCAATCCTTTGTGCCTTCGTTGGATCGCCTACTCACCGGCATTCCCGGCCCAAGCGTGGCTGTTGACCCTGCATTGATGCGGTTATATAGTTTGACCTGTCCAAGAAATACGCATCCCAGCCGATCACAAGGAGGCCCAGTTTGCCGAATAATGATTCCTTGAAGCAGCGTATCCACGCCGGAGAGATTGTGGTGGGCGTTTCGGCGCCACTGGATTCCGACAAGTCACGGTTGGAGTCTATCCTAAGCAAAGACACCTACAGCTTCCTGACCATAGATAGCCAACACAGTCCTTATAACGAGGAAAAACTGGTTACTTTCTGCGCCACGGCCCANGAACTAGGTATGCCGGTTCAGTTCCGGATCAAGAACACCCGCCATGCGTATCTTATCGGTAACGTTCTCGACCTGGGACCGGCGGCGATAGAAGTCCCCTTGGTGGAAGACGAAGCGGTGGTGGACGAAGCCTTGGACGCCTTTTATTACCCGCAAGTGGGACACCGGAGTTGGGGTGGAACCGCTCGGCACGGGATCGATGGCCGGGAGAACAGGCTGGAGTACGCCAAGTGGTGGAACGAGCACGGGGTTCTATGTCTTCAGATGGAGACCCTCGCCGCCGTAACGAACGCTCGGGCGCTGGCCAAACCTGGAATCGATTGCCTGACCTGGGGACCGGCCGATCTAAGTTTCGACATGGAAGCTCATCCTCAGCATCCGTTCCAAACCGTTGATGACTGCCTACGCCACGTGCTCCAACAATTGGAGGGCACCAGCGTTCAGATCAGCTTCCGTAACGGCACCCCGGACGAACGGGATAAGTACATCGACATGGGAATAACNGTGTTCATGGAGAGACCCCAGGCTTAAGCGGTCTTAAAGTCTTGAAAACCTCGGTTGGACTGCTATTTCTGTCTGCCCACCGGAGGCGTACATAGTGAACAGAAACTTAACCGGCAAGATCCAAACTGTGTTGGGACCTATCGAGCCGGAACTGCTGGGAGTGACGTTAACTCACGAACACTTGCTGGTAGACCTAAACGTCGCCCATGGCCACCCGGACACCGCCAGTGCTATCGAGTTCTACCAGAAACCGGTCTCGATGGAGACGGTTGGTCGAATCAGACATCACGGCGCCTCAAACCAAGACAACGCCCAACTGTTCGATGTCCCGACGGCGATAGATGAGGTGATGCTGTACAAACAGAACGGCGGCATCTCCCTGGTGGACGCCACCAGCATCGGCATCGCCCGTGACCATTTGGGACTCTNTCGTATCTCTCAGGCTACCGGAGTGAACATCATCATGGGCGCCTCATACTACGTCGCCGATTCCCACCCGACCGACATGGACACATGGACCGAGGAAGACATAACCGCCCAGATTCTGCTGGATGTAACGGAAGGGGTTGACGGCACAGACATCCNTTCCGGGGTCATTGGAGAGATTGGCTGTTCCTGGCCTTTGGCAAACAATGAGCGAAAAGTTTTGAGAGCGTCGGCGCAAGCGCAGAGGATGACNGGCGCCCCATTATTGATACACCCTGGTAGAGACGAAATGTCTCCTCTGGAGATAATCGAGGTTCTCTCCGAAGCCGGAGCCGACCTGAGCCGCACCATCATGGGACATCTGGACCGCACGGTGTTCAGACGTGAAACATTGACGGAAATCGCCCAGTCGGGCTGCTACATGGAATGGGATCTCTTCGGAACTGAGAACTCTTACTACGCTCTAAACCCGAACATAGATATGCCAAGCGACGCAAAACGCATGGACGACATAGCCNGGATCTCTTCAGAAGGGTATGGCCGGAAGGTTGTAGTGGCTCACGATATCTGCGCGAAACACCGTCTAGAGAAATACGGTGGGCATGGCTACTACTACATCTTGAATCACATAGTGCCGAGAATGCGGGCTCGGGGATTCCCAAACGAATCGATAGACGATATTTTGGTCCACAATCCCAGGGAAGTCTTGACCTTCGCCGAGCCAGCAATCTAGTGGAGTTGTCGAATCAACTAACACTCATTCAAGATCTGGGGAACGGGGTTGTCGCCCCGCTTTTCTAGTCTCGTGAGCAGGCGTCCGGGCCGGCGTGATAAGAACGCTGCCGATGCCAATTGCTCTGCTCCAACCTCCCAATATTCGCTACTAGAATCCTCTGGCTTAACACGCCCATCCCCGCGCTCCATCAGGTAAGTTAATGTGTCCAGGTCTTCAAGTATTCTCCTAGCAGTAGGCGTCCGTAATCTCATCTATTGCTCCTGCACAACCCGGGGTCCGCATCTTCCGGCCCATGAAGACCCGTTTCTGCCTTAAACACCATACCCCTTCCTCCCCACTAAGTTCACCAGATCAATACTTGATTCCTTCTTGATTGTAATACGCCGGAGGGATGGTTAGTTGCCGGGCTACCGATGAAGTTGGAAATAGACCGAGGGTCTACCGGCTACTTGAGCTACCCTGACGTCCCTACTGTTTCCCTTCCGGCTCTAGGCTCTTCATCTGCTCGTTGAACAGATCAATAGCCTTCTGTTCGGGTACTCCCATGTAATAACGAAGACTTTGGATGTGCTCCAGAACATCTTTGGGTAGCATCAACAGGTCGTCACGAGGACCGGACATACGGTATAGATTATCCAGCCAGTCCTCCTGGCCGACGTACAGGGAGTCCTCTAATATAACCGCGTCCCGTCGTCCCATGTCCGAACGCACCATCCAACGGTAATAGATGAAGGGTAATCCGGTCCATTCGCGCCACTCTTCCCCCAGGTCGTATTTGTGAGGAAAGCCCCTCACGCCTCGGCGGCGGCGTAGCGCTTGGTTGTCCACTAAGAGCAGGGCGTCATGGGAATCCCCGGCGTCCTCGGAGTCCGCGAAGGTTACGCCATCAACCTGATGCTTGAGGGTTAACAAGATGCGCAACATACTTTTCAATGGGGAGGCCGCTTCAGGGATGACGATGCTCAAGCCCTTCAACTCATTGATGGGCACTTTGGTGTGGAGAACACTGGCGCCTGTCGGGCTGACCAACGCGACGCAGAAGCCGGAAAGTGGTTGGAACCCCTCTTCCAAGCGAGCGCAGTCGGCCAAGGGAACCGGCCCGGAATCTATCTCACCGCTGAGCAGAGCCGAAGCAATCAGGTTGGGCGCCATGTTGCGCGTCTCGATGCCCCGGCGTTCCATGTCGTAATAGAAAGGTTCGCATCCTAGATAGGGGATGCGGGCAACCGTGATGGCCATAAGCTATCGGTCCTTAAATGCGATTGACACCAGAGTCACCTAACCGAGACCAGTTTACATCAGACACAAGAAGGCCCACCAGCAATTGTTTGAGCCGCCGGTGGGCCTTCCAGAACTCTTAGTGACCTTGTTTACCTACGATCGTCTACAGGCGGGGCCCCGCAAACGTCGCCGATTGCTTCCGGTAAACCTGGATACGGTTGCGGGGGCTTTCGCAGATGAACACGTTGTTGTCATCGTCGACCGTGATGCCGGACGGCGCCCAGAACAGCCTTTCGCGTTCCATACCCTCGGCGCGGTCCCGTTCTCCCCACATCTCCGAGTTCGCGTCCAACTTGTCCCTGCCCCATTTGGAGACAGTGGCATCGCCGGTCTTCAGCGTCACGAAGCTGCCGTCGGTGTCGAATACCTGGATCCGGTCGTTCATCCAATCAGCGACGTAGATGACGCCATCTTTGTCCACGGCGACATCGGTGGGCCGGTTGAACTGACCTTCGCCGGAACCCGACGAACCGAACTTCATCAGGAATTTGCCGTCAGCACTGAACTTCTGGATACGGTCGTTGCGCCAGTCGGCGATGAACACATTACCTTGGGAGTCGATGTCGATGCCCCATGGCATGTTGAACTCGCCGTCGCCGCTACCTTCCGTCCCCCATTTGGACAGGAACTTCCCGTCTTTGGTGAATTTCTGGACCCGGTTATTCAGGCTGTCGACCATGAAGAGATTGTCTTCTTTGTCGAAGGCCATGCCGGACGGGCGGTTAATCTCGCCATCGCCCGCGCCCTCTTTGATGTCCCATTTGCTTAGGTAGTCGCCGTCCTTGTTAAAGACGGAGATGCGGTTCAGCCATTCGTCGGCCACGTACACGTCCCCTTGGCTGTCTATGGCGACGCTGGTCGGCCAGACCAGTGAGCCGTCTTCGAAGTTGTATTCGTGGGGTCCCTGGTTGCTGACGCCCCGGGCGAAGACGTTGATGTATTCTTCGTTAGCGGTGCAGACAACGATCCGAGTACCTTCCGGCCGGTATTCAGGGGAGCGGCACAGCACGTACATCGTGTCGCTTTCTCCCCTGGCCATCTGGATCGGGTAGGTAAAGCCAGGCCCGAACTGCTCGCCCCGGCCAATGGTGTGGCTGTATTGCAACTGTATATGTGAAATCTGGGTGCTAGTAGTCATATATGCCTCGCAGTAAGTTTGGTTCCTACAGACTCAGATCCTCTAGAGATAGGCCATCTGCTCGAAAGAGCCGTTGACTATGGGTTTGGCGTCCAGACCCATCCACTTTTCCAACAGGGTGGAGTAGAGCCCGCGGAAGTCGTTGTTGAAAGCGAGGTCGCCCTCGACCAGCTTGTTCTCTTCCAGGGAAGGGTACTCGCCGTACAGGCCGCCCTTGACGGCATCGCCGATGACGAAGGCGCAACCGCCAGCGCCGTGGTCAGTCCCGGAGCCGTTATCGTGGACACGGCGGCCGAACTCGGTGAACACCAGTAGGACCACGTTGTCGCTGGCGTTGTGCTCCTTCAAGTCGTCGTAGAAGTCGGCCACGGCATTGGAAGTCTCGGACCACAGCTTGGTGTGGTTCGCCAACTCCCCGGCATGAGTGTCGAAACTGTTGTACGGGGCGGTGGTGTACATGATCCGCGTTCCCAGATTCGCCAGATGCACCTGGGCGATGTTTCGCATGTATTGAGCAACCGAATCGGAGCCATACTCCACCGTGGAGGAGTAGGACTCCGGGGCGGTGCTGAGAATGTCGGCGCCCTTCAAGGCGTCCAGGCCGGTGTGGGCGAAGTAGTCAAGCACCGGGCCTTGACCAATCATTGGCGAGTAAACCCGCGAGAACACGTCTAGAGCCTTGGTACGCTGTTCCTCAATCTCGATGCCGGTGAGGACGCCGTAGGATTCTAAGTTGCCAACCGAGGCCACCGGAACGCCGGGGGCCACCATGGCTCGGGGAAGACCGCGCCCGAAGTTCACGCCGGTAAGCACGTTCTCTTTGGTCGGGTCAAGTTCTGCTATCATCCGGCCGAGCCAGCCTTCATCGCCCACTTTTTCCGGCTCACAGGTGTGCCAGATATCCATGGAGCGGAAGTGGGAACGGCTGGGGGTTGGATAGCCTATGCCCTGAATGATGGCTAGTTTCCCATCGTCGTACAGGCGCTTCATCGGCGCCATCGCCGGGTTGAAACCAATCTCGTCGTTGATTTGTAGAACTTGGTCGTCAGGTACCCGGACCGCGGGCCGGTTGTCGTTATAAAGGGGGTTGGTGTAAGGAATGATGGTATTCAAACCATCGTTTCCCCCGGACAACTGCAGCACCACCAGTACCGGGTCTTTCTTGGTGGACGTCATTATTTCTCCTATGTACTACTGTTTCCTTCCCCCTTGATTGGGGAAGGTTAGGATGGGGGTGATACCCCTCATCCTTCGGCTGCGCTCAGGACAGGCTCTCAATCCTCTCCCACAAGGGGAGAGGAGGCTTCTATGCAAATAGGTACTCGGTGGTGGCTACGATGGATTGGAGCATCTGACCTACTCGGGTCTCGAACTCCGGTGTGCCGGTGCGGAGATCGCCGTCGGCCTTGGCCAAGGCAAGTAGCTCGTTCCGGGTCACGTCGGCGAGCACATAAGCTCCCAACATGTCGAGACATCCGTCCACCAACTGCTCCGCAGTGATGGTCGGGCCTTGAGCGCCCAGCCGCTGGATGATGGACTGGATGCCGGGGTGGCTGGTGTTGCCGACAGCGTCGGCGGTAAAGTTGATTCGCTCCACCAATGTGCCGCTGTCGATCCATTCCCGGCCCGTGTGCCAGCCTTCGACTGTGGGCGGGTTCATGAGGTCTTGGCCCATGTAGCGGATGTTAAGCGACATTGCATTCATGCCGGGCTTGGGCATACTGAAATCGCCCACCAACCGCATGGTTCCGACCACCGTCTCGGTGGGGCTCTTCACCTTGGTGAAGCGAGAGTTCTTGAAAGCATCGGATTTGAACAGCACCCGCAACATGGAGCGGATGTCGTAGTTGGTGCGGAAGTACTCGTCTTCCAACGATTTGATGGTCGCCGGGTCGCCCGGAGGAGTGTTCTGCCAGGCGGGAACCTGGGGTTCATCGGACACGAAGAAATTGTAGAGGTGACGCGAGATGAACCTAGCGGTGCCGGCTTGCTTGGCGACGATGTTGATGATGTCCTCGCCGTTCCAGTTCCCGGTCTCGCCCAAGAAAGTCTTCTCGCCGAAGTCGTGGTCGTTGGAGTCGTAGATGAACTTCGCTTCGTACTTGCCGTAGGGATACCGGGGGATGGAGTTGGTCACGGTCCATCCGGTGAAGGCCCGTGCGCACTCCTTGACGTCGTCCTCGGTGTAGTTGACTTGGCCGTCCATGCCAACGCCCATGGAGAACAGCTCCAACAATTCCCGGCCCCAGTTCTCGTTGATGGCGTCTTTGTGGCTCATGCAGTTGTCCAGATAGAACATCATGGCCGGGTCTTTGGCCAATCCCTGTAGGAGGTTGTCGAACTTGCCCAGACCGTCGCGGCGGAACATGTCAAATTCGATGGTTTGCTGCTTGGGGTACTCGCACTTAGCGTGGCCGGTGACAAAAATCTGATGCCAGAAGAGGGCAATCTTTTCTTCCAGCGGCCGCTTAGTGTTAATCATCCGGTAGGTCCATTCTTCCTGCTGGCCTTCTAGGCCGGCCTGGGAGACCCACTGGGGCTGATAACGCATCATCAAGTCTTTCTCTAGCTCGGGTTGACCTTCCGGATCGAGCAACTCGTCTACCGTCGCCTCGTAGCCCTTGGCGGCGCGAGCCTCCAATTCCTCGAAGGTTGCTCCGAAGCCGGCACGACGCATCAGATGTGCCATTAACGCTATCTCTTTATCTGCCATCCTTGCCCTCCCTATAATGATTATAATCTGATATCGGTTTTACCATAGCGATTATAGCGTGTCAAGCTCCAACTACGGCAATCCCTTACCAGTCATCTTACGAAACCGTCCGGCGCTCCAAGCGATGCCTGCTTCGCCTGTGATTAGACAAGCGGCCTAACAGCGGCGGATTCCGATTCCACGTTGGTGACCACCACATGTTATTCTGCGCCATGTTCTACGTCAACATTGTTATTGACGTCACAATCGAGACATGGACGAAGGTAAGCTAAAACTGTTGGTAAGCTTCACTTATTGAAGGGGATAAGTCACGCACTCTCCTCTACCTGTAGGACATTCCCTGGCCGTCCCGAACCCTATCCNGTCCGCTGTAATATGCGAGCCGGAAGGCTTCATAGATACAGATAAGGAGTTCATCATGGAATTAGGACTTGAAGGAAAAGTAGCCATCGTCACCGGTGGCAGCAAAGGCATCGGCAGGGCCACGGCCCTCTGCTTGGCGCAAGAAGGAGCCAATGTTGTCATCTGCGCCCGGGGCGTGGAAGACTTGGAGGAGGCGGCGTCGGCGATATCCGAGATATCTGGCCGGCCCGTTCTATCGGTCAGGGCCGATATGACAGTTCTTGAGGATATCCAAAACCTGGTGGCCACTACCGTGTCCGAGCTGGGCGGGGTGGACATCCTGGTGAACAACGCCGTGAACTCGGTGGCTGCGCCCTTCTTGGAACTGTCTGACGAAGATTGGCTGAACCACATCAACGTGAAGGTCATGGGCTACGTTCGCTGCTCCCGGGAGGTCGTTCCCCACATGGAGCGCCGGGGCGGTGGCCGCATCATCAACATCGGCGGGATGGCGGCACGGAACGCCGGAAACCTCACAAACAGCAACGGCGTCACCAACTCGGCCGTCTCCAACATCGCCAAGAACCTGGGCGACCAAGTAGCCCACCTGGGCATCCTAGTGAACTGCATCCACCCCGGCACCACCCGAACTCCCAGACAAGTCGAGCTACTGGAACGCCGCGCCCGCGACGCCAACATCACCGTGGAAGAAGCGGAGCGCCGCACGGTCAGCGAGATTCCCATCGGCCGGATGGTGGAGCCCGAAGAGNTTGCCAGCCTTGTCCTGTTCCTGGTATCGGAAAAAGCCAGCGCCATCACCGGGCAGACTATTGCAGTGGAAGGGGGAGCGGGAAGGGGGGTTAATTATTGAGGGTGGGCAAGAACTCAACGCCGGTTGACCGGCTCAATACGTGGTTTAATAGTTCGGGCCGTCCCAGAGAATCATATCCTCAGTTGACGACCGGCTATTCCAAACAACGACCCACAATCGGAGGCTATGCTGAATTTCGTTACTAAAGCGCCCCAGTCCCGCCGCGTCCTAGTTTTCGGCTCGGCTATGCACGTCTGGAACGACCTATTTATCGCGCTCATGGTCCCCCTGCTTCCCTTCATAAAAGAGGACTTGGATCTTTCCTTCACGGAAGTCGGACTGCTGAAATCGGTGTTCACCGGCGCCACTGCGATTCTTCAGATTCCTTCCGGGCTTCTAGCCGAGACGACGGGCGAGTTCTGGCTTCTGGTTTTCGGAAACGTCTGGGTCGGTATAGGTCTGGTTGCGATGGCCCTGTCATCTTCCTTCGCTATCTTACTAGGCCTGAGTTTCCTGGGCGGCTTGGGTGGGGGCGCCCAGCATCCGCTGGCCTCCAGCATGGTTTCGCGGGCCTACGAAGACGGAGGCCGATCCACCGCTGTGGGTACCGTGAACTTCGCTGGCGACATCGGCAAGATGATTGCGCCTCTGATAGCCGGGGCAGTGGCCATCTCGTTTGGATGGCGCGCTGCTTTGTGGGTAACCGGAGTGGCCAGCTTGGCATTCATGCTCGTAACTGCGATGGCCCGCCGGAACATCGATATCGGCAGGCCTGTTCAGGAGATATCTACCGAATCACAGAGCGGTGGTGGTTCGGTCCAGATGGGCGGATTTGTCACCCTGAGCGGCGTCGGGTTTCTGGACTCCGCTACCAGGGGAGCGGCCTTGGCATTCCTTCCCTTCGTGATGGTCGCCAAAGACATGACTCCAGCTCAGGTCACCGGGATGCTGTTCTTCCTGTTCNTGGGCGGTGCGATCGGGAAGTACGTCGTCGGGTTGTTGGGGGAAAGATTTGGCGCAGTGAGCTTGATCTGGGGAACCAAGGGCATGACGGCCCTGCTATTGATATCCGCCTTGACGGTCCCGCCCCTGGGAATGATTCCGCTGATGTTAATCCTGGGCGTCGGTCTTAACGGAACATCCTCGGCGCTGTATGCCGCCGTAGCGGATTTCGTGCCGGCCCATCGACGAGCCCGATTGTTCGGGGTTTTCTATACAACTAATGAGGTCGGCACGGTGTTAGCCCCCATAATCTACGGCGTCATTGCCGACGCCTACAGCCTCAGCACCACCATGGTGGTCATGGGCCTAGCCACCTCAGCCATCCTGCCCGCCAGCCTAGCCTTGCGGCCTCACCTGTCCGAGGCCAAAGCGTCGGAGAGGGAACGGGTGGGCTGAGGGATGCGAATCGGAGCCCAGCGGCTCACTGGCCTAACCTGAGTATCCTGGTCGCCGGTTGGTTAGAGTACTTGCTTGAGGCTCAAGGTGTCAGTGATTCGAGTCCACCACTACCCCCCATCCCTATCCCCCGCTATACCCCGGTCCATAAACAACCATGCCAGGCCGTGCGCCGGTGTGTTCCCCGCGGTCTATTACGGGGACGCCGTTGACTAGGACGTGTTCCACTCCTTGGCAGTACTGTTTGGGGTTCTCGAATGTGCCCCTTTCGCCCACCGTGGCCGGGTCGAAGGCGACGATGTCGGCCCAGCATCCTTCCCGCAGCAACCCCCGGTCTTGGGCGCGGAGGACTTGGGCCGGCAGGGAGGTCATCTTCCTGATGGCTTCTTCCAGAGGCAACACGCCGTGCTCCCTCACGTAGGTCCCCAGCACCCGGCTATTGCTGCCAAAGCTGCGCGGGTGGGGCAATCCGGCAACCTGGTCGTTGAGTGCGCTGCCGTCTGAAGCGATCGATATCCAAGGAAGCCGCATCACCGCGCGAACGTCTTCCTCGGACATGGTGTGATAGACGCCGCCGGGGAAGGCCCCATTCTCCGCCACCAGGTCGAAGCAGGTCTCCACCGGGTCGGCGTTGATTCGCTGGCGGGCGATGTCCGCCACCGTCTTGCCCTCGTCGGGTTTAAGCGACTCGTCCGCCACGATCGACATGACGATGCCCTCCCAGCCCCCGTGTTCCTTCACGTATTGGTCAAACTCCGGGTCTGCTTTCACCCGGTCGCGGAACTGGCGGTCACGGAATCGGGGGATGGTTTCCGAGCGGGGCGCGTCCTGGATCCACCGGGGCATAAGACGGTGCCACGGGTGCTGCATGGCGGTGTAAGGATATTGGTCGGCAGTCACCTCCAAACCCTCCGCCATCGCCGACTGAATCGTATCGATAACCCGCCCGATCTGCCCCCAATGCTCCCGGCCCCGAATCTTCAGGTGGTAGATATGGACCGGGATCCCCGAAGCGCGGGCGATCTGGAAGGTCTTGTCCAACTCGGTCCCGATGTCGAAACCCTCGCTCCCCACATGGGTGCCGTAGTAGCCTCCGTGCTGGTTGGCGACAACCGCCATCTCGATCAGTTCGTCCACGTACTCGGGGCCGCCGGAGTGCCACGCTGCGGATAGACCAACCGCCCCCTGCTCCATCGCTTGGACCACTAGGGAGTTCATCTGCTGCAACTCGTCGGGCCCGGCGGCGCGGTCGTCGAAGCCCACCACCGCTCGCCTGATTTGCTGGGGCGCGACACTGGAGGCGATGTTGATGGACGTGCCCTGCCTAATCAGTTGCTGGAAATAACCGGTGAAGTCGGTCCAGGTTACGTCCACGCCGGACCGGAGCCGTTGCTCCTCCCGGTATTCGTCGGCAGCGGGGCCAACGACTGGGCCGACGCTGTTGCTTTCGCCGATGACGTCCAAGGTGACACCCTGGCGCACCTTACTCTGCGCGTCTCCATCGGCCAGAACGGTCACGTCACTGTGGGTATGAAGGTCGATGAATCCGGGACATACCACCAACCCGCCGGCGTCGATCACGTTATCCGCGTCGGAGGCGGAGATACTGCCGATGCGGGCAATCTTCCCATGTCGGACCCCGATGTCCGAGTAAAACCAGGGGTTACCGGCGCCATCCACGACCCTTCCGCCGCGGATAGCAACGTCGTATATCGCCATAACTGTTCCCTCCCGTCCGGTGTTATGCGATAGTGTAAATCATCGAGTAGCGGCGGGATAGGCGGGCGAACGGGGCAGCTATCGACTACGAGAGTAGCCCTGATGCTATACTTGGCCTCCGCCAACCGGCAGCCACCTAGCTTTGTTGTCAAGAGACGAACTGCCTTCGCAGAAGGAGCAATCGGATTGTTAGACCCAGTCACGCTTGAAAGACGCCATGTTCGGCTCGAACCCATTTCCTTGGACCACATACCAGGCTTGGTTGAGGCGGCGAGTCAGTCTCGGGAAACGTATGGGTTCACTTATGTTCCGGCGGATGCCGACGCCATGCGTTTATATGTGGAGACGGCGTTGGTTGGGCGGGATGCCGGGACGATGATGCCATTTGCCACCATCGACCGGCGTACTGAAAAGGTTGTAGGTTCGACCAGGTTCCACCACATGGAATCCTGGGACTGGCCTGCCGGGGACCCCCGCCAACGTGGCAGGCATCTGCCGGACGTGGTATACATCGGAACGACGTGGCTTGCGGCTGATGCTCAGCGGACGGGTATAAACCCCGAGGCAAAGCTTTTGATGCTGACCCATGCCTTTGAAACTTGGCTGGTTCATCGAGTCAGAATCACAGCGGACTCGCGCAATGAACAGTCGTGCCGCGCCATCCTGCGTCTGGGCATGCACCTTGACGGCGTGGTGCGGGCAGACCGGGTTGCGCTGGACGGCGCTATCCGGGATTCAGCAACATATTCGATTCTGGATTCGGAGTGGCCGGAGGCCAAGGCTCAGTTGATAGCGCGAATGCGTTGATCCATGTGACATGCCGGGAGTCCGTGTTNCCTCAGCGGCACGGAAACCCTCGATATCATTGGATGCGTTAGGTAGAAGGAGAAACCATGGCAACCAGCCAATCAAGCAACTTGGTTAATACGGTGACCGGGGAAGCTTCCCGCTTGGGGGCCTTCCTGTCGGGCTTGGATACGCCGACGTGGGTGAGCGACAGCACTTGTGAGGGATGGACGATAGAGGACGTGGTGGCCCATCTTGCGGGAAGCGCCAGCGGTTGGGCCGCCACTATTGCCAGGGCGGTTGCCGGTGACGCCGGCCCTCCGGAGGGAGGGTCTTTCCTGCCGGCCGGGGAGCGCGGCTCTCACCCCACCGGCCAAGCGGCCAGGGAGTCCCGCCAGCAATCGGGGCCCGAGCTTTTGGAAATGTTTAAAACCAGGCACGCAAGTCTTAGTCAACTTCTGGANGGCCTGACCGACGAAGATTGGGACAAACCCTGCTTCCACCGGCGCGGCGCCCTGCCGGTCAGCGGTTATCTAGGCATACAGATCCAAGAACTGGTTCTCCACGGATGGGATATCCGCTGGGGCCTGGATGACGGAGCAGAGTTGTCTGACGAGTGTCTACCGGCGATGGTCGATCTGGTGCCCCGCTGGCTTCGCAACGCCTTCGCTCCGGGGCTGGATCTGCCGACGCCGGTGCGGTATCGATTCGACGTTTCAAGCCCGGTNGCGGTCCATGAAGACCTGCTGGTTACCGGNGACAGCTACGAGGCAGTGCCGTCCGGATCAGAACCTGCTGACGTCGTCTTTAAATGTAGCACCGGAAATTACATCCTGTTGATGTTCGGGCGGTTGAAAGTTGAGTCGGCCATCGCTTCCGGACGGTTGTCCATCCAGGGTTCATCGGAACAGGCCAAGAACTTCAACGCCTGGTTCAAGGGGTTCTAAGCTTTTCGCCGTCAGTGTCCGGCGTGCAGTGCGTTGGCTATGGAAGTGTCGGTTCGGGAGATGGGCGGTTGCTGCCGGATGCCTGCCAGGGCGCTTTCCGGTCCCCGGTCGATCCGATGGCCGCCTAGGAACACCTCGGTGACGTTCCACAGTACGTTGATATCATCCGCTGGATTGCCGTCGACGATGATAATATCGGCTTCCTTGCCCGGTTCCAGGGACCCGGTGATTGCATCGATGCCCAGAGATTTAGCCGCATCGCTGGTGATGGAAACTATGCCTTTCATCGGCGACATCCCCGCTTCAACCAGGCATTCTGTCTCGTACACCGTATTGCCCAACTTGTAGCTACTCCAAGAAGAGTCAGACCCGGTGATTATCTTCAATCCCATCTCTATCAACCGGACGAGGTGGGTCCAGCGCAACTCCAGTTCCCACAAACTTTCATCCAAAGCGGATTGTTCTTGGGCGCTCAGTCCTCGGGCTTCTTTTCTTAGTTCCAATGCCCAGACCGTTGCCCTGGCAGTGTGCACGGTCGGGTTTACATAAGCCCCCTGAATGCCGATACGTTCCGCCACGTCTTCCCGAAAATGTGCCTTGCCGTCTGCGTCCTTGAACACGCAGTGGATTATCATGTCTACACCGGCGTCCAATGAATCGATGGTTCCCTGGGTGGATGCACAATGGGTAGCGGTCAGCTTTCCAAATTTGTGAGCCTCGCCGGTCATCGCCTTCAGCTCGTCTAAAGTGAATGCNGGTAGCAAAGGATAAGAGGTGCGCGTGCTGCCGCCAGTGGCGCTCATTTTTATGTAGTCGGCGCCCTCTTTAATCAACTGGCGAACCGTGGCAGTGGCTTCCAAGGGCCCGGTCACCTCGGCTCCGAAATAACCCATATGCCCGCCGACGATGGCGATTGGCCGGCCGCACAGCACCATGCGGGGGGCCTGGATGATGCCGAGGTTTACCGCCTCCCGCAGCCGAAACATGGTCATGTTTTTCGCACCGTTGTCCCGGAAGGAAGTTACGCCGGAGAACAGGCTGTCCCGAGCGTTGCGAGCCGCTTGCAGCGTAATAACTTCGTCGGGCAGCGCCGCCACGTCCTCGCCGGGGCGTCCGTCGCCAAAGCCATTGTGATGGGTGTGGCAGTCGATCAATCCTGGCATGACCGTCTTGCCGGGGTAGTCGTAGGTCTCCACCGTAGCGCCCTCGGGAGGAAGGACATCCTTGGCCGGACCNGCAGCGATAATCTTCGAACCCTGGACGAGAACCGCCCCTTCCTCGATTGGCTGCCCCCCTTTGCCATCGATCAACCGTCCCGCCGTGATTAGCTTGAATGCCTGGGTCGGGTCTTCCATGGATATCTCCTCTGTTGAATGATTGGCGCGTCGACAGTCTACCAAACTAGGGGACTGGGCCGGGAGCCGGTGGTAGAATAGGCTACCCTTAGCATGGGAGAACCGCCACGGAGACTTTAAGGCTACCCCAGTTCAACTGGCTGAACCCCACCAAAGTTATTTTTGGCTCCGGCCGGCTCGCCGAGCTGCCGACAGCTATAGAGCAGACTGCAGGCGCCGACTCCAGAGTTTTCCTGGTCACCGGACGTAGTAACCTGCGAGAGTCCGGCGTCTTGCGGCAGGTTCTGGAGGACATCGGCCCCATGCGGGTAACGTTGTTCGACCAGGTCACCCCCTTCCCTGGACCTCAGTTAGTCGAGGACGCGGTAGCGGCATGCCGGGAATCTTCCTCCCAGGTAGTCGTGGCTATCGGGGGCGGAAGCGCGATCGACGTGGGCAAGATTGTGAGCGTTCTCGTGGCCCACAAGGGGACTTGCCAGGAGTATCTGTCCGGAGAAAGAAAGATTTCCCATCACGGTCTCCCGTTCATCGCAGCTCCCACCACTTCCGGAAGTAGCAGCGAGGTCACTTCAGGAGCGGCGGTATGGGACTGGGAAGCCAAGCGATCTATCAACTTGATTCACCCGGGTATGTTCCCAGACGTAGCGATTGTCGACCCTGACCTGGCCATGAGCATGCCGAAAGAGCTAGCCGCCATGACGGGGATGGACGCCTTTACCAGTGCCTTCGAGTCATACTGGTCCATAGAGGCGGAGCCCGTGTCCGACGCCTTGGATCTTCAGGTCATCCGGTTGCTGTCCACCCACCTGGAGAGCTCGTGTAACAAGGGAGATTCGGAGTCGCGGTCGTGGTGTTCCCTNGCCTCAACCATGTCAGGAGTGGCCTACAGCAACAGCCACCCGAACGTTTGCCATGCGATAGGCAGTCCCTTAACGCTCTATTGGGAAGTAGCCCACGGACAGGCGGTGGGAATCACCTTGCCCACCATGCTGAGGTGGACGGCGCCGGCAATCTCTTCCAAGCTCCCCGCCTTGTGGGACGCGTTGGGAGTAAATGGGTTGGAAGAAGCCACCAGGCGCATCGCGCAAATCATGGCGAACTGTGGGCTAAAGACAGGTCTCTCTTCGCTAGGCATCACAACCGGCGGTTTGGATACGTTGGTGGAGCACACCCGTTGGGACCGGGTGGCTGCGCTGCCGACTCCGCTGGTACACGACGACCTTAGAGGATTGCTTCAGGATCTGATATAGAACGGTGACTATATGCGGAAAGAGGCCGAGAAGGGAGGCATGAATGTCATTGCACGATATCTCTCTAAAGCTTGCTGGTGACACCGTACGGTGGGTGACCGCGCCGCCCTTCGAACTGGAAGAGCGCCGCCGCATGAGCAAGGGAGACCCCAACAACAGTTCGGCGTTGAACATGAGCGGGCACTCGGGCACCCACATCGATGCTCCCTTCCACTTCGTCGCCGAAGGACTTACCATCGACGAGTTACCCCGGGACCGCTTCATAGGACCGGGGCTGGTTTTTGAAGTCGACGCCGCGAGGTACATCACTAAAGAGCATGTTGAGAGTATAAAGTTGGATGGCGCCACCCGAGTGCTGTTCAAAACCCGCAATTCCGAGTTGCTGCACCAACGGGAATACGAACCTGACTTCGCCGCATTTTCGGTTGAGGCCGCCCAGTCTCTGGTGGAACAGGGAGTTGAGCTGGTGGGATTGGACTATCTCTCTATCGCCCATGCCGATGAGCAAGTACCGGTGCACCGGGCTTTCTTGGACCACGGAGTCGTACTGCTTGAAGGGATAGACCTGTCGCATGTTGCGCCGGGGCGATACGAGCTTATGTGCCTGCCCATCCAGATAGGCGATAGCGACGGCGCGCCTTGCCGGGCGGTGCTCCGAGACCTTTAAACCTAAGGAACTTTCCCGAAACCAGGCTTGTATAAGTAATAACCCTCCAGATTCGCAACTGCTCCAATACGGGCACGTTACATAATGCATGGAGGTTGAGATAAAACCATCATGAGCACGAATGAAATCGGACCAAGAGAAAAACGGTCCCGGCTTGGTCTTACCCGGCGCATCGCAGCTTCTTTTCGCCCCTANTCGCCCCAGATAANCGTTGTCGGGCTGTTGATTCTTTTCACCGCCGGCCTCGGCGTGGTTAACCCGCTGTTAATCCGGGTCATATTCGACTCGGCGCTGTTCCCAGAGAACGGCGTCCCTGACCTTGATCTGTTATGGATCATCAGCGGAGTCATGGCCGGAATAATCGTGGTCACCGGTGGCGTCGGCATCGCGCAGACCTACCTGACCAACCAGGTTGGGCAAAAAGTGATGCGAGACCTGCGGGACCGGTTGTACCGCCACCTTCAAAGCCTTTCCATGGGCTTNTTTACCGGCACCCGAACGGGGGAGATTCAGTCCCGGGTAACCAANGACGTCGGTGGCGTCCAAACCGTGGTAACCAGCACCATCACCGACATCCTGTCCAACATCGTGATTCTCATCAGCACGGTAGTCGCGATGTCAATTCTTTCCTGGCAACTAACGCTGGTGGCTGTTGGCATCGTGCCGCTGTTCGCGGTGCTGACGAAGATGATTGGCGCAAAGCGCCGCGCGATGTCCGCCGAGGTACAGAAAGCGGAAGCGGAAATGACCGCCATCACCCAGGAAACCCTATCTATCTCAGGTATCATGCTATCCAAGCTATTTGGCCGGCAGAGCCTGGAGATCGAGCGGTTCCAAGGGGAGAACCAGCATCTGTCCGATTTGGTATTGCGCCGCCAGATGACCGGGCAGTCCTTCTGGGCGGTTATGCAGACCTTTTTCTCGGTATCACCGGTGATTATCTACGTGCTGGCGGGCTACTTGATATCGGGAATCGGACGCGACGGTATCTCTCCCGGCACGATTATCGCCTTCACTACCTTGCAGGCCCGTCTATATTTTCCCATCGGAACGTTGCTTCAGGTATCGGTGGAGCTACAGTCATCCATGGCACTGTTCGAACGCATATTTGAATACCTGGATATCAAACCCGATATAACCGACGACCCCGATGCGGTGGACATTCCGCCGGAACGGGTGGCAGGGGCCATCGCATTTGATTCGGTGCGAGTGAACTATGTCTCGGGCGATGAGGAGTCCCAGGCAAGTATTCAGACGAATGAGCCGAAGCCGCGATGGGCTTTGGATGGGGTCGATTTTGCGATTCTACCAGGCCAACTTGCCGCCTTCGTGGGGCCCAGTGGAGCAGGCAAAACTACTATTTCATACCTGATTCCTCGCTTGTATGACGCCAACGAAGGGCGGGTACTGATTGATGGGATAGACGTGCGGAAGATTAAGTTGGAGTCTCTAGCCCGGATGATTGGCTACGTTTCTCAAGAGAACTACTTGTTCCACGCCAGTATCCGAAGCAACCTCCTTTACAGCAGACCGGATGCTACCCAAGAGGAGATGGAGGAGGCGGCAAGGGCTGCTTACATCCACGAGCGAATCTTGGAGTTTTCGGAGGGTTACGACACCATAGTTGGCGAGCGCGGCTACCGGATGTCGGGTGGCGAGAGGCAAAGATTGTCCATCGCCAGAGTGATTCTGCACCAACCCAAGCTGCTGATTCTCGACGAAGCTACATCGGCCCTTGACACCGCCAGCGAGCGGTACGTCCAAGCCGCACTGGAACCGTTGATGAGGGGGCGGACCACGGTGGCCATCGCCCACCGGCTTTCGACCATCATGGCCGCCGACGTGATATTTGCTCTAGACCATGGCCGCATCTTAGAACAGGGGACCCACTCCCAGTTGCTGTCACGAGGAGGCCTATACGCCCAACTCTACGAGGAGCAATTCCAGGGCGGAAAAATCGAGTGTCAATTCGACGATGGAGTAGTGTACAGCGACGGCACAATCGCCTTCGCCGAGGATGGAAGCCTCACGACCTCCCNCTGAACGGCGGCTTCAGCCTAAAATGTCTCTACGATATCCCGATGGCGCTCTGGACATTGTACTCTCGGAGACGANGGCGCTCTGGGCTGCGGGAGCGATTCCCNGTCTTTCCCAATTTTTAGCGAACAGCAACCCAGGTCTCAAACGGGACATCGTATCTGTCAGTCCACAGAGCCCGTCCGTTGGCGTACAAGTCTACAGAGGATATCNGGGCGCACACTGAGCTTCTGGTCTCCACTTGGAACGTATAAACCTGTCCCGCTGAGCATAACGGCGGCCGTAGAACTCCCTGTTGTCACGAGCATGCTGCATGGCTCTGCGACTAGCTTGCTCCTGGGGGATGAACCATACGACCTCCCATTCAGGGGTGAAATCGAACTTTTTCTCTTGTATTATGCCGTCGTCTTCAGCCATAACGACGCCATTATAAACCCCNTATTTTGGCGAACTTCTGCACTCGCTGNTTTGCTGTGTCCACTGCGTATATGTATCCCCGGGAGTCGGTGTANACGTTGTGGCCGTTCTCGAAAGTTCGTCCCCTCGCTAACAGTTCCCCGTCCAAGGTCAGGATGCTAAGGCGGGGAACTTGATCGGTCACATAAACTATCTGGTTGCTGTCGATGTGGATGCCCATGGGGGATTTGAAGTCGGTCCACTGATCCAAGAACCTGCCGTCGGCGCTGAACACTTGTACCCGGTTATTCTCCCGGTCGGCAACGTATACTCGCCCGTCTTTCGCCACCCTAATGCTATGCGATACCCGGAACTGGCCCGGCCCACTGCCAGGAGAGCCGAAGGTGTCTATGGGTTCCCCATCGGCGGTGAACCGGTGGATGCAGNAATTACCATATCCGTCCGAGACATAAATCTCTCCCGNAGGAGCAANCGCTGTATCGGACGGATGGTTGAACGGGGCCTCCATCGCCNCTTTGTACCTTGTTCCTAGAGACATNAGCAACTCGCCTTCGGTGTTGCACTTCAGTATCTGGTGAGCGTCCCGGTCGGCTAAGTAGACCCCGTCATCGGGTCCGATGTAGATATGATGTGCGTCCTCAAANCGGCCTTCTTGCCGGGGCCAGGCCGCCAGGAATTTCCCGTCCTGATCGAACACCTGAACCGGCGGTCCGGTCCTTTGAAAGACGTACACCCGGTCATTGGAATCTACAGCGACGGCACTGGACCTCTGGAAAGATGTTCCTTCCGGCAACTGGGCCCAATTCGCCTGATGCTCGTAGACGAAGTCCCCATCCCGATGGTTATGGCCATGGTTATCTCCTCCCGGTTCAGGCAGATTAGTAACGTCGGACGTTACACAATAGCGGCTAACTTCCCTGGTTCGTGATTAGCACGTCCATGGGTCTCTTACCTGCAGCGTAAGTTTCCAGGGCAGTGAGTTCTCCCGTATCGCCGTTGATCTGGTAAGAGGCTAGACGTCCAGTTTCTGATCCTGCGGCGAAGAGGAATCTGCCTTCGGTGTCAAGACTGAAGGCGCTGGGTACAGATTCGGTGGGCACTCTGCCGGCGGCGGTCAACCGCCCTGAAGTTGCATCAACGGAAAAACCGGCGACGCTGTTGTGGCCCCGGTTCGGGGCGTATAAGAACTTCCCTGACGGAGTGATTTGGATCTGGGAGCAGGTATTTCTTCCTTCAAATCCCTCAGGCAAAGTGGTTGTAGTTTGGAAGGGCGACAGGGTTCCCGTTGAAGTGTCCAGGTTATAGGCGGTGACGCTGCATCCCTGCTCATCGGTAAAGTAGACGACATCCAAACTTGGATGAAAGGTGAAATGCCGGGGGCCGAGGAATTCTCCTTGTTCCAATTTCAGGGGCGAGTTGGGGGTAAGGTGTCCAGTGTTTTCATCGAACTTGAACTGAAAGATAGCGTTGGGCCCTAGGATGTCCCCGGGGGGATTCATGACGCTGTCGTTCAGGCGGGCGATGTGAGGCACGAAGACGAACTTGTTGGACCGGTCGGTCTGGATACAGTGAGCGGCGGGAGCAGTCTCCAGCCATTCGATGGGCCGGTCACCCAACCCGCCGTCGTCTTTGATTTGATGTACCGCTACGTGAGCGCCCTGATAGTAGGCGGATAGTAGGAACCGCCCGTTGCGGTCGGTGGACAGGAATGTGGGGGAATCGGGCACCGGTATCCTGCCGATCAGGGTAAGCCCTCCGGTGTTCGGATCTATCTGAAAGCTGGATATCTCCTTGCCGTTGCGATGGCCTACGTAAAAAACCTTTCGGTCCGGGCTGATTGTCGAGGCCGAAGGCCCTCCGAGGGCTGGAACTTCATCTTGGTGGGTCAATTTTCCTGTCGTGGCATCCATGCCGAAGATTGATAGCTTGTCGTCGTCTTGCAGGGAAACGTACATGAAACTAGCCATTTTGAGACCTCCCTTTCATTCGGTGGCGATTACGGTCAGTTGCTATTGGCGGCTTCTGTGTTCCGTTGAGCTTGGATCGCACTAAATTAGAAGCCTGCAAATTGTATCAAGACAACGCCCCGGCTTCACCTCCCATCCGGCATGAGTGGGATATTGGACTTCCACGATTGGGCGGAAGTATGATGCACTCAGTCGTAATCGTCGAGCTTCAAGTTGAAGCCTCTCTAAAGCCGGTCTTCCGAATAATCGTCGACAGCCGGCCTTGAAACCTAGAATCGCAAATAAGAGGTAACCATGAGCGAATATATACCTAGCACAAGAGAATGGGTGCGAGACCAGGTCGAACTATATGAAGGAAGCGGTGGCACCGAAGGCCTAACCTTGAGGGAAACGGGCCTGCCGGTGATAATCGTGACCAACAAAGGACGGAGAACCGGAGGCATCCGTAAGACCCCGCTGATGAAGGTCGTGGATGGCAAAAGCTATATCCTGGTGGGATCCCAAGGCGGAGCGCCCAAACATCCACGTTGGTATCACAACCTTAAAGCCGATCCCAACGTTGAGATCCGCGACGAGACCGAAGTCTACTCGATGCACGCGCGCGAGATCGTAGACCCGGCCGAGAGGCAGCGGCTCTGGGATATCGCCGTAAAAGCATTTCCTCCCTACCAGGAGTACCAAGGCAAGACCGACCGGGTCATCCCGGTTTTCTTGGCGGAACCCTTCTAACAATTGGGTCGCCGTCACCGGATGAATCTAACCGGGCAGGCAACCAATCTACGCGTAAAGTTGGTTCACGTTATTGTAGCGGGCCGGATCTAATTCCTTACCTTGCAGACCGGGATGGTCCGGCCCGTAACGATGCGCTCGGAATACTCCATTAACCGAACCTGCCTGCCCTCTNTCCCCAAAATAAGGATTGATGTANTCCCAGACGATTACTTTGTCGGGGGTCACTTCAAAGATACGTCCAGGCGCCCCTTCGCAGATCAGCGTGTTCCCGTTGGGNTGNCGTTCGGCGCTGCTGATGTTGTAGCTGTAGAAAGAGATGTCAGGGGTGCCCTGATATTCCCAGGCTATCTCGTTGGTGGCCGGATCCACCTCCAAGATACGAGAACGGCTAGCCCCTCGCCGATGGCACCCGTTGTCGAACATCAATATCCGGCCGTTATCCAAGTAGGTTGGGTGATGCTGATGGTTCACCTCGCCGGGGCCCCACTTCCAGGTGAAATCTCCGCTGGCCTTATCAACGATTCCAACAGTGCTGGTCTGCCTAAAGCTCACCAGCAGGTTACCGTCGGGCGTTAGGTTTAAGGCGTTCTGATGGGTCCGCTCCCGTCGGCGTTCCAGAAAGCAGATAACGTCTTCCTCTTCGTTCAGGTGCTCCCAGGACTTCCATTCATAGACCACCGCGCCATCCGGAGTTATCTCTTGAACCAAGTCACCCAGCATGGGTAGCGAATCTCCGTCGCTCTCGTATCCGCCTACNACTTGGTTTTTCAACTCATCGGGTATCGGTACCCACAACAGAACCAGTGTGTTCCCATTGGGTAAGCGCTGGAAATCGTGGTGCAGCATGGAGTCTCGGAAGGACCAAACCGCATTGCCGTCCCAGTCCAACTCTAGTATCGACGCCGAGGACCCGCCGAATCTTTCCTCGCCTTCCACTTGGGGTGGACTGGTCCGAAGCAGAAGGTTCCCATTGGGTAGTAGATACGGATAGCAGATACCCTCCTCCGAATACCACCGGTGGCAGATTCGGCCTTCCATATCTATCAGGTTAGCGTGGTAGCCGCCCCGATTGGTGGCGACCAGGGTGTAGCCCCGGTACGTTTGTTGGGGCGAACTATGAATCAATCCAGTTTTGTGATGAAGAGACCAGCCCATGTTTACTCCTTTCTGTAGTGCGGCGCTTTAGGTATGCAGGTACTTATCCTGCCACTGAACGAACTCGTCGGTCCGGTTAACCGACCGCAGCAATTCCGAGGTGGCCTGGCGTTCCGCAAGTTCCTCCAACGGTCCTNCGTCCTTCAGGTGCTTCAAGCTGTCGAATATCGCCTTGACCGTCACGGCGAAGGTGGGGTTGCCCAACATCAGAATCTTGACTCCGTTAGCGGCGAGGAACGCCGAGTCGTTACGGATATCTGCCGGGGGGCTCAAGACGCAGATGGGCAAAGAAGTCACCCGGTGCACCGCTTCAAACTGCTCTCGACTTTGGGTACCGGTCAACATCAGCGCCTCGGCGCCGGTTTGGGAATAAGCTTGGATCCGGTCCAGTGCCTCCTCCAATGACGTTAGACCAAAGGCGGCGCTGCGGGCCACGATAACCGTGGTGGGGTCAATGCGGGCCGCCACCGCCGCTTCAAGCTTCCCGACCTGCTCCTCTTTGGACACCAGACCCGGATCTGCCACATTGAATCGTTTGGCGACGAAATTGTCTTCGATCTCTATGGCCGAAACACCGGCGCCTTCCATCTCTCGAACGGTGCGGGCCACGTTAACCGCGTTTCCGAAGCCGTCTTCGGCATCCACCATCAAACTCACATCCACCATTCGGGTGATGCGTCGGCAATGGTCCACGACATCGGACATGTTGGTAAGGACCCCATCGGGCACTCCCAGATTCGACACTTTGCCCACCGAGCCGGATAAGACGCAGACATCGTAGTCCAGCATGTGGGCGATGCGAGCGGACAGCGGGTCGAATATGTTGGCTGCCAGAGTGCAATGCGGCCTGGCAATTACGCTACGGAACTGTTCACGGGCGCGTGACATGAAGGACACCCCCTTTCAGGTTTTGTTTTTCCATCGATCTTGGTAGATAGCCGTATCTATCGGCGTTCAGGTTAACCTTCGGCCAATTGGAAGGGCAAACCCAAGGAGCTTTCCGGGAGGATGTTAGCGGTGAGATACCCGTCGGCGCTTCGGCTGACTCCGCTCTCGCCACTGAGCTTGTTGCCTTTGGCGGACAATTCCTGCGCCACCTTCGCAACGTCGTCTACACCCCAAGCCAGGTGATATACGCCGGGCCCCTGTTGGGCCAGGTATTTGCCCATGGCCGAATCCGGATCCAAGGGTTCGGTTATCTCAAAGGTGGTTTGGCCCACTTTGTAGATGGCGTTGCTCATCCCCCGGCTCTCATAAACCTGTAGCCGGTCCGGCTTCATCCCGAAATTCTTCTCGATGTATTCGACCATNGCGTCGCGGTCATGAACGAGAATCCGTACATGATGCACAAAATTAAACATTGCTTCGTCCTCACTTCACTACCGAATCAGTGGGCGCATTCTAGCCTCGGATATGTGCCTAGTCAATCTGCACGAAGCGGTAACACCGAACTGGGAGACAGTCATTCCGATACCGATCCGATCTTGTCCATACTTAGCCCATCCCCACACGACATAACGCGTCACCTGATCTAGNCGCAAGACAAGCAAAACATCGGAATCAACGATACAATACTCCAGCCTGGAAACGGGGCCAGGCCGGCGGATATACCGTCGTTACCCATTACTCGTCCCGCAGGATTCACCACTACCATGTCAACTGAACAGTCCATACATTGGCTAGATTGGGGCGACGAGGCTTTCCAGCGATCGCTTTCCGAGGAAAAACCCGTTCTTCTGGCCCTGACCGCCACTTGGTGTCACTGGTGCCACGTGATGGACCAGACATCCTACAGCCATCCCGAAGTGATAAGTCTCGTCGATTCCAGGTTCGTTCCGGTGCGCGTTGACGTGGACCAGCGCCCGGACTTGTCCCACCGATATAACCAGGGCGGCTTTCCATCGGTCGCCGTCCTGGATCATCAAGGCGAACTGATAACCGGAAGGATATACACTCCTCCGGAAGAGATGGTCCAATTCCTTGAGCAAGTAAGCTCCCGGTATCCGGAGACCGGCGAAGCCGACGGTCATCCCGGTGACGAAGCAACGCCAGTACCGGCTGCCGCGCCATCGGCAGGTGAACCGGGTTCCGAAGTCACCTCGGTACTGCAACGCATGGAGGAGATGTACGACGCCACCTATGGGGGATTCGGATACGAACCCAAACAACCTCCATGGGACGGAGTGGGACTGCTTCTGGCCCGTTACGGCCACACCCGGGACAGAAATCTTCTGAGGATGGCGACGACCACGCTGGACGGGATCCAAGTCGGGCTATACGACCAGAACGACGAGGGATTCTTTCGCTACTCAGTGTCCAGAGACTGGAAGGTGCCCCATTACGAGAAGATGCTTTGCACCAACGCCAGCCTTGCCGTAACCTACCTGGACGCCTACCAACTCACCGGGCGCAAGGCTTACCGGCAAGCAGGGCTGGGTGCTCTCAAGTACATGCAGGACATCCTCTTTGACCAACCAACGGGGCTTTTCTACGCCAGCCAGGACGCTGGCGAAGCCTATTACGCCCTGCCTTGGGGTCACCGGAAAACGGCGGAGAAACCGCGGATAGATCGAACTTTTTATGCCGGTTGGAACGCCCTGGCCGCATCTTCGCTGATAAAAGGATTTGGAACGTCCGGAGATTCGTCATATCTCCAGGTAGTCAAGGGAGTGCTGGACCATCTGTGGCAACAGGGATGGAGTAAAGAGGGTGGGTTTTCCCATGTCTTGGAAGNGCCCGGCCAGCAGTTCAGATACCTATCGGACCAAGTCCATGCGCTTGGAGCATTTCTCTGTCTTTATGAATCGACCGGTAACCCCGGCGCATTGGAAACGTCGCTCCAAGTGGTGGATTGCATACAAAGGCTATTCGGTGCTTCCGATGGCGGATACCTGGATGTCTGTGACGTTTCCCCAAATCCGGACGCCATGCTGAGACCGGTTAAACCCGTACTGGAAAATTCTCTGATGGCGGAGGCGTTGATCCGGCTGTCCCATCTGACTGGCCAAGAAGACTTGGAGCAACAGGCGCGGGATACCCTGATGCTGTTTCGAGACGTTGCTCCGGGCAGCAGCTACAAGGGCCCACCTGGTTTCCGGCGCATGGAGGAGGACGAGGAAAGGTTGTACCTGCCAGCAGCGCCGGTTTGGGCCATGGCGTGGGACATGTTGGAGCACGGGCCGGTGGATCTGGTCTTGGTCGGAGCGGCGGCGGATCGCCGGACTCAACGCCTNCTGAGATCGGCTTTGCGAGTTTTCGCNCCCCACAGAATCATCCAAGTGCTGGACCCCCAAGAGGACGAAGTCCGAGTATCGGCCTTGGGATTCCCNGTGAATACCCCGCCGTCTTTATACGCCTGCATGTCCGGCATGTGTCTGTCGCCGATCCACACACCGGCGCAGGTCAGGAGTTTGGCGTCGGAGCAACCCTGGTCCCAGTCAGGACGGTTCACGATACGCCTTGGCTAGATGACAGGTCCGTCTGATCCCAGCAGACATATACGGAGGAAAATATGGACATCGGGATCGCGTTCCCTTCATATATCGATGCGTGGCGAGAGGTCCAGGCGGCCGAGGAAGCCGGCTTTACCCACGCCTGGTTCTTCGACTCCCAACTCATATATAGCGACGTCTACGCAACGATGGCCCTGGCTGCACAGCACACCAGCCGGATCCGGCTAGGAACCCTGGTAGCGATTCCCACCAATCGCATCGCTCCGGTGACGGCCTCGGCCATCGCGACCATCAACAAAGTAGCCCCGGGCCGGGTGACCTTGGCTATGGGAACCGGGTACACCGGCCGCAACACCATGGGATTGAACTCGGTTCCCGTGAGCATGTTCAAAGAGTACACGCAACAGGTGGGCGGATTGTTGCGGGGAGAAGACGTCCTGTTCCGTGAAGGAGACCAAGAGCGCTGGATAAGGTTGGTCCACGCTGACCGGGGCGGCTTCATCAACATCAAAGACCCCATACCGATTTACCTGGCGGCCAACGGGCCAAGGACTCTCAGGGTTGTGGGAGAGCTTGCCGACGGCTGGGTAACCACTGGGGCGGGACGAAACCTGGACAACGACTACGCTTCGATACGCGAAGCGTCGGAAAAGGCTGGGCGCGGAACCGCCAAACCCTACACGGTGGGGTTGATACCGGGCTGCATGTTACGGGATGGGGAGTCGCTGACATCCGAAAGGGTTATGGCGCAAGTGGCCCCGAACATCGTCATGAGATCTCATGCCCAGTGGGAGGCCAGCTTCGGTCCGGGGGCGAATCTGGGAGTGCAGGCCAACGCCGACGCCGCTGAAGAATACGACCGGTACATCCAGGAGTACGCACGGACCAGCGGAACGCCATCCGACCGGCTTTATCTGGACGTGCACCGGGGGCACATGGTTTTCCTCAANCCAGGCGAGGAGCGCTTTGCCCCGCCGGAATACATCGCCCGCACGTTGACCGGAACCAGTCAGCAGATACTGGAAAGACTGGAGGCCATCGAAGCCACCGGCGTCGACAACGTGGTCATCCCGGTTGTCGATGCCCAAGGGGCAAAAGACCTGATTNAAGGATTCGGCAAAGAGGTGATACCCAAGCGAAGGTAGGGTATCTATAACTAGAAAATTAGGCTAAGGANTACCCATGGACCAATCCCTANGCCCCCCGCCCGTCACTATGAATCCGGAAANCCTGAACGCNATGAGNCGGAACTTCTGGAATTCGGCCATATTGCNGGCTGGCTTAAAGTTGGANGTGTTCGGTCTGTTAGAGAACAATGGTTCNAAGGCGGCTGGTATCAGCGGGAGTGAACTGNCTGAGATAATCGGTGCCGACGACCGGTTCCTCCACGCATTCCTTGAGGCCTGCGTCGCCCTGGGGTTACTGGAGCAACAAGACGGATCCTACCGAAATTCGCCAGCGGCTTCCAGCTTTTTGATCAAGGGCAAGGACCAGTACGTTGGAGACTTGATACTTCACATAACCAATCACTGGGAAGGGTGGGGCCGGTTGGACCAGTTAGTCAAAGAAGGCAAGACACTGCTTCCCTTTGAGGCCGGGTTCGTGGACGTGCCGACGTATTGGACCGACTATATGTTGGGCCAACACAATCGAGCCACATCAGGTCAGGGCAATGAGTTAGTCCGAAGTGTCGACCTTACGCACAAGAAGAATATGCTCGACCTGGGCGGAGGCGCTGCCAGCTACAGCATAGCCCTCTGCCGTGCCAACCCGGGCCTCAAAGCGGTAGTTCTGGACCAGAAAGAACCCTTAGTCTTGGCCAGGGGTTTGGTCGACGAACANGGNNTGCAAGCACAAATAACATTGCAGGAAGGCGATTTCAACGATGTAGACCCCGGCCAGGGTTACGACGTCGTCCTGATTTCCGGAGTGGTGTTAATCAAGTCCGAAGAGGAGTGCCGGGCTCTGTTCAGATTGGCCTACAACGTCCTCCAGCCCGGCGGGTTGGTTATCATCCAAGACTTCATGCGCATTGATCACAGCCCACAGCGGAGTTTCATGGACTCTTTGATGGACATCTACGTCCTGATTGCCTTCGACCCCGGCGCGGGCGATCGTTTCGGCGATGAAGTTGCCGGATGGCTGGGAGACGCCGGCTTCCAGAACTTGGAACTGAAACCCTTACCAACCCACTTGGCTTTGGTGTTGGGGGGGAAACCAGAATAGAGGCCAGGTACGGTCCGGGCTCGAATCTGGGAGTGAGTACCAACGCCGACGCGGACGGAGAGTACGACAACTACATCCAGGAGTACCCCCAGACCAAGCGAAGATAGACGGTCCTGTCCTACACCCGCTTGCCGCTACGGTGGCGCCAAGGTATGATTCGGAATCGAATCGCAACGCGCCTCTCAAAATATCCCTACCGAGATCAACGGAGGTTACATGAGTACTTCAAACAGCGGAAGAGAGTTGCATATCGTTCATGGCACTGTGTCCCCCGATACGACCACCCAAACGCCAGGCATGATTCGGAAACCTGGAATAGACAGCAATACCGCCGGAGCCGAGAAGATTTGGCTGGGCCACGTGGAATGCCTGCCCAACACCATGGGGCCGCCCCACCATCACGGCGAGGCCGAAACTGCAGCCTATATCCTCAAAGGCCACATACGGGTCTACTATGGCGAGGATTACAAGGAATACGTCGAGGGCGGTCCCGGTGATTTTCTCTTCGTACCCGCCAACTTCAACCACATCGAAGGGAACCCATACGACGAACCGGCGGAAGCAGTCCTGTCGAGGGGTCCCGACAACATCGTAATCAATCTATAAACCGGGTTGATTGATATGGAACAACGTTACCAAGTAATCATCGTAGGCGGGGGGCCCGTCGGAGTTGCCTTGGCAGTGGACCTTGGCCTTCACGGCATCTCCTGCGGCCTGGTTGAGCGTTATCTAACGCCCCAGCAGATACCCAAAGGACAGAACCTTACCCAGCGGTCCATGGAGCATTTCTACTTCTGGGGCATCGCCGACGAATTGCGAGCCGCGCGCTTGCTGCCGAAGGGATACCCCATCGGTGGTATCACCGCCTATGGCGACCTGATGAGCGACCATTGGTACTCACCGGTGGGACGGGAATCCGTAAGATCATATTATCTGCAAGATAACGAACGGCTTCCCCAATATCGTACGGAAGAGGTGCTTCGCGCCCGGCTAACCGGCATCTCCAACGTAACGACTAATTTTGGATGGTCTGCGGAGACTATCGAACAGGACGACAACGGAGTTCGGGTGACCATCGCTGAGGAAGGCGGGTCTGGTAGTCAGGTCCTGAACGCCGAATATGTAGTGGGCTGCGACGGCGCACGCTCCACCGTGCGGGAATCTCTGGGAATCGACCGCGGCGGCTCGGATTTCGACCAGCGAATGGTTCTGGCCGTGTTCAAGTCGAAGGAACTGCACGAGGGTCTAAAGCGCTTTCCAGAGCGGACTACCTATCGCGCCCTGCATCCAGACCTGAAAGGGTACTGGCGTTTCTTCGGACGGATCGACGTGGGGGAAGGCTTTTTCTTCCACGCCCCGGTGCCGAAGGACACTACTCCCGAGAACTATGATTTCCAAGCCTTGCTACAGATTGCCGCCGGGTTCCCTTTCTCCTGCGAGTTCGACCACGTCGGGTTCTGGGACCTAAGAGTGGCCGTCGCCAGCACGTACCGGCAAGGACGCGCTTTCATCGCCGGGGACGCCGCCCACAGCCACCCTCCCTACGGAGCCTTCGGCCTTAACTCGGGTCTGGAGGACATACGAAACTTGGGATGGAAGCTGGCGGCCGCACTGGAAGGATGGGGAGGCGATCCTCTACTGGACTCTTATAGCGAGGAGCGGCGTCCCATTTTCGTGCAGACCGGCGAAGATGTCATCGCGGCGCGGATCGAAGCCGACGGCGACTTCTTGGAGCGTTACAGTCCGGAACGAGACCGGGATAAGTTCGTAGAAGCCTGGAAACAACTTGAGGTAACCGACGGTTCCCGCTCAGGGTCCTATGAACCGCACTATGAGGGGTCGTCCGTCGTCTTGGGGGCGCCGGATGCCACATGCGGAATCCATGGACGTCATTCATTAGAAGCTCAGCCAGGCCACCATCTGACTCCCGTACCCCTGTCCAACGGCCACAACGTCTTCGATGAATTGAGTAAGGGATATGCGTTGTTGGCCTTCGGCGCCGAAGACCGGGCCACTGCTCCCTTCGAAGAAGCCGCAAGGTCCCTCGGAGTTCCTCTTGAAGTGGTGAAGGACTCCTATGAAGGAGGGCGGAAAGCCTATGAGTCAAGGCTGGTTCTGGTACGCCCCGACCAGTATGTAGTCTGGACGGGAGACGGTCCTCCGCAAGACGCATCGGCGGTGCTGCGTAAAGCCACAGGCATCTCATAGTCATACATTTAACTGGCGATCCGATCTGATGCTAACTTAAGGAGAGCAACATGGTTGTCGTAGATTCTCAAGTCCACATCTGGTCCCAGAACCTCCCCACCAACCCGTCCCACCGGCAGATAACCGCATT
>PANP01000047.1 GCA_002708395.1 Dehalococcoidia bacterium
ATACTGCGATTTGCCGAAGAGGAGAACCACCCACTATCTGCCTGCCTGTACCTCATTGCCTATACTGGTTTGCGCCGTGGGGAAGCGCTCGGCCTACGGCATCAAGACTTAAACCTGGAAGCGGGAGTAATCTCGATTGTTCACACCGTCGGTCGCTCGCTCCATAAAGGCGTGATTATCGAACCTACCAAGACTACTTACAGCCTGCGAAGCGTTGATCTGGATGGCGACACGGTTGCCGTCTTGCGCGCCCACATCGGGAAGCAGATGCTACACCGTATGGAATTGGAAGGAGCTTACGAGGACCATGGCCTGGTGTTCCCAGATGGGCTAGGAAGGCCGATGAACCCGATGACCCTCACGAGGGCTTTCCAGTCGTTCGCCAAGAGGCTAGAGCTGCAAGGGGCCAAGGTGCACGACCTGAGACACTTCCATGCGTCGGTGATGCTCCAGAACGGCGAGAGCTTACTCCTGGTGAGTAAGAGGCTGGGCCACGCCAGCATAAGCACAACAGGACACGTATACGGCCACCTATTACCCGGTTGGCAAAAAGAGGCAGCCAACGCCTTCGCCAAAGCTATGCGAGATGGATAGTCAAAATAGATGTCAGCAAGATGTCAGCAAATCTAGAGTTAGCAAGCCGNAGCNCNGAGAGGGAATATTAGNTACGAATTCGACCGGTGAGAGGGTAATGGTGCCGAGGGACAGACTCGAACTGTCGACACCGGCATTTTCAGTGCCGTGCTCTACCACCTGAGCTACCTCGGCCAACGGCTTTCATCTTAGAGCTACCCCTTTGAGCCTGTCAAGACGAACCAACCCTAAAAAGGGGTGCGGGCCCAGTGCGCCCCACGACTAGAGCGCCAATTGATTACCCACAACCAAGCATCGTATAATACGGCTTGAAACGCCATATGATTTCAGTGCGTTGAGTCCAGTGCGTTATCCCTTTGGAGGCAAGTAGCAATGGTCGATGTGTTAACCGGTACAGATACAGTTAAAGCAGGCCACGCCCAGATGCTCAAAGGTGGAGTCATCATGGACGTCGTCACTGCCGATCAAGCCCGTATCGCCGAAGAGGCGGGAGCGGTAGCCGTCATGGCTCTTGAGCGCGTACCGGCCGATATTCGCGCCGACGGAGGCGTTGCCCGAATGACCGACCCGTCCATCATTTGCGCAATCATGGAAGCCGTAAGCATTCCGGTAATGGCAAAGGTCCGCATCGGCCATTTCGTCGAAGCCCAGATAATCCAATCGTTGGGTGTGGACTACATCGACGAGTCGGAAGTTCTGACTCCCGCCGATGAGACCCACCATATTTGGAAGCACGATTTCACGGTGCCTTTCGTTTGCGGTTGCCGTGACCTGGGTGAGGCTCTCCGCCGCATCTCCGAAGGCGCTGCGATGATTCGCACCAAAGGCGAAGCGGGCACCGGGGACGTGGTTGAGGCTGTCCGGCACATGCGGGCAGTGCAGGACAACATCCGTAAGCTACAGACGATGCCTGATGACGAGTTGGTAGTTGAGGCCCGGGACCTATCGGTCAGTCTGGATCTGCTGGTCAAGACTCGGGAGTTGGGACGCCTACCCGTGGTAAACTTCGCCGCCGGCGGCGTGGCCACCCCTGCTGACGCAGCTTTGATGATGCAACTCGGCGCCGACGGCGTTTTCGTCGGCTCTGGCGTATTCAAGTCCGGTGATCCCGTAGAACGTGGCTACGCCATCGTTCAGGCAGTAACCCACTACAACGATCCCAAGATTCTTGCCGAGGTCTCCAAAGGCCTGGGTGAGGCGATGGTCGGCATCAGCGCCAGGAGCCTTCCGGAAGAGCAATTGATGGCTACCAGGAGCGTATAGCAACACGACGTGCGGTCCGACAAGGGGTGAATAACCAGAGTAGAAGGCAAAGTTGAAAGTAGGTGTTCTAGCCCTCCAGGGGGACTTCGCCGAACATATCGCCGTCCTGAAGCATTTGGGAGTGGAAGGCCATGAGATTAGGCTACCCGAACATCTGGAGGGCGTAGACGGCCTGATAATCCCCGGTGGCGAGAGTACCACGCTCAGCCGCCTCATGAGCATCTACTCGATGAGGGAACCCATCGAGCAGATGGCCCGCCAGGGAAAGGTCATCTGGGGCACCTGCGCCGGGATGATAATGGTGGCCATGGAAATCACCGAGGAAGACCCGGTGCCCTTGAAAATCATGGACATTGGAGTGCTCCGTAACGGATTCGGACGGCAGGTGGATAGCTTTGAGCAGGATTTGGAGTTGGTTGACCTTGGTCCCACTCCGTTCCATGGTGTTTTTATCCGCGCTCCGGTAATCACCCGGGTCGGTCGAGAGGTTAAAGTAATGGCGACCCTTCCAGATGGGCAAGCAGTGGCAGTCCGCCAAGGCAATCTTTTAGCTACGTCTTTCCATCCGGAACTTACCGGCGACAGTAGGTTCCATCAATACTTCCTCGACCTAATCCCCCAGGAGTCGTCCCCTTCGGCGTGATGATGCAGACCGTTCGCATCAGCGATGCAGTACGGTGTTTTCTGCTGAACGTGCCCAAAGGGCCGAATCTCGTATGCCCTAGGGAATCTTCTCTCAGCGGTCAACAGCCTAACAACAAGGTGCTCTTGAAGGAGACGTTGGCCAGCCGCCGGGGCAGAATCTCTTTGGTTTCATGGAAAGGACTCCAACTCAGCGGCCTTGCTTCGGCCCACGCCCTCAATGGTCACCGGGCATGGGAGATTGATCGTCTTTTTGGTCCCACAGGTCTGAAATCGTGGGACCGTGCCTGCACGGAATTTCTGGAGAGATTGGTGCAGGAAGCGGGAGAAAGATTCGGAGAGCGGGTGATATTGCGCCTTCCCTCCGACAGTTCCACCGTCCACCAGGCTCGGCTTGCTGGATTTTTCCCCTATTTCGGAGAGTTGTTGCTGGTAGGACAGGTGGCGGAAGCCGCACAGAACGGATCGGAGCCCTCACAGACTATGGGGCCGCGGTTGCCCCAAGACGATTACAGCCTATTCCAACTGTACTGCGCTGGCACTCCCCAACAGGTGAGGTCCGGGCTGGGTTCCACTTTCGACCAGTGGCGCGACTCCCAGAGCCCGTCCCGTCAGGGATTACGAGAATTGGTAAGCAGAGATAAGGAACGTATCACCGGCTGGTTGGGACTGCGTACCGTAGACGGCTGGCAAGAAGGCCAGGTCATGTACCACCCTGACTTTCCAGATGTGCTACCGGCCCTTTTAGCCAAGGGCCTGGCCGCACCGGGACCACACAAATGGTTGATTCCCGATTATCAGGAGATGGCGCAGGAGTTGCTGCTCAGGCGTGGTCTAGGTGAAACAGTTCGTTACGTTGTACTAGTCAAAACGGTGGCCGCCCCGGTCAAGATGCCGGGTATGGCGGCGGTGGAGGCGTAGGATTGGCGATAGCGGAGGATTTGGTCCAGGGAGAGTTGGGCCAGTTGCTGGACATCCTGCCCCAGCGGGTGGCGGATAATCTTAGAGCCCTCGAGAACGTGGATGAGATATTAGAGGTAGTCTTGGACTTGGGCCGCTTGCCCGAGGCCAGATTCCCTTCGGGCGATATCGCCCTGGACGACCAAGACATCACCAGGTCTGACCTGGATAATGTGGTGGAACGCATCGGCGACTTTGGAGCGGACAACCGGGCCGGGATCGAACGCACGCTACACCGTATCTCCGCTATTCGAAACCGAAGAGGCGAGGTCATTGGCATAACCTGCCGGGTAGGCAGGGCCGTCTTTGGCACCATCAAGATAATCGAGGACCTGGCATTTTCCGGAAAAAACATCCTTCTTCTGGGGCGTCCCGGCGTAGGCAAGACCACCATGCTGCGCGAAATGGCCCGTGTTCTGTCCGTAGAAGCACATAAGCGGGTAATCATCGTAGATACCTCCAACGAGATTGCTGGCGACGGCGACGTGCCTCACAACGCCATCGGCCGATCCCGCCGCATGCAGGTCGCAACCCCGGCCCATCAACATGGCGTGATGATTGAAGCTGTAGAGAACCACATGCCTGAGGTTATCGTCATCGACGAGATGGGCACCGAGTTAGAAGCATCGGCAGCCCGCACAATCGCCGAACGCGGAGTGCAACTCATCGCCACGGCCCACGGCAATACCCTAGACAACCTGGTGATGAACCCGACTCTGTCCGACCTGGTGGGAGGAGTACAGTCGGTGACCCTAGGCGATCAAGAAGCCAGGTACCGCGGGACTCAGAAGACAGTATTGGAAAGGAAGGGTCCTCCCACGTTCGACGTAGTAGTGGAGATTCAAGATTGGAGCCGACTTGCCGTCCATGACGGAGTGGCCCATGTGGTCGACCAATGGCTCAGAGGTTACCCGGTAGCGCCGGAAGTTCGCTGGCTGGACGAAGAGGGGCAAGTGAACCGGGAAAAAGAGCCCGCCCGTCCCAGCGAAGCGTCACTGGCGCCTTGGCGGCCCAACCAGCCCAGACGGTCGGACCAACGGTCGGACCAATCTAGGCAGGACAATCAACCCCGGCAAGAACAACCGGGTGCGGCGCAGTTCAGCCAAGAGCCCGAAGCTGACGATAGCGAAATGGACCTGAAGATATTCCTCTTCGGCATCGGGCGGGATAAGCTGGAAGCTGCCGGTGTGGAAGCCGGTGTCCCAGTACAAGTAGCCAACGAATTGCGCCGCGCCGATGTGGTCTTGACCACCAAGACGCATTACCGGCGGGGCTCCCAACTGGTGCGTACCGCTGAGTCTACGGGAACGCCCGTTTACGTGCTTCGGAAGAACACCATGCCCCAGGTACAAGAGTTTCTCCACACCATCTCCAAAGAGTGGCGGGACAACGGGATAGGCTCCGGAGGGGCGGGAGAAGACTACAAAGCGACTCTTGAGCAGGCGATGGAGGAAGCAGAAGACGCGGCCCAGCGAGTGCTGAGCGGCGAGTTTTCCATCCAACTGGCTCCCCAGCGGTCCTACGTGCGCCGTCTCCAGCATATGTTGGGCCAACGATACAATCTGGCTTCCACCAGCAAGGGCCGGGAACCCGCCCGAGCCGTGCTGTTCTACAAGCCCTGAACCTGAACGCCTGTGGCAATCTTCATCGTTTTCGAAGGTGGCGACGGATCGGGTAAGAGCACCCAGGCGCGCAACCTGAGCCAGCGGCTGCGTCGGCGGAGCATCCCCGTTCTATTGACCAGAGAGCCGGGCGGCACTCCCTCCGGAGAGTCGATTCGCCGCTTGCTCAAAGGCCAACGCAGCTTCCGACCGATGAGCGAATTGCTGCTGTTCGAGGCTGCCCGGGCGCAATTAGTGGAGTCAGTGATTCGGCCCGGACTAGACGGCGGAACCACCGTGATCTGCGATCGGTATACGGCGTCAACCGTGGCATATCAAGGCCATGGGAGAGGGTTGGACCTGGCGCTGATTCAGCAGTTGAACGAAATGGCCACCGGAGGGCTGGTTCCAGACCTGACGGTGCTCCTGGACCTATCACCCCTGGTAGGCCTGTCACGAAGAGGAGCTGCGGGGAGCGACCCTTTTGAGAGCGCACCGCAGGAGTTTCAGAGCAAGGTACGGGAAGGATACCTGGCTCAGGCGGCAGAGGCCCCGGAAAGATGGCTGGTGTTGGATGGTTCCCGGCCTCAGAGTGAATTGAGCCGGGAGATTTGGACAAAAGTACAGCCCCTTCTCTAAGAGAAGGGGCTGTTGTTGCCTAGGTATATCAGACTTCCCCATACATCAGCATGGAGTTGTCCGGAACGCTACTGGCTAGTTATCGGCCGGAACCGGTACTGCGTTCGCGATTCTCTCAGCGATGACTTCGCGCATCTTGCGGACACGAGCCAGGTCCGGGTAGATGTTGCCTTCGCCTTTCTTGTCAAAGATTCGCTCGCCGTCTACGAAGACTTCCATGATGCCTTGCCCGCGAGGGGAAATGCTTACGGCAACATCGGGTCCGAAGTGACGGAAGAACTCATTCGCCATCCACGTGGCGGTGCCTAGGTGCTGTCAAGGTACGCAGTAGGTAATCTCTAGTTGGACTTTTCCTTCCATGGAAGCAACTCCTTGAGCCTGAAGTTTTCTGGTCTTCCCTAGTTTAACTGATTTTCCAGCACTGTCAACACCTGGAAGCCAGCTACGATGCGAGTTTACTTCACNCCTGTTTCAGATGAGCGTAGGCTCTAACCGGACAATGCCGCTACCTCNCGTCCGAACCGCTCGATTATAACGTCCGGTTTGGGGCCTATCGCAGTGGCCAACAGGACGTCAACCCCAGCTTTCGCGATTGCCGCAACCTTTTCCCGGCATTCCTCCGGCGTGCCCACCACGGCGAACCGGTCCGCCAAAAAGTCGGTCAGGCCCAGTTCATCCGACAGAGTGGCGTTGCGGGTGTGGCCTAGCTGCTCATGCTCCATCGGCTCGTACTCACGCTGGAGCACTGCCACGGATTCGTGGAGCTCTTCGGGGACGTACTTGCCTTCCAATGTATACCTGAAGGCGTGGTGACCGCTGGCGGCCAGGGCCATCTTAATCTCCTGCATGGCTTCATCCCGATCGTCGGCCACGTTGCACTTGGCGAAGGCCCATATCTCCACCGAACCCTGGGGTTTTCCGGCTTCATCCTCGCCTTCCCGAATCATAGCGATGGACGATTCCAAGATCTCAGGGGTAAGCCCCGTGTGTACCAGCACTGCGTCGGCTATCTCGCCGGCCAGCTTCAGAGTGCGCGGGCCTTCGGCGGCCATGAGGATGGGGACGCTCGAATTCGCCCAACGCACGTGGGTGTCCCGCCCCTGATACGAGTAAGACTTGCCGGTTAGATGAGTGCGCACAGCCTGCACGTACTCCTTGACCTGTGCCAGCCGAGCAGGGCGTAAGTCCAGATTGAGAACCGCGCTGTCTCCGCTGCCAATGCCCAGAAAGGCCCGTCCGTTAGACAGTTCGTCGATGGACGCGATGGCCGATGAGGTTACAGCCGGGTGGCGAGTCAGCGGATTGGTGACCGCAGTGCCGATCCGGGCACGGTTAGTCACCTGGGCCACCACCGTCAAGCTCACATAAAGCTCACGGAATAGGGACTGGGAGTCGGCCACGCCGATGTAGTCATACCCTATCTGTTCGGCCAACCGGGCTCTCTCAGCCAGAGTGCCTAGATCGTCTGCAAGCAGGGTAACTCCAAACTTCATGACTCTTGTCCTATCTCGTGGTCAGGTTATTGCTAATATGGCGGGGTCTCCGGAGAGCGCAGCGGAACTTCGGCTCAACGGAAGCCAACATTGATGCACCGCTGTGATTCGACAGGCTCACCACGAACGGGTAATGACTTCACCACGAACTGGGGAGAGCCGGTTCGTCCGAGGCCCGGACCTTATTGGTATCTCAGGCGGGGGCCGACGGTGGCCAGGTAGCCTTCGTAGTTGCGGCGGGTTTCCGGGATGGAGTCGCCGCCGAATTTTTCCATGAATGCCCCGGCCAAGACCAAAGCTACCATGGACTCGCCGATGACACCGGCGGGAGGAACTTGGCAGACGTCGGAACGTTCGTAATGGGCTTGGACCAGATCTCCGGTGTCCAAGTCCACCGATGGTAGCGGGTTGGTGATGGAGGCGATCGGTTTGATGGCGAAGCGGGCGACTAGGGGCATGCCGTCGGTCATTCCACCCTCGGTGCCACCGGCCCGGTTGGTCTCCCTCTGCCAGGGATGGTCGGGGTCAGTCACCGGGAGTATCACGTCATGGACCTGAGAGCCACGAAGGTCAGCGACCTCGGCTCCCGGGCCGATGGACACGGACTTAACGGCATTGATGGACATCAGTGCTTGGGCAACCAACGCATCGATCTTCCGGTCCCAGTGGACATGAGATCCGAGTCCGATGGGCACGTTCTCCGCGATAATCTCCACGGTCCCGCCCACGGTGTCTCCGGCTTCTTTGGCGGCGTCGATCTCAGCCATCATCCGGGTGGACGCTTCCGGATCGGAGCAGCGTACCGGCGAATCCTCAACTGCCTGCCAGTCGATAGTGTCCGGTATCTCCGCCTTGATGCCGCCGATGGATATCACGTGGCTATGCATCCGGATGCCGAACTCTTCCAGCAGACGGATGGCCACTGCGCCAGCGGCTACCCGAGCCGCAGTTTCCCGAGCGCTGGCACGCTCCAGCACGTCTCGGACGTCATGGAACCCGTATTTCATCGCTCCCGGCAGGTCGGCGTGGCCGGGGCGGATGCGAGTCACTCGCTTGGAACGCTCATCGTGGCTGGTGTCTCCCACGTCCTCCACCGCCATGGACGTTTCCCAGTTGACCCAGTCCTTGTTCTCTATCGTCATACCGATGGGACTGCCCAAGGTGTGACCATGCCGAACGCCGGACATAATGTGGGCGTGGTCTTGTTCGATGAGCATTCTTCCGCCCCGTCCGTAACCCCGTTGACGCCGGGCCAGTTGGGACGCGATGTACGTCTCGTCGATGGGCAGAGCTGCCGGGACACCCTCGACGATTATGACCAATCCCTGACCGTGGGACTCACCTGCAGTAAAAAACCGGACCATCTGTGGCCCTCCCTAAGTAATAGCTACCGGACGGGTACGAAAATACATCTGGGGAACCCTCTTTTCGTTAAAAGGCTCCCCAGACCCCTGACATTCGTTAGAAACGNCCGAGAAACGACCGGAAATTATCGTGAGGCCATCGCCTTGGTTGCCGCTTCCAGCATCACCGCTACCGGAGCGTCCCGGCCAGTCCACATCTCAAAAGAGGCGGCTCCTTGGTATACCAGCATCAGTATGCCGCCCAGACACTTAGCCCCCACCTGCGCCGCAGCTTTCAAGAGCGGGGTTTCCAAAGGATTATACACCAGGTCGTTAACCAGCACCGTTGAAGTGATGCTTGCCGCAGGAAGGGGCGATCCTGCTTCATCGGGGCCGTGGGACATGCCGATCGTCGTGCAGTTTACGATTAAGTCCGCCGCCCCGGCCGCCTCGATAAGGTCCCTGCCCCCCAGGGGAATGGCTATTCCCTTGCTATCCGACGAATGGGCTAATTCAGCCAAGCGTTGCGCCCTTTCCAGGGTACGATTGGCGATGATGAGGGTCGACACCTTTGCCCGAGACAACGCCAGCACTACGCCGCGGGCCGCGCCTCCAGCTCCCAGAATCAAGACACGACTACCCTCGGGCACAAAGCCGCCCTCGTCCTGCAATGCCCTCAAGAAGCCCAAGCCGTCGGTGTTATGGCCGGTGAGATGTCCATCCCGGTTGACTATGGTGTTTACCGCTCCAGCGGCAGTAGCCCAATCGTCAACTTCATCCAGATGAGGAATCACCGCCTCTTTGTGAGGAACGGTTACATTGATACCCCAGGCACCATCACGGCGCAGGTCGTTAACAAACCGGCCGACATCGTCAGGCGCAACTTCATAAGCCTGGTAAGTCGCGTCGATCCCGCAGTGGTCCAAGGCGGCCTGCTGGAAGATGGGCGAGATGGAGTGGGCGATGGGGTAGCCTATGATACCCAGAGTGGCAGACAAAGTTAACGATCCTTACATCAGGACTTCGAATATCTCCCGTTCCGCGGAAACTGTGATGCTGTTGACATGGTCGATCAGTTTCTGGGTGTCCGCGTCGGGATTCTCGTAGACTCCCCGCTCAAAGGCGAAGTACTGCTGGATATCGTCTACCTCGAACTCGTGGTACACCATGTCCATGGGACCGGAGATATCAACCAAAATCTTGTGGAACTCGATCCCGCCGGCCTGCATGAAGCCAACGACTATCTTCAGGCTTTCCAGGTATTCGGGCACCTTGCCGCGCTGACAGGTATATCTTTCGCGAATCATGTATTTCATAAAAGCCTCCTCTGGGCCTTATCCCAAAATTGGTGTACCAAGGTCTGGCTAACCGGCTACGCCTCGAGTTGCTCCAGAATCTCGTTCAGCCGTTGCTGACGCTCCTCCAGGGACTTGAGCCTCTCTTCCTCGGTTTCCACGACTTCCGGCTTGGCTTTGGCACGGAAATTGGGGTTGGATACCAGCTTGCCGACCCTATCTAAGTTACTCTGGCACTCGGCCAACTCCCCGCGTATGCGTTCAGCCTCCACAGCTATATCCACCACCCCTTCCAAGGGCAGGCGAACCACCAAGGGATCAATCACCAAGGTGATTCCCTTTACCGGACCTTCGGACCCAGCGTCTCCGGTCACAATCTTGAGGGGATCAACCCGGGAGAGGTTCCGGATGAGCTCGGACTCTTCCTCAATGGTTTTTTGGAGGCCGTTGGCTTCCACGATAGCTTCCAGATACTCGTTGGCGGGTATCTGTAGCTGGGCGCGGGTGTTGCGAACGGCGCGGATCGCCTGCATCACCATAGTTATTTCTCCCTCAGCCTCGCTGTCTTGGAGTCCGGAGTCAGCTTGTGGGAACTGGGAAACCATGATGGACTCGGCTTGGTCTCCCTCGTTGGGCAACCGTTCCAACAGGGTCTGCCAAATTTCCTCGGTTATAAAGGGCATGAACGGGTGCAACAGGCGCAGGGTGCGTTCCAGAACGTGGGCCAGGGTGGGCATTGGCGACGGGGTTGCGCCGGAGCGCATCCGAATCTTCGCCATCTCTATATACCAATCACAGTAGTCGTTCCAGATGAAGTCGTACAGCTTCTGCTGCGCCTCACCCAGTTCGAAGGCTTCCAGGGAATGGTTGACCTCTTCGATGGTCTTGTTCAGGCGGCTGATGATCCATCGGTCTTCCCGGTGCTCAGGGGCAGGCAGGTCGAACCAGCCGTCGAGGCCATCTTTACCCTGAATGCTGGTTAGCACGAACCGTGAGGCGTTCCAGACTTTGTTGGCGAAGTTTCGCGCCGCTTCAAGCCTTGACTCAGTAAAACGCAGGTCGTTGCCCGGCGCCGTACCGGTAGTCAGGGCAAACCTAAGGGCATCTGTACCGTATTTATCGATCAACTCCAAGGGATCCATGGTATTGCCCCTGGTTTTGCTCATCTTGGCGCCGGTAGCGTCCCGGATGAGCCCATGGAGAAAAACGGTCTTGAAGGGCACTTCGCCGGTGTTCTCGATGCCCATCATAATCATGCGGGCAACCCAGAAGAACAATATGTCGTAGCCGGTCTCCAGGACCGTGGTGGGATAGAAGTACTTGAAGTCCTCGGTATCCTCCGGCCAGCCGAGGGTCGAATGGGGCCAGAGACCCGAACTGAACCAGGTGTCCAGAACGTCGGCGTCCTGCTCCAGTTTGGCAGACCCGCAGGCAGCGCAGTTGGTGGGATCTTCCACCGAAGCGATAAGCTCGCCACAGTCTTGGCAATACCAAACCGGAATACGGTGGCCCCACCAAAGCTGGCGGCTGATACACCAGTCGCGAATGTTTTCCAGCCAGTTGAGGTAAACGCGGGTGAATCGCTCCGGAACCAGGTTGATATCGCCCTTAGCCACGGCGGCATGGGCCTTTCCGGCGATGCTGTCCGGTTGTTCGTGGCTACCCACGTTTACGAACCATTGGAGGCTGATGAGAGGCTCCACCACCGAGTCGCAGCGCTGGCAGCGGCCCACGGAGTGCTGGTATTCTTCTANCTTTTCCAGCANGCCCAGGGTTTCCAACTCGGCGACGACTTCTTTCCGGACATCGAAGCGCTCTTTACCGGCGTACTTGCCAGCGGCCTCTGTCATGTTGCCATCCATTCCGATGACCGTGATGATTTCCAGGTTGTGGCGCTGGCCTATATCAAAGTCCACCATGTCATGGCCAGGCGTAACTTTCAGGGCTCCGGTGCCGAATTCCTGCTCGATGGCCTCGTCGCCAACGATGGGGATGTTATGGCCCATGATCGGCAGGACGGCCATCTTACCCACGAAATCCCGGTAGCGGGGGTCTTCGGGATGCACTGCGACGCCGGTGTCACCCAACATGGTTTCGGGGCGAGTGGTGGCTACAGTGAGATGGGAAGAAGGGTCGTCCGCTAAAGGATAGTGGATGTAGTAAAGAGCGCCTTCCTGCTCCTCATAGTTAACTTCCAGGTCGGAAAGAGCGGTAGCGCAACGGGTGCACCAGTTGATGATTCGTTCGTGGCGGTAGATAAGGCCCTTGTTGTATAGATTCACGAAGGTTGTGCGGACGGCTTTGACGGGACCTGGGTCCAACGTGAACTGGTGGCGGGACGAATCGGCGGAAATACCTAGCCTGCGAGATTGTTCGTGGATGATACCGCCGTACTTCTCCACGTGCTCCCAAACCAACTCCAGGAACTTCTCACGGCCTAACTCGTGCCGGTCCCGCCCCTCGGTAGCCAGTTGGCGTTCAACAGCCCATTGGGTGGCGATGCCAGCGTGATCGGTGCCCGGTAGCCAGAGGGTCGGGATGCCGGACATCCGCCGCCAGCGCACCAAAGCGTCCTCTAGTGCCTTTTCCAGGGCGTGTCCCAGGTGCAGCTCGCCCGTGACGTTGGGCGGGGGCATGATTATCGTATAGGGCGCGACATCGGGGTTACGGACGGCCTTGAAATAGTCCTTGGCCATCCAGTTTTCGTAGATGCGGCGCTCGACGTCGGCCGCGTTATAAACGCTGGGTATATCAGAAGAAGGCTTGGCGGTCATACTCCGGTCCTCTTGGTAACGCTCTTGGTCCAACGCCCACGCAAATCATAGCTGATCGTTCAGGCCTGTCAGCAAATATACCACCGGTTCGTCTCAGGCGTCCACGGATGCGGTTTCTGGGTATGGGAGCAATCGGTCGTGGAACGTGTATGCCGATTCGAGAGATCCTAGTGGTTTCCAGCAATGCCGACTGCTCGGCTTGCCTCGTCGTTCCAGCGAAAGCCTGGACCCAGTGACGGTGCTATTCCTCGACCTTTGCCGTTGTGCCGCAAAATCCCCTGGATTCCGGCCTGCGCCGGAATGACGAATGGTCCTGTGGGCTGGCTAGCGATCGATGTNGGGGTCGAGGTTCAGACGAACAAGAACCCCTACATGCCGTAGGCCTGTTTGTAACTCAGGGCGATGCGGCGCTTCTCGGTGTCGATGTTCAGAATCATAACCCGTACTTTCTGGCCCCGGTAGACGCATTCGCTGGGGTTGTTTACGACTCTTGAAGACAGCTCAGAGATGTGCACCAGCCCTTCTATCCCGTCTTCCAAGTTCACGAAGGCGCCNAAGGGAGCCAGGTTGCTGACGGTCCCCTCAATCACCTGGCCCGTTGTGTAGCGTTCGTGTACGCTGTCCCAGGGCTCGGGCTGGGTACGTTTCAGGCTCAGAGTGAGACGGCGATTGGCCGGGTCCACCCGCAGCACGTACACCTCCACCGGGTCGCCTAGGGTCACTATCTCATCCGGAGTCTTTATCATTCTCCAGGACATCTCGGAGATGGGAATCAACCCGTCGATCTCCCCCACGTTCACAAACGCCCCAAAATCACGTATGGAGCTGATTCTGCCGGTAAGGATGGTGCCTTCTTCAAGCCCGGCAAGGACGCGGTCTTGGGCTTCCGCCTGGGCTTTCTGCCATATCGCCCTCTCGGTAAGCACCAACCGGTTCTGGGAACGGTCTATCTCCAGAACGTTGAACTCTGACTTCTGTTTTACCCGGGCCGCCAATCCCTCATCCCTGTCTACTCCAGGGGTTGGAGCCAGATGAGAAAATGGAACGAATCCGCGGATACCCAGGCAGTCAACTTCCAAGCCTCCCCGGTTCTGTCCGGTGACCAGAGCGGTTACCACGGTATTCTCGTCTAAGTGTTGTTGAAGAGCCTGCCAACTCCGCACTTCCTGAGCCTGATCGTAAGACAGCATGGGCATATCTCCCGCGCGCCCGCCCACGATGGCCACGGCGATAGCCTGGCCTGGCTCAAGCATCATCTGGTCCTCAAGGGAAAGCATCCGCATCTCGTCGAGAGGCACCATACCTTCCATCTTTAGACCCACGCCTACGACGATGCCGTCCGGGTCGACACGAACCACCTGCCCTTCAACAATCTCGCCGGGCGTATAGGTTCGGGGCGATATGTCCTCCTCGGTCAGGTCGGACATCTGAAGAGGGGAGTCTGAGTTTTCCTCTAACAACGGGATCTATTCTCCTTAAATTCTTGGAACTGGCTGGATTTTACGGTTCCTATTCTACGCCTTCCCACTTAGGAACGGTCAGTACGCCCTGCTCCAATTGACGCAGGCGGCGGAGTCCTTTGCGGGTGTCACTGGCGACTCTGGCCGGGTCCCACATCTCGAAACGGCGCTTGAACAGCCAGTAGTTGAACTGTTTGAGGTTATCCAGGGTCAGGTTCTTGCCTCGGTGGATATGTTCAGTGCGGCGGAACTCGTCCAGCAGGTCAGTCCGGGATTCACCGTATAGATGGGTGAAAGCCTCTTCCACCATATCTTCACTATCCGAGTATCCGCGGGCCTTGTGCCGTTTGCGCACGTCTTCTTCCACACCTAGTTGCAGCGCTTCCTCAACGACCACGCCGTAGCAATAGTTCAGATACCCACGGTATTTGCTGGTTCCCAGCAGGTCCCGAAACTCCTCAGGTTCGATCTGTTCGGGAATCCTTCCCTGGAACAGTAGCGTCTCTTTCTCTTCGGAGGGAATGAGCCCGTCCAACTCGGAACAGAGACGTTCAGCCAGCAGTAGCCAATCGAAGGCTTCGCCCTGAATCAAGTAATTGTAGGCACGGTTCCGGTATTCTTCGCTGGGCAGGGTCCACATACCCATGGCTTCAACCAGAGCTTTCTGCCAGGGGGTTCCGGACCGCACCGCCGACTGCAAATGGACCACGGCCTCCGGGATATGGCCGTTGAGAGAGATTTTCGGATCGGCAAACTCCACTCCAACCCCAGATTGTTCACCGGAGTGGGGAGGAGCCGAAGCCTCCGCAGAGGTCACGTGTTGGCTCAAGGGGAGCCTACCCGCTTTGACGCCGCTTCGAACACTCCCAATCGTTCCGGCTTAGGGGTTCGGATGTAGTTCAGGAACTGGTCACGGGGGAGGGAGTTCAAGATATGACTCCGCTCGCACCAGGCCCGACGGGCCACGGCCACTCCGAACCGCCGATTCGTGAGACCCGAGTGATGGTGGGAATCCGTGCCGATAACCAGCGGCACACCAAGTTCCCGGGCGCGGTAAGCGTGGGTGTCTTTCAGGTCCAACCGCTCCGGGGCTGCGTTAATCTCCAAGGCAGTACCGGTGTCCCTAGCTGCTTCAAGCACTGCGTCCAAGTCAAAATCGACCGGTCCCCGGCTTCCCAAGAGGCGGGTGGATAGATGACCGATGATGGTGACAGATGGATGATTCATCGCTTTNATGATGCGGTCAGTCATGGTTTGGCTGTCTTGACCCATGGCCGAGTGTACCGACGCCACAACCACGTCCAACTGAGCCAGCAACTCGTCAGGGTAGTCCAGGGTGCCGTCGGCCCTGATATCCACCTCTGAGCCGCAGAGGATGGCGATGGGGAACTTACTTTCCAGCGAACGCAGGATTTGGATCTGTTGGGATAGCCTTTCGTTGGAGAGACCGTTGGCGATTCCCAGACCGGAAGAATGGTCGGTCAGAGCCATATATTCATAGCCTTGGTCTACAGCAGCCTGTATCATGACTTCTATGGGGTCTTGACCATCGCTCCAATCGCTGTGGAGATGCAGGTCCCCTCGAAGATCCGTTTCCTCAACCAGGTTCGGCAGGCGGTTCTCGATGGCCGCATCCATCTCCCATAGCCCGAGACGCAGTTCGGGAGGAACGTAGGGGAGGCCGAGGCGGGCGTAGAATGATGCCTCGTCGGGGAATCTCTCTACTTTCTCGGTTTTCAGGTCGGTGATGCCGTATTCGTTCAGTGAAAGACCCATGTGGTTGGCGTAGTCCCTTAGGCGCAGGTTGTGCTGTTGGCTCCCAGAGAAGTATTGGAGCATAGCGCCGAAGGAATCAGGCTCGCCGATGCGCAGGTCCACCTGGATCCCAGGCTCGACTACCACGCTGGTCTTGCTGGGGCCGTGAACCAGAATTTCCCGCACCACGGGCAGCGCTGCCAGCGCGTCGCCAACCTGTTGTGGGTCGGTCGCGGTTCCAACCAAGTCGATGTCGCCGATGGTCTCTTCCCAGCGGCGCAGGCTCCCGGCGGGAAACAAGAGGTCCAAACCGGGACACTCCTGCCGTAACGCTCCGATAATCTCCTCTGCCACCATCAGCGCCTGTCCGATGGGTGTGCGCTGATCCTTGGTAATCATGGACTGGATATGCCGGGCGACAGCATCGGCCGCCTTCTTTCCCATGCGCGGCAACGAGGCTACTCGGCCGTCGTTAACGGCTGCTTCCAGCGTCTCGACGCTGTTGACACCCAATTCTTTAGCGAAAAGCATGGCAGACTTTGGGCCGATACCCGGTATCGCCATCAAGTCCAGAACACCCTCCGGCAGCTCGGCCAGAAGATTCTGATGGGTGGAAACCTGACCGGTGGAAAGCAATTCCCGTATCTTTTCGCTAATAGCCTTGCCAACACCGGGGATTGTTTTGAGGTCGGTGCCTTCTTGCACCGCTTTATCCAGAGAGAAGGACAGGTTTTCGATGGTCCGGGCCGCCCGCTGGTAGGCACGAATCTTGAATATGGAGTCACCCTTCATCTCCAGAAGGATGGCCATATCTTCGAAAAGTTGAGCTATTTCATCGTTATTTACTGGCATCGTCATTTACGCTTTGGCGATTCATGGGGATGGAGCCACGCACAGAGCTATCTTATTATAACGTCCCTGAGGGTCCAGTTTAGATGCGAGACTGTGGTCGAGGTTGCTCTCTAATTCTCGCCGTAGCTTGAGATTGGCGATTGGCCGGTTTGGCTAGTGTAAGAGACGCCCAGCATATCGGCAACTAGCTGGCTCATGACCGATGATAGATAGCGGACGCCGCTGATAGCCTCTGCGTAGTCCATACGCGTGGGCCCCACGACACAGATAGTACCGCCCACATGGTTGGGCAACCCGTATCGGCACAGAATCACCCCAAAGGAGCGCAAGGCTTCATGACGGTTTTCCCCGCCGATGTAGATCGCCACATCTTCGGCGTCCGGGGTTTCCGACAGGACTCCTTCCAAGAGGACCCGTTCCTCTGACATCTCAACCAACTCTCGGGCTCGATCCGACTGGGAGAATTCAGGTTGATTCAGTAGCAGGCGCAAGCCATCCATATGGTGGTCTAGAGGACCTCCGGATTCCGCTTCCCGCATCATATCGCTGGTGTCGCGCCGGATCCGTTCCTCGAGGGAGTTGAGTTCCAGGTTATTGGATGCGATCTCGGTGTGGCTGAGCCCTCCAAGATATTCGTTGAGCCTGCTGGCCGACCGGTCTAGGTCTTTGGCGGCAACACCGTCTGCCAAGGGCAAAAGCCGACGCAGGAGGCGAGCCTCTTGCAACACGACTATCAGAAGAGCAAGATACTCGGTTAGATACACCAGTTGGATCTGCTTAACCCGGGGCGAACTGGAACGCGGAACCGTGACGATGGACAGGTTGGCGGTGATACCGGAGAGAATCGTCGCGCATTGCCTGCTCCAGGCGTCACCATACAGGTCTGCCCGCCCCAGGCTGTAGTGTATCCGGCGCCTTTCTTCAGCCGGCAGTTCCGGAACTTCTTCCATAGACTCCAGATAGTGACGGTAGCCCAGGTCTGAGGGAACCCCGCCGGCGGAAACATGGGGCCGGGAGATATACCCTTCATCGGTGAGTTGGGACATAGCATTGCGGACGGTGGAGGAGCTAACTTTGGTGGCGGACAGACGTGCTATGTCCTCTGAGGCCACCGGGCTGGCGGTCTGAACGTACTGATTGACCAGTATGTTTAGAACAGAAGCGGTTTTCTGTGAGAGCATAAATACACCGGAATAATCCCTTGCTTACCGACACTAACGGTACGTCAAGAGGCTTATCTGGAGATTCATATCGCTATGAATGAAGTGCGCTACGTTGACCGACCTATCGCCAGGTCATTATACTACTATTCTCACCGTAGGAACGAACCGCCATGACTGGTCCAAGAGTGGGGCGGCTGGATGAAGAGGCAGGGTAGGGAGTTGCATCGGCGGAAGATTCCATCACGTTAGTCCCGTTCCCGGGCCCGTTGGGCCTTACCACGCCTATCTCTTCTTCCTTGTCAAACATGGTCCCGCAGTCTCTTTGGCTATGCAAGTCATCNTCTCAGCCAGCGAAGCTGCTAACCGTTGTACCTGAAGGAATCCCGATACAGTAATTGAGCCGGAGGAATCAGTGGATATAACTTGGCTGGGTCACGCATGCTTTCGCCTAAGAGCCGATGACATCATTGTTGTCACCGATCCCTTCCCCGCCTCCATCGGATTGAGACCGGACGCCAGACCGGCCACTATGGTCACCGTGAGTAATNCNCATGTGAATCACAGCGGATTGGAAGAGGTGGTGGGAGANCCCAGAGTATTCAATGCTCCGGGTGAATACGAGTTCCGAAGCGTGTCANTAAGGGGTGTAATGACCCNTCAACCACCCGAAACACCTCTGGAACAGCGCAACGTGGCTTTTACGATTGAGATGGACGGCATTAACATCTGTCACTTAGGCGACATCACNGCTCCGCTCACNACNGCNCAGATCGATGATTTAGCACCGGTGGATGTCCTGATNATACCTACGGGTGGCGGATGCACCATGGATGTGGACCAAGTGCTTCAGACGATGCAGGATTTGGCCCCTAAAGTGGTGATACCCATGCACCATAGCCATCCGGAGATAAAAAACGTGCCACTACAGGGTGTGGAAGTGTTTATGAACCGGATGGGCTTGAGCGAGGCGCAGGCTCAACCAAGGGTATCTGTCACCACGTCCAACCTCACGTCCGACATGCGCGTAGTGTTGTTAGCCCCCCAAGGGCGGCCTGCATAGCTTTACGCAGCCCGGCGCCTTGCTGCCATAAGGATACCAATACCAATAACAACGGCGATAGCGCCAACGCTCAACGCGAATCTGGGAATTGCCGCCACCGTTAGATCCCCGGGCACGGGCAACGAAGCGGTAGGCGTGATAGAGGGTGTGGCAGTCGGTACTGGCACCGCGTCTTTAAAATGCAAGTCCAG
>PANP01000048.1 GCA_002708395.1 Dehalococcoidia bacterium
AGATGTGGGACTACTTGGACCCGGAATGGAAGCTAAGGCGCCCCGTCATCATCAACGTGCCTGACGACACGGTCTATGGCCAGTCGGACTACATGTGGCTCATCGATGGGAACATATTCCCCAAAGCGGCGGGCAAAGGGGGCAACCGGTTGGTGACTCCCTCGGCCCAGAGCGGTATCCGAGACAGGGTGGACATCAAGGCACGGGAACTTCTCGATCTACCTCTGCGCTATCAGGACATGGAGGCCACCGGCGTGGATTCCCAGGTGGTTTACCCCACGCTGTTCCTCGCCTTCCTTACCTACGACCCAGCATTTGAAGCGGCGCTATGCCAGGCCTATAACCGATACATGGCCGACGTGTGGGCCAAGTCCGAAGGACGGATCAAGTGGGTGGTTGTACCACCACTGCGGGATATCGAAGCTACCATCCGAGAGATCCGGTTCGGCCGGGATAACGGAGCCTGCGGGGTCTTCTTCCGCGGGATCGAGAAGGACCTAACACTGGACGACCCCTACTTCTTCCCCATCTACAGCGAGGCTCAAGACCTGGACCTGGCCATCTGCATCCACCAGGGCCAAGGCTCGCCGGCGTTGAACAACCTGGTGGACATCCAACGCAGCGCCACCTTCACCCACGGGCGGCTTCCTCCCATCGTCGCATTCCGGAACATCATAGCCAACAAGCTACCGGAGCAGTTTCCCGGCATTCGGTGGGGATTCATAGAGACCGGAGCGTCGTGGATACCCTTCGTGTTCCACCAACTGGCGGGAACATACCGGGCTGACCCAAGCTTCTGGGGACCTCAGCTGTTCGAGGAAAACCACATCTGGGTATCGTACGAACTGGGGGAAGATCTGCCCTATCTGCTGAACTTCATCGGCGAAGACCACATAGTCGTGGGGACAGACTACGGCCACCACGCACCGGGAACGACGGACCGGCTGGCCTCCGACCCATCGGCACAGGTCCACATGGTGAAGGAGTTGAAATCCCGTCCGGAGCTCTCAGAGCGCACGCTAGAGAAGTTCTTCGTAGATAACCCACACGCATTGTACGGGGTCAAATAATCGGGGCGAAAGTTGCGGCGCTCAGCCTGCCTTGAGGGCAGANTCGAATGCCTCGAAGATTGCGTCATTAGACTGGCGCAAGATGGTGGTGTTGACCGTAAGTCTGGTTATCCGGTCGGTCCCGTCGTCCGGATAGAGGAAGACTTGGTTGCGGCTAAGGCTTTCAATCACCTTCTCCGTGTTTACATCAGCCGCGAAGGTCAGCGGGAAAATATTGGAGCCATGGTCGAATTCCCGTGTCTCCATGCCCGGTAAGCTATTAAGCCGCTGGACCAAGTCCCGCCCTTGTTGCAACGCCGCTCCGAACCGCTCTTNAAAACCGNCAGTCCCCTGTAGTGCCAAAGCGGCGGCGAAATAGGAAGAAGCCAACCCGCCGCCGAACATCCTCCTGGTATGAAACATGCCGTCGATCAGTTCGGCATCTCCCGCCAAGACTCCACCGTAAGGAGCGCCGAAATATTTGTACAGCGACACGTAGACTGTATCGAACAAGTCGGAGTAGTCCCGAAGGCCGATCCCAGACGCCGCCGACATCATGTACAGTCTTGCCCCGTCTAGGTGGGTGCCTATCCCATGATTTCTGCAAAGATCCGTCATGGCTTTCATCTTTTGAAACGGAACCACCTGACCCATCTGACGCCTAACCGGGCTTTCAATCATCACCGNGCCGATGGGATTAACGACCCTTCCCGCAGTGGATTCGGCGATAGCCTGTTCCAATTCTTCCAGGTCAAAACAAGTCTTTCCCCTGGCCAGCGGAACAAGGTTTATCCCACTGAGTTGAGTCACGCAGTCNCCCGAGTCGTGATAGAGGTGACTCTGCTCTTGAACGATGGCCCTGGGCTTGACGCCGCACAGCGCCCGGATCGCCAGATGATTGGCCAATGTCCCGGTGGGCATGAAGATGGCGGATTCTTTTCCCAGGACTGCGGCAAAATGGTTTTCCAGGTCCGCCACGCTACCGCCCAGAGAGTAATAATCCGGTCCCAATCCGGCGCTGTTTTCCATCTCCGCCAACCGCCCTAAGAGCAAGCTGGCCGATTGGGGTTCTCCGTCACCTCGGAAAACAACGGCAATATCGGATTCGCCCTGATTCACACGGCTCTCAATTTCGCTGTTCATGGGTAACGTGGACATTGCCGCACTCCCTGAAGATTAATATTTCCGAATGTTGGGATGGTAGCGGGCGGGGTAAGTGGCGTCAACTTAGCACAATATGTCCTCCTGTGNGTGTTGACACTGACCCCACCAAAGTCCAATATTAACCCCTGTGAGACATTTCAACATCCAATGTTAGATAATCAACGCAGCCGCGTAACCAGAATTTTCCCCGGCATTCATTACGCCTGGATAATCATCGCCATCGCGGGATTCATGCACATGGCCGGAGGCTCGGTGCGTCAAGCCTTCGGAGTGCTGATAGTTCCCCTTCAGCAGGACATGGGCTGGAGCCCTGCGTCCATCTCCCTGGGCTACGCCCTCGCCAGCATAGTGGGCGCGGTGCTCGCTCCACTCAGCGGTATGGCTACCGACCGCTTCGGACCTCGGAAAGTCATGATTGCCGGAATCTTTTTCTTCTTTGGCGGCGCGATAATCACGGGCGCAGCCAGCGAGGTCTGGCACCTCTGGATCTCCTACGGGATATTCCTAGGCGTGGCCCAAGCCTGTTTCAGTGTTCCGATTCTCACCGCAGCCAACACCTGGTTCCGCACCCGTTTGGGCTTTGGCGTCGGGTTGTTGCAAGCNGCGCATGGTCTGGGTCCGGCGATAATGGCGGTGTTCCTTAGCGCCCTCATCGCAGCACTGACTTGGAAGACGGCGTTCTGGCTCATCGGCGTGTCCGGCAGCATTGCCATGATTGGCTTGATGCTATTTTTCCGGAATGATCCGTCCCACGTGGGACTCCGGCCTTACGGAACGCCGAGCAACGAAAAAGCACCGAAAANATCGAACCCAGACGAGGCAAGACAGCGGGCCAAAGTATTCCTGATGAGCATGCAGAAAACCAACGCCTTCTGGCAGTTGGTAGTGGTGCACTTCTTTGGATGCGTGGGCCACGCCATCGTCATCATCTACGTGATTCCCATCGCCGTGGCGGCTGGGGTCAACGTGGTGTCGGCTGCGGGAATATTGAGCACTCTGATGGGCGTCAGCGTGCTGACCCGCTTCCTCACCCCGGTTGTCGCCGATTATCTGGGCGCGAAACGGGCCATGGCAACCATGTTTGTTCTTCAAGGATTGCCCGTCCTCATGCTCTTCTGGACCCACGAGCTATGGCAGTTCTACCTGTTCGCCGTGATTTTCGGCGTCGGTTACGGCGGTGAAGGCTCGGCGTTTCCCATCATCAACCGTCAGTACTTCGGTCGGGGACCCATGGGCCGCTCCTTCGGGTGGCAGCAGGCTGGAGCCGGAACTGGGATGGCGGTAGGAGCTTGGATCGGCGGTGTCTTTTACGTCATGTCCGGGTCTTACGACATAACGATTATTCTGTCAGTAGCGATGAGCTTAACTGGGGCCGCTGTGATTCTGACCATGCCAACCACTGCCCGGNTGTTGATTCCCNACTGGGAAGACNCCCTATCTCCCAACCTGCAACCGGGGACAACCCGTCCCGTCGGCACAGGCGGCTAATCGGATGCACCGGACGATATATCCCGAGCAAACAGACGGCAACGAACAGCGATGAGGACTCNCCGTTAATAGGGGAATGCTGATTTGGTTATTCAGGCAGAAACTTGGCGGATGAAAGGCGACCTCATAGGCGCTTGTAGTTGCGACTGGGGCTGCCCTTGCAGCTTCGACGCTCCGCCAACCAATTACTGGTGCCATGGCACCTACGTATGGCACATTCGGGAAGGAAGCTTCGACTCGGTGTCATTGGACGGGTTGACCGTGTCCTGGTCCGGTGAATCACCNGGCCCCTTACACCTAGGCCACGTCACCGGCCAGAAGGTGATTGACTCCCGGGCCACCAGCGAGCAAAGAGAAGCTCTGATAAAGATAATGAGCNGTCAGATAGGTGGGCCTTTCGCCATATTCGCTAGCGTCACCGAGACCGAGTTGGACCCGATATTCGCTCCCTTTGAAATTACCATCGACGGCTTGTTCAGCCAGGTTAGCGCACCTGGGGCGTTGGAGGTAACTCTCACCACCATCAAGAACCCGGTGACCGGCGAACCCGAAGAACTGACCCTCCTGAAACCCACCGGTTTCACCGCTACGGAATCACAACTGGGGGCGTCGGAAGTTTACCGGTCCACCGGAGGAATCAAACACGACCATTCCGGGAAATACGGCGAGTTCTCATCCTTCGAATACAGCTGGCCGTAAATCAACAAAGCCTGGCATTCGTAGCCGTCCTGATTCCATCCAGGAACCGGCTCAGTTTCTTGACAGGTTGACCACGAAACCGCAATAATGTCCCAACNTTGAGAGCAATAGTGCAGANAGGAGGCAGGAAATGGCTCAAGTAGCAACTTACACCATGGAAGCTTTCGTTGAGGACGTAAGGGAAATGTTCTCGACCACCACCGATCCCCGTGCCCAAGCCCAGTTCGTTGCCCAGCACATGCAAGAACTTCTGAAATCTTCAGAGTGGTTGACTGAGCGGATNGGCCTGCCCGACGAGGGCGGATTTGGAAGCCACAAGCTTCATCTGGACGAAGAATACGGACATCCGGATGGCGGATTCCTGCTGATGTGCGGCATTCAGAAACCCGGACAGGAAAGCCCTCCCCACGACCACGGAACCACTTGGGTGGTCTACGGCGTCTTGGAAGGCGGCATCGAGCAGACCAAATGGCGCTGGTCCTACCCCGAGACCGACAGGACTTCGCCTCAGATCAAACCCCTCGAAAGTTGGATCCAAGGGGNCGGCGACATCGCCTTCTTCTTGCCCGGCGAGATTCACAACACTCGCAATGTCGACGAAACCCGTTCGGTAGTGGTCCGGCTGGAAGGCCAGAGACTGGCCGACTTGATTCGTCACCGGTACAACCCGGAGACCAACAGCGGGGAGCTATACACTTCCGGAACCTAGAACCGAGACCCTGCTCCAATCGCCGAAACAGAATGAATCGCTCCAGGCTTGATTAACCTGGAGCGATTTTCGTTTTCAGCCCNCGCATTCCTCGTTACTGACGGGCATCGCCATTGACGGATANGCGNCGGTTCAGACCGCTACGTCTTTGGCCGCTTGAGCCGCTTCCGGGTCGTTGGCTCTAAGGGCAAAGTAGTCGATCTTCGGCGCGAATATGTCCAGTAGCCGNCGCAACTCCACCACCGGCGTCGGGTGTTCATCAACCCGTAGATCCACCCTGGAAAATGTGTCCGAGGCGTAGACCAGCAAAGCGGCNGAATGGTGCGGTGTGGCGTCTTGCGCTTCCCCACCGGCCTCTTGCCCTGCCTCCAGCGNCCTGGTCAAACGCTCCTCCAAGTCCAGATCTGCAGCATCTAAGAACACCGAGGACATGGCTTGGACCACTCCTTCCCCCACCAACCCGTTGCCCATTGCGACGTGGTCCCGCCCAGCGATATGCCCCGCCCAAGGATTNTTCATGGCCCCGGTCCTGGCGGCGGAATTACCGTTGCGATCCACCATCCCTAGCTGGCGCCGTTCTATGAATGGGTCATTGGCCTCCAATTGTTGAAGAGCGCCCTTGGCCGGGTATCCTTGCTCCATCAGCCTTAAAGCGAAAGGTCCTAATCCAGGGTCAGTTGAGGCTTGAGTGGAAATCGCTCCCACCGCCGGCATCACGTAGGGACACCGGGAACCCACCGTGATGTCGCTGGTGGTGATTGCTACCCCCAACATCCCGGTCCGGGAACACCGGCCGATGATGGAGAACGTATTGAACTCGATACCCGGGATGNCTCCCATGCCCAGCCTCCTGATGAGATGATTTGTTGCAAGATTCGTGACGGTCGCAGTTACTGCTCAGATGTGCCGCACACGTCCAAACCAGTGAGGGCCAGCACTTTAGTGCACTGAACCATCTCGCTGATTATGACACAGCTGTCATCCTCGCCATCGCCGCCTCTTACCACGGCGGGACCGTACAGCAAACAGGGTATGCCAGCGTTCCACAGATGGCAGGTGTCGTTGGCCGTGTAGGAGAAGGGCAACACCGCTCCAATCGCCTTGGGTGGTTCACCCGTAACCTCACGGTGGCTACGGGTCACTGCTTGCACAATCTCCGCGTCCGTGGGCACGTCCAACGGATCCATAACCAACCGGCGGCGGCCCTTGAATGANTCCGGCGGCGGAATCTCGATCTGGTAGGACAACCCCGGGTCTTCAGCTTGCAAGGGGTCTAGGACCCGGCGGATGTCGGCGACGATTCCCTCCACGGTCTGACCCGGCACGAAATGGACATCCACGATGATCGTGCACACGTCAGGTATGTAGGGAGGCTCCACCAGGATGTAATCCTGCCCCAGCCCGCCGATGACGCTGCCCACGTTCAGTTTGGGCAGATCCGGCATGTCTTGGCGGGGCAGGTAGGCGAACTCAACCCGTTGTAGGGCGTCGATCACACCGGTCATCTTTACCACGGCGTTCACGGTGCCCTCGGGCTGGCGGATGTGTCCGGTGACACCGTAAGTGTGAATCGCCATGTGAACGATGCCGGAATGGACTGTTACCAGGTTCCCCACTCCGAATGGCTCCGCCACTACTGCCATGTCGGTGCGCAGACCGCTATCCATCAAGAAGTGAGTCCCTTCGCCACCCTGAGTCTCTCCCACCACGCATGCGACCACCAAGTCGCCTTTCAATCGGACACCGGATCGGCGCACCGCTTCCGCCGCCATGATGACGCTGGCCAGGCCGCCTTTCATGTTCTGTACGCCATGGCCGTAGAGGCGGTCACCCTCCACGACAGGAACCCAGGGGTCGCGGCGCCAGCGGCGGGTAAGGGAGTTGATGTCGGTGTGGCCGTTCAGCATCAAGCTAGGCCCGCCGCCGGTCCCTTCCAGTGTGGCGATAGTCTGGAACCGCCCAGGCTCCACCTCCTGTAGGTCTACCTTGTACCCTCGATCCCTGAAGAACTCGTCAAGGAAGGTGGCCACGGGAGTCTCTTCCAGCTTGAAGCTTGGAATCTTTATTAGCTCGCTGGCCAAATCAACGATGGCTTTCTCGTCGACCTGATCGATTACCTTGGTCTGATTCAAATCCATCTTGTTAGTCCTATCCTATACACTGGCATATCTGCGACGTTAGGGTAAATCGATAGCTACATGTGTGGCTCAGGAGTTGAACTTCGGNTCCCGCTTCTCCAGAAACGCAGTCATGGCTTCTTGAGGATGGCCGGTGGCGAAACCCTCAGCAAATATCTTTATACTGTATTCCGCCGACTTTTCATCGCCCATATCCAGCCACTTGACGAAGATGTCCTTCTGGGCCGCCATGACCTTGGGGCTGATGTTCCGGAATTTCTCCGTGGCCTCCAGGGCAGCGGCAATCACCTCGTCCTTCTGTACGACTTGGTCCACCAATCCCATGTCCAAGGCTTCTCGAGACGTTACGGTACCTCCCGTCATGATGAGCCGCCGCGCCCGGCCCAGGCCTATGGTCTTTGGCAATAGAGAAGCCTCGATGACCGAAGGAATCCCCACCAGAACCTCGGGCAAACCAAATGTCGCGTCTTCCGAGGCAATCTTGATATCGCAGGCCAGTATTAATTCCAGTGCGCCGCCCAAGCAGGGACCGCTGATGGCGGCGATGACCGGCATCCGCAGTGAAAGGACCTTGCGGATGGTCTGGTGCAAGGTACGTATGAACTCCTCGGCCGCCGGGGCCGTAAGTTCCCGTGCCTCTCGGAGGTCGACCCCTGCGGAAAACGCCTGCTCCCCCGCGCCCCGCAGTATTATCGTCTTAATGTTGGCGTCNGCGGCAACCTCATCCAACGCATCGTTCAAGCTCTGGAATAACTCAAGCCCCAGCAGGTTGAGATCGGTGCGCCCNNCCAAACTCAGGATCGCCGTTGACCCCTCGAGCTGGGTCGATACTTGGGACATGCTTTAACTCCTGGTTTCGTATTCTGAACGACTGTAGACCCGGCCCGTCATCCCGGCGCAGGCCGGGATTCACACCGCTTGGCCCTATATTTCGACCTGCGCCACAATTACGAGATATATCGCCAATGCCACCCCGTCATTCCCGCGNAGGCGGGAATCCAGCAGACAAGGTGGCAAGAAACGCACTGCCTAGAAGCGGGACTACCCGTCATTNCGGCGTAGGCCGNAATGACGGGATTGGGAATGACATCGCCCATTGTTTCTCGAAATCTAACGTTATCTTCGACCCCGTTCTCTAGCTAGCGTTACACGGCGGCGGCTTGGGCTTTCTCTTTTTCCTTGAAGTAGGGAATCACGTACTTGCCGAAGAGACGGATNGTGTTCATCACTTCTTCGTTGGCGGCGGGTCCGATGGCNCATAGCAGGAATACCTGCTCCACGCCCATGGCCTCGTAGCTCTCGTAGAACTTGATACAGTCGTCNGGAGTACCCACGCAGAAATTCGTGCCCCTCTTAACNACGTCGGCTGGCGTCGNGTCNCCTGGGTGCGGCCCGGCGGCCAAGTNCTGGTCGCGTTCGTAGTAGCCTTGGTAGTCCGGCGGCACCGTAGCTGGGTCCACCCCTCCCCAAACAAGTTGGGCGCGTTTCCTCTGTTGGTCCAGATACCAGGCCACCAATTCGGTGCCTCGCTCTTCCACCACCTTGCTGTCTTCGTGGCAATAACCGGCGGTCATCAGGGCGGTCTGGTGATTGATGTTGGCGCCGTCAGCATGGGAGGCTTCGATAGTCTTGTTGTANAGTTCAAGAACCTCGGCTACCTTTTCCGGTCCGCCTTCACTACCCACCAGCGCGCCGAGTCCCATCTCACCNGTCAACCGGGTGGTTTCCTCGCTNCCGCAGGCCGACCACAGGGGCGGATGGGGNTTTTGAATCGGTTTGGGCAGCACTTGCCTNGGGGGAATCTGGAAGTACTGTCCCTCGTGGGAAACGATCTCTTCAGTCCAGATCTTGGGCAATACCTGGGCGTACTCTTCCCACATGCCCCGGGTGTCCTTGAGNCCGGACCCATAAGGAGTCAACTGGTATGGATAGCCGGTGCGCCCAATGCCAACATCGACTCGGCCCCTGCTCAAGATGTCCAGGGTCGCCATGCGGGAAGCGGTATGCAGCGGGTGGTGGATGGGAGCTAGGACCACGCCGACGCCCATTCGGATGCGGCTGGTCCGCTGGCTGATCGCAGCTAGGGTTAAGTCCGGGGCGCTGTTGTGGGACCACTCGGGACGGAAATGGTGCTCCGAGAACCACACACTATCATAGCCAACTTCCTCGGCGTAGACGATCTGGTCCAAGGCCTCCCAGATGCGCCTGGCTTCGCTTTCCTCATCCCAGGGTTTCGGGACTTGTATCTGATAGAAAAGACCGAACTTCATAACATTCCTCCGTCGTTTGTCTCGGTCATTATATGGCTTGCGCAAGCGCCGTCAACGCCCAGGCTAGGAGTGATTAAAGAAGATTGACGTTCCGCCGCGCCATGGGTATATTCAAGCTCACTCCGGGGTTCCCGGTGGCTGGATATTTAGGAGGCAACNATGGCCCTGACCCAAGAGCAGATAGCGGCTTCACCCAAGGCCTTAGAAGGCGTTCGGGTTGTGGATTTCACCTGGGTAAGGGCAGGTCCCTGGGCCACCCGTTGGCTGGGCGCTTTGGGAGCCGAAGTGATAAAAGTGGAATGGCCGCTGAACGAGCGAGGCCGGACCACCGGCGCGCCTCCTCCCGGCATCAAGTCCACCCTGAACACTGCGTCCAACTTCAATGACACTAACGCCAACAAGAAGGGCATCACCGTCAACCTGCGCTCGGAGAGGGGTCTGGGCCTCATCAAGCAACTCATCTCGAAATCGGACATAGTAGTGGAGAACTTCAGTGCCAGAGCACTGAAGAGTTGGGGTCTGGGTTACGAAGAGATGTGCAAGCTCAAGCCGGACATNGTCTACGTATCCCAGTCGGGATTCGGNCACACCGGGCGGCACAGCAACTACCTCACCATGGGACCCATCGCCCAAGCTTTCTGCGGTNTGACTTTCNTNTCNGGCCTNCCCGGCGAGGCTCCGGCTGGCTGGGGTTGGTCCTACCTCGACGACACNGGCGGNATGTACATCGCCTTTTCCACCATGACTTCTCTCTACCGCCGCAATATGACCGGCCAAGGGCAGCACGTGGACCTGTCCCAGATGATTATGGGCGCCACCTTGAACGGATCCGCCATGCTGGACGCGTCGGTCAACGGCCGTCCGTCCCAAAGAGAGGGGTTCCCTCCGGGTAACCGCGCCCATTGGCCCGGAACACCCATGCTCAACAACTACCGGGGACCAACGACCGCTCCCCACAACGCCTACCGCACCAACGGAGGCGGATACAACGACTGGTGCGCCATCACCTGCTTCTCCGAAGATGAATGGCGGCGCTTGGTGGGCGTGATGGGCTCTCCCCAATGGGCAACTACGCCCAAGTTCGACACCCTCGTCAGCCGGCTCCAGAATCAAGAGGAACTGGACCAAGGCATCCAAGCGTGGACGCTGACTCTTGAGAAATACGATCTGATGGAGAAGTGCCAGGCGGCGGGTGTTCCTGCGATGCCGGTGCAAAGCACCGAGAACCGGGTGGAGCACGACCCTCAGCTTCGCCACCGGGAAATATTTCAAGAGATGGAGCATCCGGAACTTGGATTACGCAAGTTTCAGAACGCTCCCTTCAAGCTGTCCGAAACCCCGGCACTCATGATGCAACCGTCTCCCCTCATCGGCCAGCACAACCAGGAAGTCTTTGAAGGTATCTTGGGACTTAGCCATGAAGATTTCTCGTCCGGGTATGAAGACGGCACATTCTGGCCCAAGACCATGGACCGTTACTCATACATGGATGAAATGATTGCCTCCAGTCTCGCTAAGCCTGCCGCCACGCCTCAAAGCAACGTTCCGGTTGCACGGCAAAAAGAATCCTCCGATTCGGACCCTCAACCCGGCCCCTTGTCCGGGGTTAGAGTACTGGAGTTAGCCGACGAGAAGGGACAGTGGTGCGGCAAGCTGATGGCCGATCTGGGGGCCGAGGTCATCAAGATTGAGCCGTCGGGCGGTGAAGCCTCACGCACGGTGGGGCCGTTCCTAGACGACATTCCCCACCGGGAGCGCAGCCTTTCCTTCTGGCACTACAACACGTCGAAACGGGGTATCACCCTCAACCTGGAATCTGACGATGGACGGGACCTTTTCCGGAAACTGGCAGCCACGACCGACGTCATTCTGGAGACGTTCGCCCCCGGCTACCTATCCTCGCTGGACCTGGGATACGAGAAGCTCGCCGAATCCAACTCCCGGCTCATCATGTGCTCGCTGACCCCCTTCGGCCAGAACGGGCCGTGGCGAGATTACCTTAGCTCCGACCTGCTACACATGGCGGCGGGCGGGCAGATGGGCTGTTGCGGCTACGACAGCGATCAGGTTGCCGGAGACATCCCCATCGCTCCGGGCGGCGGCAACGCCTGGCACACCGGCAGCCACTACGCCTACATGGCGATAGTCGCGGCCTTACTGCGCCGCACCAGTTCCGGGCGGGGCCAGTACATCGACGCATCGGTACACGACGCCTGTGCCCTCACTACCGAGATGCACGTCAATACCTACATCTATCGGAGAGAAGTGGTCCAACGCCTAACCGGCCGCCACGCCGCTGTGTCCCCCTCCGTCCAGAGCCAATTCCGCTGCAAAGACGGCAAGTACGTCAACGCCGGCGCCTCTCGGGTTACTTTCCGCCTATTCCCGGTACTAACTGAGTGGATGGATAGCCATGGACTGGCTGGAGACCTCTTGGACGAGCGATACAAAGACCCAAAGGTTTTCGCCGAAAGCTCCGCCCACATCAACGAATTGGTCACTAAATTCGTGGGGAGTCTGACCAGAGATGAGATTGCCCATGGGGGACAGGATCGTGGGTTCAACTGGGGCGCGGTCCGGACACCCGATGAGTTGGTGGACGAGGGCCACCTCAACGATCGCGGTTTTTGGGTGGACGTAGAGCATCCAGAGTTGGGCCGAAGCTTCAAATACCCAGGCGCCGCCGGCATCTACAACGGCTCACCCTGGCGAATTACAAACCGGGCCCCGCTGATAGGGGAGCACAACGAGGAGATTTACTGCCGGGAATTGGGGCTGCAACGGGCAGAGTTGGCTTACCTGGCGGAAGCGGGTGTGGTGTAGGCTGCCAATTANTGCCGGCGGCTGAGAACAAGACTGCATGAGCCAAATAGANCGCNCGTTGATGCGCGGCNNCCTTTTGGGCAAANCTNCCCATGGCAGGCTAGATTTGGTAGTCGTCGAACGGATAAGGAAACGTTATCCCGAATCGATCTCGAAGCAGCCGCATGTCCCGCCGGTCGGTCTCATCGGGTTCGTACGCCGTCTCCCCAGGTTGATCANTAGCCCGCATCGCCTGTTCTTCCGGCGTCAGNCATCTTATCTTTCGACCGTCGATGAATCCAGTGCCTAGCAAACCCGGTGCGGAAAACACCCATTCGCCGCCGCTATTACTCTCCTGAACCGCAGCNCCATCGCTTCTAAAACNGACGGGGTGGAAGTCGATGCGCCGGTCCCCAGCATCGCTGACTACAAGGACTTGGGTAACTCGNNTGTCATCATGGCGAAGCCTAATTCACGAGTTACCCGTATCAATGCCTTAACGTCATCTGCACGAATGATTACATCCAAGTCATCATGGGCGCGTGTCTGCTCCCCTAGTAGGGCGTCGATTCCCCAACCGCCGTGAACCCACACGTCCACACTAGCCGATCCCAGCGCGTTGATGACCTCAATAACATCCGGTGCGTGCATCATATTAGAAATTTTAGCGGATGGCCTGGCGAACCTAAAAATTAGAAAAGCGCCAAGGGGTTTACCGGCGACCCGGTGGCGTTCTTGAAACGGAGGGGAGCGACGTTGAACATGAACTCCCAACGGTGCAAGCGCTCGCACACCTGGACCAGTTCTTCGCAGTTGGCAGCGTCTATCAGCCACAATCCCATGCCGACGATGCCCACCTTATGCACGGGCAGGCCGAGCTTGGGATAGCCACTCGGATCAACATCTTGGGAGGCGTCGCCGCTAACTATCGAAACGCCTCTCTCCTTTAACCAAGGCAGTGTCTCAGCGTGCAGGCCCGGACGCCCCGCGACCGGCGGACCTTCCTCCAACCGGCGCTTGTACCAGCCCAANCGCAGCATCAGCGCGTCGCCCTCCTCTACCCGAACNCCCGCAGCNTTTTCGGCTGCTTCCAGATCTTCAACGAACACGGGCTCTCCAGCGTCCAGCCATTTCTTACCCTTAACCTTGGCGATGTCCAGCAGTATGCCCCTGGTAACGACACCGTTCTGGGCAGCGTCGATGTTTAGGCTGGTAGCTTTGGTGTCTGACCCAACTTCCGAGGCGGGACGACCGTTGTACATTTTTCCGTTCCATGTCTGATGACACAGAGCGTCCAGGTGGGTGATGGTCAGACCGTGGAAAGAGAACCCGATGAAGTCGGCGGTGCCGCCCGACCCTTCCGCCGGGGCCGAGTCCCCAGCACGAACCATGTAATGCAGCGGCGGGATGCTCGTAACGTCGGCAGCGAGTTCCGGCACGATGAGCCGCGAGCAGGTAACGCTGATACCTTCCTTGACCAGTCCGGCGGCTTGAGCCCGCTTTGCATCGGTTATTAGGTTCAGTGTTCCCATTTGGTCGTCGGCGCCCCAACGGCCCCAGTTACTGAGGGAGTCCATCCAGCCGATGACTTGTTCTTCCGAAGGTATCTGACGGGTGGTCATGTTGCCCTCCTGATGTTTCCTGGTATCAGGGCAAATTTTGCACCGTCCCACGTGGCATGTCCAGTGGTTGAAGGCAAACAGAAAGGCCAGGCCCGAAGAAGACACGNGGTCTGGCCTAATCATTACCCTTGCCCGGTCCTCAGCCGCCTTTGAACAGGGGCATCACTTTTCCNGTAAGAAGCTTCAGAGAAGTATCGGTTTTCTCCCGNGACATAAGGCCCCGGTTGGTAAGCATCAAATTCCGAACGCCTGCGTCCCGCATCAGAGCAACCTGCTCGGCCACTCTCTTGGGACTTCCGATCAGGTTCTGCGGGGCGTCCGGGTCCGGTGATCCTTGATAGCCCGCACGGTCCCTAGGTGGCCTCTGACGAGTCATCGGCAGGTCTTTGGGATTCCATCGTTCACGCACCGTCTCCATGTGGGTGTAGGCCCTGTAGTGGGCTGGCAGGAACTCATCCAGCGCTTGGTCGTCGGTCTCGGCGACATGCATCTCACGCCACACCCATATCTGGTCCAGTGCCCTCTCCACAGCCTCTTCTCCGAACCCTGCCGAAGCCATGGTATCCCGGTATAATCTGATGTTTTCTCCGGTACGATTGATCGAGCCTCCTCTCAGTAAAACAGGCCGACCAATCTTCGCCATCTCAATTATGGACTCATCTCCGGTGCACGCCCTGGCGAGGGGAGGGTGAGGCTTCTGGTAAGGCCTGGGCCGAACCGATGGGAAGGAAACTTGCCAATACTTGCCCTTGAAGTCCACATTGTCCTCGGTCCAAGCCTTGACCAGTAGGTCCTCAGCCTCTTCCATCTGCTCTACGCCTAGGCCCGGAGTGGTCCCAAACCCCACGTATTCGTAGGCGTTGTAGTTGGAGCCCTTGGCGGTGCCGACTACCAAGCGTCCTTGACACAGGTTATCCAGTAGCGCCGTCTGGATTGCCACCCTGACCGGGTTGTGCAGTGGCAGTTCGATTATTCCGAAGCCGAGCAGCACCCTGCTGGTCTTAACCGCGACCGCGCTGGCGAAGACCAGAGGGTCCCCGTACACACACTCGCCAGTGAAGTAGTGCTCGGCGAACCAGATAGCGTCCATGCCCAACTCCTCGATGAGCTGAGCCTCGTGCAGGCAGTCCTGAATCGCCTGCTCATCCTGAGTATCGTCGAATTTCATCGGGAAAAAGAAATGACCGAATCGCATCGTTCCTCCACTTAGATCCCAAGGTCCTACGTTCCTGACGTGGGCCCTTCGGGCACGCATTGTACCACCGGATTGATTCCATCTGACATGATTCTCCATGCCTATCATAACCATGGCGGCTATTGGGGTGGCAGTAGCTGAACGTCTTTGTCACGAAGCGGATTCCGCGCCAATATAAGAACACGCCCAACGATCCAAGCAGGAAAGCCAGAGGGAAAGATGGAACGGAGTGGTAGAAGTTATTGAGCGCGCCCTCGGCAATCCCGGCGAAAAACTCCATGGGCGCCCCGAAAGCGAGGGCAAGTCCAAGCCACCACCTGAAAGAATCTTGGGTGCGCTGGAAGATAACACGGCAGATGCTCAAACACTAAACCAGGAAAATCCCTGCAGCTATGCCACCATCATAGAGCGCGATACTACCCCGAGGATCGGGGATAGTGTGACGTCGAACCAGCCGGAGAGATACCATTCCCCATCGTCGACAGATCCACCGAACGGGACTATGAACCCCCAGTGAAAGAACTCGTGGAGATAGAGAGTTTCTTGGGTGATTCCAAACCCGGCGGCAACCGCCAAGTAGCCTTGAAGAATTCCCATAGGGCCTAGTATAAATCAGTCAGAAGACATCCGAAAAAAGCACGGAAGCGATGGACCACAAAATGGCCCTTCAGGGTTCCCATGGAGCCCCGCATGACAAGCCTATATCTCAGCTAACAGGTATTGGAACCGTCTATCCGGGCGAGCAAGAACGCTTCTACATCGTCCGACTTGAACCTGCGGTCGCCTCTAAATCCGATGCGGTAGCAGTCAAGAAGCCCCGAGTCCGCCCAACGGCGAACCGAGTGCTGGTGGGCATTCAGCAGTTGGGCTACCTGCGTCACCGTCAACAGATTGCCGTTAACACTCGGGTCGTCATGAGTTGCGTCGTTGATCGTGGGTAAAAACCCTACCATGCATCTCCCCTCCAGCGGCCGGTTTCGGACCGGACCGCCTCAACCCGAACCTTATCAACGCCGATAGGGACGGACAATCGGAACATCCCGCGAAGCGCTACATGAAAACCTTCAAAATTAGTCAGGTATTATGAAGTTATGTTGGTTGACCTCTGTTCCGCGAAACGCCAGATCCATACGCTATTTCGAGATTCCGGGGTTCATACGACGCCCGCATTCTGATAACGTAAACGCCGGAGATATTNACTAGACTGTGATGAAGATTAAAACCGCGTCAAACCTGGTAGTTCCCCAGTACTGTTAGAAACGCTGAAATGCAAAGGAGCCTGAACATGGCATTTTCTTGGGAGACAATTCAAGTAGACAACTCCGATATGCCGGTTTACATGACAGTACCGGAGGGGAGCGGCCCTTTCCCGGCAGTTGTGGTGATTCAGGCCGCCGACGGGGTGGACAAGTTCATCCAGACCATAGCAGATAGGTTGGCTGACCAAGGTTACGCCGCCGTGGCTCCATCCCTGTATCACCGCACCACCGAAGCTATCGAGAAATCCAAGGGGAAGACCCGGCGTCAGTTGCTGGACGACCCGGAGATAGTCGCCGACATAAACGCCACCGTCGCATTCATGCAACAACACCCGTCGGTCAACGGCGAGCGCATCGGAATCACCGGTTTTTGCATGGGAGGGCGAGTGGTCTGGCTGGCCGCGGCAACCAANCCCCATTTCAAGGCCGTGGTGCCCTACTACGGCGGGTTCATGATGGACTGTTGGGGCGAGGGCACGCAAAGTCCCTTAGAATTGAGCAACGGGATAAATTGCCCCATGCTTTACCACTTCGGCGAGATTGACCGCAACCCAACCCTGGAAGACATGGCCAGGTTCGATGAGGAATTGACCCGGCTCGGCAAGCCTCATGAATTTCACGTCTACCCGTACGCCGACCATCGCTTCGCCGACTTCACCTTCACCAACTACCAGGAAGCAGCTGACGAGCTCGCATGGAGCCGNACCCTGGAGTTCTTCGCCCAACACCTGAAGGGGTAATCCGAGGTTAGGCCCAAGTACAGCGCTTGTATAAACGGAGGCCGGCCATGCCATACTTGCTTTATGAAAGACACCCAGCGGGTCACTACGCCACCTTCACCATGAACCGGCCGGACCGCCTCAACGCTCAAGGTACTGTGATGAGGCAAGAATTGGAGTCCGTCCTCGCCGAATTCACCAACGACCCGGAGATGAGGGTGGGTATCGTGACGGGAGCCGGGAAAGCCTTCTCAGCAGGGGCCGACCTGCGGGAGATGTCCGAAAGAAACACCGCCGCCGATGGCTCGGAGAATCAAGCCAGTCAGGCTGAGATTCCGCCGGAAGTACGGATGGAGAGCATGCGCCTCGGGCAGCCCTTCTCCAGGAACCCCAAACCCTTCATCGCAGCCATCAACGGATTGGCCATCGCAGCGGGCATGGAACGTGCCGCCGACTGCGACATCCGCATCGCTTCCACCGACGCTTACTTCGGTCTCTTCGAGGTCAAGCGCGGCATACTGGCTAACTACGCCATGAATAACCTGGCCCTGTTGATGCCCTTCGGAGAAGCGATGTACCTCATGCTAACGGGCGATACTCTGAGTGTCGAAGAAGCACACCGGCTTGGGTTCGTCCATGAGGTCCTAGAACCGGAGAAATTGATGCCCAGGGCAGTGGAGATTGCCGAAGCCATCGGCGCCAACGCACCCTTGGCGGTACAAGGGACAAAGTCGGTCGCCCAGTTCCGGCATCGCTTTGGACTGGAGGAATCGCTGCAGCTAAACGCTTGGGTAGCCCAGCGCGTCTTGAGTTCCGACGACGCCAAAGAGGGACCCCTGGCCTTCGCCGAAAAGCGCCCACCTGTTTGGAAAGGCCTCTAGTTAGGGAAATCCGGGGGCGATAACTCTGGACATGGTGGAACCATCAGTAGTCGGCAGGCGGCATCTCATCGTGTTCATACATCAACGGCTCCAGTTGATCTTTCAACTCCAGCAACGACTTTTCGCCAAAGTTCCGGATATGGAGTAGTTCGTCGTCAGACAGGTCAAAGACTTGACCCAAGTTGGTGACGTGTGCCCTGTTCAAAGAGTTCAAAATCCTGGGAGATAGCTTCAACCGTTCGATAGGTTCTTCGAAAAATCCCGGAGCGACGATTCTTGCTAATAGAAGGCGTTTGATACTAGTGCCGTCGGGAATCTTCCAATAGGGGTCATGAACCGTTTCGATGAGGTCTTGAAAACCCTTTGGCGGTATCGCACCTCGCCGGATCAACTCCCGGNCGATTTCCAACTTGCCCACACCCGCCGCAACTTGGAGGAGGCGGGACAGAAGTTCGGTAGTTTCTTGAGAACCGGGCATGCATTAGTGGAGTAGCTCCTCCAGCACCAATGTGTAACCGTGCACTCTCCAGCCTCCAAAGCTTAAGTGCTCGGCGCGGTCAGCCCCATAACCATACGGGTCTTCATCCGGTTTGCCCTTGCCTTTGGCCTCGAATGCGGCGACGCCACCATCGGCCGGTCTGNTGCCAAAGAATGCGACGGGAGCGGTAGTGTCCCGGTCACCAGTGACAGGGATACTACCGCCGCCACTGTATGTATGGACCAATCTTTCTACGCATTGAGGTGTTCCATCCGGAAGCTGGAAGGTCGCACCGACAGTGAAGATTTCGGGGTGATAGAACGCGTCATCGTGGGATTGGTAGGTCTTGGCCCGGCCTTTCCGGTGTAGTTTGACCTACCGGCCCATCACGGCATACGCCCGGTAGAGGTACAGGGCAGCATCGTGGTCCACCAGACGGGCCCCGGAGTCGGCCAACAACTGCAAGATTTCCCCATCACCGTTGTTGGCGGCCAACTTTATAGGATCCCACCAGCCGCCGCCGAAGGGACCTATCCCAAACATCCCGGATAGGCCATCAGCCCCGGCCGCCAGAAGCTGGCGCACTGNNCCGGCATGCCCGTATGCGGTGGCCGCATGCATCGCGCTGGCATTGTCGTAAGATCGGGCATCTGCATCCGCACCGTGATCCAAGAGGAGCTGAACTATGCTTTCGTGCCCTTCGGCNGCGGCGCCCAAAAGCGCGGTCCAACCCGCGGCGTCCGCAGTGTCCACGGTAGCGCCAGGCCCGGCCAGCCCGCATCAAGGGTGTGATACACAGAGCCTCCCAGGCCATTTCCGAGGCCCCATCGGATGCGGGCTGGCCGTCTGCGTTCGAGGTCATAGTCCTCGCTGTCTATCGGTTCGACTGACCCGGACCAGATCGAAGTTGCTCAGAACAACTCGGTGGGAACAGCAACCCCTTGAAAGTCTTCGTCTTTTAGCGGGTCCACAGGTGTCATCCCCGCCAGAGACATGTATTCGTAGAGTTGTTTCAGATGATGCACGGAATGACCCAAGGCCAGGTCCATCAATTCGGCGGTCGTCTTACGGCCCATGTAGGTCTCGAGAACCTTATCCAAGTCCATCTGGGACGGACCCGTCAAGCCCTGTTTCACTTTGCCGAGCACTCCTTCGCCGTACACCGCAATCTCTTCGAATCCAACGTTATCGAGCACGTCTTCAGCGTGTCGGCCCCGGTCGTCGAGATTGTAGTGACCCGTTTCATAAGCGTTAAGGGCCCGATTGGGCCGGTCGAAGATGTGGAAAGTGAATTGGCCCAAGGTGCGCTTGCGCTCCGGACACTCCCATCCCAGATATTCATCGGGAAGCTGGCGGGCCACTCGCTGGGCTGCCACCAATACCGTTTCGTACTTCTCTATCATGGCGGGTGGGGAGACCTGGGCGATATCGCTATTCAGTTTGAATACCCGCGCCAATTCCTTGGGGTTAAAGCCGATTATCACCTCGTCTCCCCAGATAGTCACGGGGACGGCTTTTATGCCTCGCTGGAGTAGCTCTTCCATGGATTCCGGGTCGTGTTCGACATCACCGTCGATATAATTGATGCCTTGGGACGAAAGAAACTCTTTCGTGCGTCCGCAGGTGAATCAACCAGGGCGGAAATAAACTTTGGGATCAGGCATTATCATCACTCCCTACCGAGATGTTTAAGCTCTTGGGGTTCATTCTAGCAGCATGACCGGCGGTTAACGATGTAGGGGTACTATCAGCCAGGCCGGGATGACGTGTGAGACGCGATTCCCTGGGCGAAGTCTAGCTGTTCCACGCAGGTGTCAGCGGCGTGATACACTCTACGCACATTCTTCAGGAGGAAAATGATGGCTGGATTCAATGGCGTTTATCCCGCATTAATCACTCCCATGACCGCTGATGGCGAACTCAACGAAGCGGCTCTTAGGGAGGTCTTGGAGTTCAACATTCAGGCCGGAGTACATGGGTTCTGGGTGGCCGGCGGCACCGGTGAGAGCGTGCTCTTGGAAGATGAAGAGAACATGCGCATCGCCGAGATTGTGTCCGACCAGTCGCGGGGCCGGATAGAGAACATCATGCACGTCGGCGCGTCGACTACGAAAAGAGCGGTCAAATTGGCCGAACACGCCGCCAAGTCCGGAGTGGAGGCCATCTGTTGCGTGCCTCCCTTCTTCTACCGGCAGAGCGACGAAGCGATAGTCGAGCACTACAAGGCCGTGGGCGCCGCCGCCAACCTGCCCCTGTTCGTGTACAACCTTCCCCAGGCTACGGGAGTGGAAATCACGCCGGAAATGATGCAGAAGATCCAGGACAGCGTACCCCAGTTGACGGGATTGAAGCACTCCGCCGTAACCTTCGCCAACGTCCGTAACTTCTCAAACATGGGACTGAAGTGCTTGGTCGGAAACGCCTTGCTGATGCTGCCAGCACTGACCATCGGAGCGTCGGGATGCGTGGACGGTCCGCCCAACGTGGCACCGGAGCTGTGGGTTGAGATATGGAACGCCTACAACGCCGGGGATGTCCACCGGGCCGAAGTGGCCCAAGAGAAGGCCAGCCAGGTCACTGATCTGGTCCGTGGCATCGGCTTGCACGCCGGCACCAAAGCGGTCTTGAGCGAAAGGCTGGGAATCGACTGCGGAGCTCCGCGCCTGCCCGGACAGCCTGCCACCGCCGAGCAGCGCGCCTTTATTCAAAAGAGATTGGCGGAATTGGGCCTCGGCAAGGCAGCCGTCGCCCAGGCCGGCGACTAACTCGGCTTTCTCTCGTACCAGACCCGTAAAAACAAAAAACCCGGAGCGTCTTAGGCGCTCCGGGTTTTTTANTTGAACGACTGAATGGTGACGCTGGCTAGCTGGGCACAACCGTCAAGTGCATCCGGGAACCCTGCGTTGTTTCGGTGTCGAAGTACAGCACCTGCTGTTGGACCGAGTTGGTGTTGGGGGTGTCGGCAACGAACTGCAATCCCCGCTCCTGGCAACCACCCATGCACGTTGGGATGTCGCCGACCACGTAGCCAACGTGGTCCATGTCATGAACATCATCAGACAAGCTGCTGGTGTCCGGCGGCTGGATAAGCTCCACCTGCACGTTGCCGAAGTTCACGAAAGCGTTCCGGCCTCCAGTCCGGGATGGACCGCCGCCGATGAGCTCTCCATCATAATTATCCACGTACCAGGCGATGGCTTTATCCAGGTCCTTCACCCGGTAGCCAGCATGGACGATGCGATCAATATCAATGCCGGACCCAGCGGCTTCCGAGCCGGAGGACGCAGGCAACTGGGTGATATGGACCAAAGCTCCGTTGACAGAAGAGGAGTCGAAGTACCGTAGTTGCTGCCCCATGACATTGGTGCGAGCGCTGTCCCCGGCGAACTTGAATCCTTTGGCAATCAGGGCCGCCGTGGACTGTTCGATGTCCGCTACCACGTACCCTACGTGGTGCATGGCCAACCGACCCGCGGTCAGTTCCGTCTTGTCACTGGGCTCGATAATCTCGGCCTCAACATGTCCGAACCGCACGTAAGCGTTCCGCCCTCCGCTGGGCACCGCATAGCTCTGCTGCATGGGTCCGCCCCCGGCGTTGACCGCGCCGAAGGATTTCTCGAACCAGCCTACCGCTCCATCCAAGTCGGTAGTGTAGTATCCGATGTGCTGAATCTTTTGAAACACAATCTCTCCGATGCCGGGCTGATTTTGACGTTATCTTACCGCCACTGGTCTGCTCTGTCGATGCGCATCGCGCTTTAACGTGGCGCATCTCACCATGGAAGTGATGGTGTCAATCACGCCGATTCAGACCGTGATCCGGGCGAGTGTTCCTAATATGTAACCGCACCCTAACGAACGGTGGATGATGATGTGGCATTCCTAACCCGCCTGCTCACCAACCGGATACTGCTCAAAGCCATCTGGGTTATCTGGATCGCCCTGCCCTATCCGGTTCGAAAACGGGTAACGACTGAAGGCATCCGGGTCCTGCTGGTTCTGAAACGGGCAATAGGGATATTTCGGCAGGTAGAGCTAACGCCGCCAGGTAAGATTTTCACCCTTTCCTTCTGGGGCGACCCCCATCTGGACTCGGAGCAGTTTAATCTGACGGTGGAAGACCGCGTCGCCCGGTCGCTCAGCATCTCATTCGGCGCATTGAAGACCTATCCAGTGGTGGACCGCCAGATCACCATGGACTGCGTGGGTGGCCTGCGGAACAACATGATGATGCGGGGAGTGTCCCTGGCGGCATTGTTGGAACCGGCAGAACCAAGACCCGACGCCGACACCGCCATCTTCCATCGCGCCGACGGCTACTTCACCACCCATCCTTTAGCGGACCTGATCGAANCCGACGCCTTGCTAGCCTATGAAATCAACGGCCAAGAAGCACCGGTCCACGGCTTCCCGCTGCGTCTCGTCGCTCCGAAAAAATACGGCTACAAATGGGCCAAGTGGGTGGTGAGGATAGAACTGGCCTCCGGCTCCCCACTGGGATATTGGGAGCAGCGCGGCCTGCCCAACCGGGCCTGGGTGGGGGATATCCGCTAGCGGCCGGTATTGCCTTTCGATTGACCGGGTTCACGGCTGACCCTTATAGTAACGCCCATGAGCGGAGCAGCCCTCCAAGACGTCAAGGTCATCGACCTGACCCACCACATCGCCGGTCCCTATTGCGCCAAGTTGTTGGCGGACTTCGGGGCCGATGTCATCAAGGTGGAGCGGCCCGACGGGGGTGACTCAGCCCGCCGCTTGGGTCCCTTCCCGGAAGACATTCCTCACCCGGAAAAGAGCGGTCTTTTTCTTTACCTGAACACCAACAAGCGCGGCATCACCCTGAACCTCAAAGACGCCAAGGGCCGTGCCGCGCTGCTGGATCTGGTGCGCGAAGCCGACATTCTGGTGGAGAGTTTTTCGCCTCGGGTGATGCCGTCGTTAGGCTTGGACTACGAGACACTGCGCAAGATTAATCCGGGCTTGGTGATGACCTCCATCTCCAGCTTTGGACAGAACGGTCGTTACCGTGACTACCGGGCCAGCGAGTTGGCACTCTACGCCTTGGGCGGGATGGCCTACGTCACAGGCGAGTACCACCGGGAGCCGGTCAAGCACGGATATAACCAAGCTCAATATCTGGGTGGCATGGCCGCTGCTTCAGGGACCGTGGCGGCCCTGCTGCAACGATGGCGGAACGGGGTTGGCCAACAGGTGGATGTATCCATCCTGGAATGTGTCACCAGCACCCTGTTCAGTTCGGTTCTGGAATATACCTACGGCGGGATGGTCGCCCGGCGGCAACCCAAGGAAGGCAGCAGCCTTCGCTACCCGGCCCAGACAAAAGATGGCTACATCCTGCCCACTCCCGGAGTGATGGGCGACTGGGAGACATACGCCGAGATGGCCGGAGTCCCGGAGTTGCACGACCCCAAGTTCGACACTCCGGCGGGCCGGCAACTCCACTCCGACGAGGTAGATACTCTCCTCAAGTCCAAGTGGCAGGAGCAAACCGCCCAAGAGTGGTTCCACCACGCCCAAGAGTGGCGATTCCCCTTCGCTCCGGTGCAGACCATGGCGGACATCGCCGAGTCGCCCCAGCTGAAAGAACGTGGATTCTTCGTAGAGTTCCCCCACCTCGTAGTCGGCACCCTGAGATATCCAGGCGCGCCCTTCCAGATGTCGGAAAGTCCCGGCCGCAACGGACAACAAGTCAGAGCCGCGCCACTACTGGGTGAACACAACGAAGAGGTATTCAACAGCCTAGGATATTCAATACAAGACGTCGCAAACATGTCCCCACCAACCCAAGTCCCTTCCCGCCTTGTGGGGGAAGGTTAGTGCCTGCCCTGAGCACAGCCGAAGGGATGGGGGCATGATGCAAAACCTCCCCCTAAGCGGCATCCGCATCATCGAGCCAGGCCAAGTCTGGGCGTTGCCGTACGCCATCAACCCCTTGGCGGCGTACGGAGCCGAGGTCATCAAGGTTGAGTCCACAATACGACCCGACTCGTCCCGCGGCGGTCCCCAGCCTGACAGCCAGGTAGAGGGGGATGCATGGAATCACGGTGGGGCCTATCACGAAGTTAACCGCAACAAGTTGGGTCTCAGCCTTAACCTGAACACCCAGCGGGGCAAGGACCTGTTCAAGGAGCTGGTCAGTGTCAGCGACATCGTAGCCCAGAACTTCCCGCCCAGGGTGATGCGCAACTTCGGCTTGGACTACCCTGAGCTGAAGAAAATCAAGAAAGACATCATCGTGCTGGACTCCACCGCATATGGCAGCACCGGTCCCTGGCAGAATTACATCGGCTACGGCTCCAGCATCCAGGCAGTAACCGGCCTGACCTACCTCACTGGTTACGAGGGCGGAGAACCGGTGCAAGGGGGCATCCTTTACAACGATATACTCGGCGCGCTGACGGCGACCTACGCCATCCTGCTGGCCATCGCCCACCGTGAGCGCACCGGCGAGGGTCAATGGATCGACCTTTCCCAGTACCAATCGGGCGTGGTGCAGTTGGGCGAGGCGTTCATGGACTACTCGATGAACGAAAGAATACCGACCCGCCGGGGCAACAGCCACCCCAACTTCGCCCCCTACGGTCTCTACCCTTGCTCTGGCGACGATGCCTGGGTCGCCATCACCATAACGTCCGACGCCGAATGGATGAATTTCCGCAGGGCGCTTGGGGAGAAATGGGCTGACGGTGTGGACTTGGAGACTACTGAAGGCCGCCTGCACCACCGCAAAAAGCTCGACGAAGATATCAGAAAGTGGACCGCCTCCAGGGACAAGCACGAGGTGATGCGCCAGCTTCAGACCGCCGGAGTGGCCTGTGGCGCAGTGAACAATACCCGGGAGATTACCACCAACCCGCATCTGGGGGACCGGGATTTCTTCCGGGTATCCAATCACCCTGCGCCGATAGGGCCACGCCGTCACGCCTCGCCCTTGTTCAACCTAATGGGTGTTCAGCGGCCTCCCGATCGCCTGGCCCCCACTTTGGGACAGCACAACCATTACGTAATGTGCGATATCTTGGGATACAGCGACGAACAGTACCAAGAGTTGGAAGAAGCCCAGGTCATCGGACAGATCCCCGACAACCAGGGCGTCACGCCCCCGCCCGACCCGGAAGCCCTGCTGCGAATGGGGTTTCTGGCCGAGTACGACCGGGATTACAAAAAACGGCTGGGAATCGACCCCGGCGAAAATGTATAGATGGAGTCAAATTGAAAGTTACCTTGTTAGGCACCGGGCCACCCATGAACCCGAACCGATTCCAGTCTTCAGTGCTGATAGAGATTGGTTCGGATCTGTTGTTGTTTGACGCTGGAGGAGGTGCTCTCCACCAGTTGTTAGTATCGGGGGTAGACTTGGGCCGTCTCGGCCCCATCTTTATTACTCATCACCATTATGACCACATCAACGAACTGTACCCGGTCATCCTCTCTACGGCGACATTAGGGCGGGTGGACACACTGCACATCTACGGGCCGGGTGGCACACAGCGGATCGTTGATGCCCTCCTCAACGTAGTATATGCGCCTGACATCCGCTTCCGTATCGAAGAAAATCTCGAAGTCCTCCGCCGAACCCAGGGTGGGCATCAACGCAGGGAGGCAATCAGCGACGTGGCAGTCCATGAGATTGGATCAGGCGTTGCGGCGGAAGGAGATGGCTGGCGAGTGATTGCAGATTACGTCCGGCACTGGGACTTTCCCGACGCTCCCGATTTCGATTGGCGCTGCTTGGGCTATCGCATCGAATCACAAGGCGAGGTCATCACTATCAGCGGTGATACGGTCCCCTGCCCCGGAGTCATCGGGTTGGCCCGTGACCCCGACCTGCAGGTGCAGTGTTGCAGTGGTCCGAAAGCGCCCTGACCAACCCCACCGTCCAGATTTTCACCGAATCGNTCCTGCCGACCACCACCCAGGCGGGCCAAATCGCGGCGGAAGCCGGAGTGAAGCGCCTGGTATTGACCCACTTGAGCCCGTCGGTCAATGAGACAGGGNCGTTGGCGGATGTGCGCCAGCATCATCAGGGTGAGGTACTTTTGGGGTNGGACCTCTTGGTCNTAGAGTAAACGGGTAACAGGCGATACCTAGAGAAAGAAAGGACGACAATGGACACAGTAAATTACGAGAAGCGGGCACCCATAGCATCAATCACCATCAACCGGCCCCACGTCATGAACGCTTGCGACCCGCCCACCACCGACTACATCTATGAGTGCGAGCAGAACTTCGACCAGGACCCGGACCTGAAGGTTCTGATTCTGACCGGGACCGGTGAACGGGCTTTCTGTACCGGGATGGACCTCAAGGCGGCTGCGGCCCGCATCGCCGAGGGTGGCCCCGTCAGCAACGTGGTGCCTCCATATATGAAAACCGAAAAGATTACCATCGCAGCGGTCAACGGCTACGCAGTGGCCGGGGGACTGGAGAGGGCCCTGGCTTGCGACATTCGCATCGCCTCGGAGAACGCCCAGTTCGGTTGCTTCGAGATACGCCGNGGAATCCCCAACCCGCCGGACCCACTCATCCGCCTGATTGGCTTCGGACCGGCGCTGCACATGCTGCTTAGCGGAGATGTCTTCCACGCCGAAGAGGCCCTGCGCTTCGGCCTAGTCACCAAAGTCGTCCCGCCGTCCGAGTTGATGTCCACCGTCGAGGCCTTGGCCCAACGNATGGCGGAGTATCCGATAGAGGTGCTGAAGGCCACGAAAAAGGCGGCATTTACGGGCCGGGACATGGCAACGCACCAGTCCGAGTTATACTCTCGTGCCCTCGCAGCTCCGATTCGAGACTCCGATATAAGCAGGGAAGGAGTAACAGCCTTCGCAGAGCGGAGAAAGGCCAACTTCAAGTAGGGGGGACGGGATTGCTCTCCGGTTATCCACCGGGTATATCCGGAGAGACGAATATCACCATCACTATCCCGGTTACTACTGCGAAGCCGATGAAGCCAATGACCGCAACCGCGATGGCCCGCCACGTAGATGTGTAGTCCAAGGCTTGCCGGATAGCGACCACCGCTGCGACCAACTGCCAGATAGACGCTAGGAAGAAGATGACTGGCCCNATCCCGGGTAAAAACCCGAAGACCTTGAACAGCCCTGGGGTTTGGGCATAACCCAATGTACGCGCCAACTGCCCCCAGTTCGCATGCGTCTCCGGCGTCGATAGTATCTTCGTCCCCACGAAGTAGGTTATCCAAGCCCAGAACGACCACCCAGCCAACGACGCCAGGACCCCAAACACCAAAGCCATGAATCCACCAACCCCAACGTTCCCAACCCCCGAAGCCAGAGACACCACCACAACCACCAGCATGGCCTGCAGTGTGGCAGACGTATCGGACTCAACCTCTTCGTAAGTCCCCGTGCGCAGCAACGCCGCGCCTATCATTCGTTGGATCACTGGTTATTCTCCAATCCGCAAGTCGGCAACTGACTCAACAGCCATACTCTGTACCCCTACCGGAAGTTAGGCATGACCTTCTCNGCGAATAACCGTAGGCTGTGTTCGGTGGCGGCGTAGGGCATGGCGCCTAGGCGGAAGTGGATGATGACGCCGCCNACGCCAATCTNGTCCACCTTTTCCAGGCGTTGGCAGACGGTTTCCGGGGAGCCGTAGATCAGGCCGTGATCTAAGGAGTCTCGGGCCGCGCCCGTCACGGCGGCGGCTTGANCGGCCCGCTCTTGTTCCGTGTTCATCCGGGCCCGGTTGTCCGAGAGATAGGCGCGCATGGCCCGGAAGTGGGGCACGGCGATCTCTTCGGCTTCGGCGTCGGTATCGGCGACGAAGATGTTGCGCCACACCCAGGAGTCGGCCACACTGCGTGCGACCGCTTCATCATCGAATCCCGCTTCGGACATGGTGGAACGGTAAAGGTCCATCCGCTCCTTGGTCGTCTCATCACTCTGGAGGTTCATCAAGAAGGGTCTTCCCTCTCGCGCCATCTCNAGGGTGGATGACAGGCCGGAACAGGCCCTTATCATCGGCGGGTGGGGTTTCTGGTATACCTGGGGCCGCAGCACCGGCAGTTCCACCTGCCAATATTTGCCTTCGTGCTTGTAATTCTCCGTGGTCCAGGATTTGACCAGGATGTCTTCCACTTCCAGAAGCATCTCNTGGGCATCGTCNGGGTCGATGCCATAACCCCTGAATTCGTAGAAGTTGTAAGCCGTGCCTCTGCCGACGCCGACAATCATCCTTCCTCGGCTGATGTTGTCGATGAGGGCGATCTGCTCGGCGAACCTGATGGGGTGGTGCAAGGCCATCTGGGCGACGGCAAAGCCTATCTTGACCTTCTTGGTCCGGGNGGCGATGGCCGAGGCGAAAGTCACCGGGTCGACGTAAACGCATCCGCCGTCGAAGTGGTGCTCCGCCAGCCAGATGGCGTCGAACCCCAACTCGTCGGTCAGGACCGCTTCTTCCAGCGACTCTTCGATCACGCTGAAGTCGTCGNCCGGGNATTTACTCTCTGGAAAGAGGAAGTTGCTGAACTTCACGGTATCTCCTTAAAATCCGGTTGGTTACCGGTAAAAGTCTCCGGCGAATCAAATGCTGTGTCTAGATGAGAATGCCCACTGTCATTCCGGCCGCGCCCACTCTCATTCCGATCCTTCGGCGGAAGGAGAGGAATCTCGGCTGCAGTCGTCCTGCCAGCACCCAGATTCNTCGTCGCTACGCTCCTCGGAATGACAAGCGTCCCAGCTAGGAATCNNCCCCAGTCACGTTTATCCNNTACTATGTGCCNGGATGGTAACGAGGNANNTTCCTAGAGTCAATGCGGACCGGTCTTTCCTNCGGTGGCGTCCGTAGNTTACAGTGATTGGATAAAGATANAAAGGAAGAATGATGTCGACGAACCGTGCTTTGATATTNGNCGGAGCAATCTTGGGTCTATCGGGTGTTATCTTGGGAGCTGTTGGGGTTCACGCCCTTCGCGACATTTTAGACGCTAAAGCCTTGGTCACTTTCGAAACCGGAGTGAGATTCCAGATGTACCATTCGCTGGCGTTGCTGGCCGTGGGCCTGCTAGCGGGGCAGTGGAAAACGGGACTTGTGAAGTTGTCCGGCATCCTGTTCACCGTCGGCATCTTGGTGTTCAGTGGGAGCCTCTACATCCTTGCGGTCACGGGAATCGGAGTCTTCGGGGCGATAGCGCCTTTAGGCGGAATGAGCTTGATCGCCGCATGGGCTTCACTGGTCATGNGNGCCATCCGGCAGAGAGACTCTTCCTAAGCGTCCGGGNCAACATCCCGCCGTGCCTGTGATATTATTGGGGCGCAATATTCTGCTATGGAGGCTCCCTCATGCCTTTCGGCGGCAATGACTGGCACGAATTGACCCAAGAAACGACCNTGGAGCCGGACCTTCACATCTGCGACCCACATCACCACTTCTGGGATTATCGCGACGCCCGGATCCCCTACCANCGATACCTGCTGCACGAACTAGCCGCCGACATCACCAGCGGCCACAACGTGCGTTCCACCGTGTTCGTGGAAGCCCGTTCGATGTACCGCTCNGATGGCCCGGAAGAGATGCGTCCCGTGGGCGAGGTTGAATTCGTACAAGGTCTGGCCGCGGCCAGTGCCAATGGTCTGTACGGGCCAGGCCGGGCGGCAGCAAGCATCATCGGACACGCCAACCTGCTTTTGGGGGACCAAGCCGAGCCGGTACTACAGGCATTGCAAGCCGCCAGCCCCAACCGATTCAAGGGAATCCGCCACTCGGTCACTTGGGACGACGAAGTGACGAGCACGGCGGCNCACAGTATGCCGGGCCAAATGAGTAGCGATAACTTCCGGGCAGGAGCGAGACTGCTGGCNAATATGGGCCTGTCCCTGGAGGGATGGATGTTCTTCCGCCAATTGCCCGAACTGGCCGAGTTAGCCAAGGCGATACCCGACCTGACAATCATCCTCAACCACGTCGGCGGACTGCTTAGGGAAGGGGTTTANGCCAACCGGGACGATGAAGTGCTGCCCATCTGGCGCAGCGGCATCGCCGCCGCCGCCGCCTGCCCCAACGTCGTCATCAAGCTGGGCGGCATGGGGATGCCTTCCAACGGTTTCGATTGGCATACGAGAGAGAAACCCATCGGCTCCAATGAATTGGCCGAGTCCATGGCCCCGTACATGAACTACTGCATAGAGCAGTTCGGTCCGGANCGGTGCATGTTCGAAAGCAACTTCCCGGTGGACAAGGTGTCCTTCTCNTACAACATNATGTACAACGCCTTCAAGCGCCTGTCCAAGGACTATTCNGCGTCAGAAAGGGCTGCCATGTTCCACGACACTGCAGCTAGGGTTTACAAGATAGACGTTTAGGGCCGACGTCTCGTCCTGACCCGCTAGGCGAGATGGCCTAGAGCCTCCCGTTCCTCTACGGTCGCTATCTTGAATATGGTCCAATGCCTTAGCTGGGCTATGTCAATGCCCTGCTCATCTTGTAACAGGACATCGAAATTGGCGAAGTGGTGGGCCTTGCGTTCGTAGGCTTGAATCAGATGGGCACCGCCGGTGACCGTGGAACCTACGGGTAACCGGCGATGATGTTGCACCCGGCTTCTAGTATGCATCGATGTCGGGATGGCGAAATTATGCCTGAGGAGTTTCTCCGCCCATCCCGCGATCCATGAAGGGTGGGCGATTGGATTTTCGCCGGTGAACAGGGGAGCGTCAGTTCGTTGCTTGTTAGTGATGAACTCCCATAAGGCTTCGTGAGATAATTCGAGGCTCATCGCCGCCCAGTCTTTTCCAGCCTCGGCGTTCTCCAAAGTTAATGGTCCTTTCGGATGGACCTCGTCTATCGGGCGCATGAACGCCGGGCGGACCAACTCGCTGGACCAGTCCGACATTCCTGAACCTACCCTGCCAACGACACATACTTCGCCGTCCTGGTTAATCATCTCGACTTTCCAAGACGCCGATCCGGTTTCCTCGTCCTGCGACGCCCTGACGGTCAGGCGGTCACCGGGAAACGTCGGCTGTCGAAAAGAGTATTCCGCCCAGCCATTATCCAGCCAGTCTTCTCCCAAGGCTTCCAGGATAGTATCCGTTGCCCATCCCCAAACCGTAACTCCCCCCACCAAGGGACCGGCAAAACCGTATGACTTGGCAACCTCGGTGGAGTGGATAGGGTTGGTTATATCGGCGTTATCATCGTTATCGAGATAGGCTTCCACAATGTTTTCAATCACTGGACTTGCCATGGCGTTCCAATATCCTCCAACGGTCGATACTCAAGGTTCGATCCTGCACCACCACTTCCCCACCCAGGGCTCCCTAGTGGTGAACCGGCTGAGCCACAGCCATTACATCTGCCCGACTGCGTGCCCCTACGCCATCACCCTGCGGAAGAACTGTAGGGCGTTGCCGCCGGCCAACTTGGTGACGTCTTCGTCCGAGTATCCCCGGCTAATCAGCCCCCGGATGATGTTCTTGCCGTCTTCGGGAGATTCCAAACCATCCAGATAGGGAGCGGGCAATTCGTCGGCGTTCCGGCCCAGCATCACCCGGTGGAAGGCAACGTGGTCGCCGATG
>PANP01000049.1 GCA_002708395.1 Dehalococcoidia bacterium
ATGCCGGTCCAACCTCCCCCGTCTTGGGCCAGAGTCGACGTGTAGTTCCCGGTGCCGCAGGCGATGTCCAGGTAGTTGCCGGATCTATCCTGCGCCAGGTGGCGGCCCAAACGTTCGGCGATGACTGGATCGGGGCGTCGTGTCGTATCCGATCCCGATTTGGTCGTACAGTTGTGATACGCGTCTTCCCCTCTTTTAGTCTCCAACGTGGCTATATATCACCGGTAACCTGCCAGGGCGCCATTCTACCGTTACGGGCCGTGATTGGNTACCCGGCTTCAAGACCGGCTTTGACCCGTTATAATTGACCGGCGCAACAAAGCCGGATCAAGTCGNATAACAAGCGAGGAGATGCTATGGAGACCNTNGGATTCATCGGACTGGGTAACATGGGTGGTGGGATGTCCGTTAATATCCAGAAGGCTGGCTACCCCATGGTGGTGTACGACCTGCGGGAAGAGGCCGCCAAGCCGCTGCTGGAAGGCGGGGCACGGCTGGCCAATTCCCCTGCTGAAGTAGCCAGTCTGTGCGACGTCACCCTTACTTCCCTGCCGGGACCTAGAGAGGTTGAGTCAGTGTCTACTGGGCCGGAAGGCGTTCTGGAAGGGATGAAACCGGGTGGAATCTTCATCGATCTATCCACCAGCCGCCCTACTTTGATCCGGGAGATCGAACCCCGTTTCCGGCAGAAAGGATGCCACGTGCTGGACGCGCCGGTGAGCGGCGGAAAGTCCGGAGCGGCCAGCGGAAATCTTGCGGTGATGGTGGGCGGAGAGCGGGAGATATTCGATCGNGTTAAACCCATATTGGACGCCTTTGGAGACAAAGTNTTCTACGCCGGAGAGATTGGCGCCGGCAGCGTCGCCAAGCTTGTCCACAACATGATTGGCCATGGTGTACGCCAAGCCATCGCCGAAGGAATGACTTTGGGGGTCAAAGCAGGGGTGGAAGCCGAGGCCTTATGGGAATGTATCCGCCGGGGTTCTTTGGGACGTATGAGCGGTTTGCATGAAGGCATCGCCCGCACCGTGTTCCTGGGGGAATTCGACCCGCCCAGCTTCGCTCTGGAGCTATCCAGAAAGGACATCGGCCTGGCGACCGATTTAGGCCGGGAGTTTAACGTTCCGATGCCCGTGGCCAACCTGGCTGAGCAGATAGCTATTCAAGGCATGAACCGGGGTTGGGGTGGGAGAGACAGCAGCGTCACCTTTTTGCTTCAAGAGGAGCAGGCGGGGGTGGAGGTCAGAGCCACCGGCGTCGACCCGGTCAAGGCTGGACGGTTCATCAGCACTCATCCGGAAGCCTAAATCAAAAGGCGGCCCCAGATCGGGGCCGCCTTGAATTCTTATTGAGATCGCCGCTCGCCGACGGAAGGAGTAGCCGCTTGGATTAATCCCCCGGCGCCTCGGCGAGTTCTTGATTCGCCTGCTCTTTACCNTTGGACCCATTACTCTTGGGGGAGGGGACCTGGACGATTCCCAATTCGTTCCACAATCCCTTCAGCAGATCCAAGTCGGCGGGCATGCTGTTGGCCGGCCTGGTGGGTAGCTGCTCCCGTCCCCGGGTCAATATCCTTATGTCATCGTCGATCAACTCGACTATTGCATTTCTGACGCCTGTATCCTTGCCGATGTCCGGGTAGAGCTTCCAGCAATCGGCCATGACGATGTTCATCCAATCTTTTTCGGTTTCCGCCGCGCCCCGCTCTTCTTCGAAGTGCCACGAATACCAAGCGTAGACCATCTCGCGGAAGAGTGTGAGGTCAGAAGCCGGCGCACCGACGATCGACATCTGGACGTCGAAGCGGTGGTTGTTGCCGGGATGACCTTCTATCGCAGCGAACTTCCTGCCGCCACCCAGGCCCCTAAGAACGAAGTCGTGGACATTGGGCGACGTTATGCCCACCCCTGCCGCCGAATCGACGTGTCCTACGCCGACCTCGCCTATCCGCCAGAGCTTCTCCTCCATGGCCGCCGCGCCCCGGCGCATATCGTCCAGCAGCTCTCCCAACTCCTCACCGAATCTCATCCCGTTGGATATCAGGGAGAGGAAACCGGATTCCACGGCGATTGTGTCTCTAAGCTTCTCAGCGATGGCCAGCGCCAGCAGTTCTTCCAACTCGTTCAACGCAACGCGATTGATGCCGAACACCGGGACCGGATCCAGAGATGCCCGGACCGTGTCAGCGACTTCGACGATGTCCTGATTAACCATTTGGAACCGGTCCAGGATCCGATTGGCGATATCTAGGGCTTTGTCCCCTTCCAGCAGATTGGTTACTGTTGGGTCTTCGCTCTCAAAATTCCATACGTCGGGGTCGTTGACTTCTTGGAAGAGAAGGCCACCCAAACTGGCGCGCTTTCGCAGTTCCCCGGTGACCTCAACCCAGGTGTCCTTATAGTCCTTAATCATCTCTTCCATTCGAGTCATTATTTCGTGGATGTTGTTCTGGCAGAGGGTTTCCAGCCACTCATTCGTTTCAATGTCCCAGGTTATGATTCGTTTGCCCCTCTTTTCAGGGTTGCCTAAATCTTCGTAAGAGTATTCGGAGACACTCGGTTCGTTGCGGTGAATGACACGGGAAGACAGGTTCTCCCATGCTCTAACGGCGGGCTCTTGATGGGGCGACTGGACCAGGCCCTGAATGAAGAGGTTTTCCAGCTTGATCCTGACCTGACGGTTCAGCTCTTCTTGACGGAGGGCGACCAGGTTTCGGGCCCTGGATTGCTCGGTTCTTATCTGTCTGTTGGCATCCAGAATAATCCGGTCACTTACGTTTGCTTCCGGATTCAACTGTTCAAACACCAATTGAAACGCTTTCTGAACGTCTTCCAGCGAGCTATGGACCGCGCTGTGCAACTGGTCGATGGCATCTTGTTGGGTGAAACCTGCGCCATCAGCGTTGAGGAATGCCAGTGCGTCCAAGGAAGGCCGAAGGCGCTGAGACGCGTCTCTGTATGAAATGCTCCGGCGCGTTAAAAATTTACGAAACATAACGTCTACTACCTATTTCCCGCAGTCCAATGAGTTTGCAGGTACTTGCGGGCAGTTAGATTGAAAAATCCGTCCAGAAGGCTGACTTCTTTGGAACAGATGGAGCCGAACCTGGCGTCCATCTTGCTGTTAGCTTCCCTCATGGTCTCGTGATACCTAGCCCACAAGTCAGAACCGGTGCCGGTGGCATCGGATACCAGGTTCTCCAGAATCCTGCCGACATGGGCTTTCTGGGCCGGAACCGAATCTTTGGGCGCACGATGAACAATAGCCAGGTCGAAGTGGGGGCCTATAGCCAGCACCGTTTTTTCCGGGTAGACCGTAATCTTGTAGGTGTCGGTGCCGGTATGTTTTCCTTGCCCTACCTCAACCCCGGTTATCGCACGCAGGAACTGGATGATCGAGTAGGCGTTTCTTAGCTGAAGGGGGTAGCTGTTATCCGGGTCTCTGGACATGCCCCGTTGAGGCATCAGCAGGTGGAGTACCAAGCTGAAGTTATACGCAGTGCCACGCGCCTCAGCCAAAGCCGCCAGCAGGACGGGAAGGGCGCCGATAGTGCCACCACCTAGGAAGCAAACCAAGTGGATTCTCAGATAGGTCTTTCCCTCATAGTAGGGACAGACTTCTCCGATGAGCGAATCGATGTGGCCTCTGATGCTTGCGTAGTTGTAACGGCCCGCCACTCCGGCGTTGGCCAGCATCCCCAGCGCCCCTTCCCTGGACAGGCTGAGGTGTTTAAGTTCAGGAACGCACTCGGTTATCCAGGGCCGCATGTCCCGCAGATTGGAGAAATGAGGAAGGGTCAGGCCGATGAAGCTCGATCCCCTGTTGATTTCTTCTCTGGTGGCTTCTCGGGTGTCCAGGTATAGGAACCCCAAGGATTTTCGGTCCGAGGCGCTCCAGCCAGACGTTAGATCGTCCAAGTGCTGGGTGATTTGACAGGCTGTCGATCCCAGACCTATTACGATGGAGGGGGACGCCACCCTCTGCATCGCCCGGGCGGCTCCCAACCGTGTTAGCAATGTATTACGTACCGATTGGCTAACTTCGTTTACCATAAAACCTCCTGAGTCCAAACACGCACAAAAGACTAATCATGACCTCTTTTTATATTACGTTCTAGTTATCTTGTCAACTTTAGTCGTCGCTTACTTGTTGTCATTGTGCCTATGCTTCGTCGATTCATGTGGTTCAGNTCCGATTTATTAGATAAATCGGCTTAACATAACAAGTTATCGAAACTAATCCATAGTGGGACGATTCGCCAAGAAGACCTTAGACCATACGCCGACGCGTATGCATAAGATTCGTATCGGCTATGGAGCGGATGGGCTTAAGTGGCTGACGCACGGAGGAACGCCGGCGGCTCCGAGGGCTTTGGTGGGTCCGGATATCGGCCAGATAATGCGGCCAGAGAACGAGAGGCGCTTCAGGTGTAGGAGAAGGTTGCTATCTAAAGCGCGCCATCGATGCTGACGTCGAGCAATGCCGGCCTACCGCTGGCGTAGGCCCTTTCCAAGGCGGGTCCCAGTTCCGCGGGATCTGTCACTGTCTCACCAGCGATTCCCATGGCCCGGGCGATGGCCGCCAGGTCCAGAGGATTGGCGAAGTCCATACCAACGTACTCGCTTTCCCGCTCCTGATCGTCCTGCATGTGGCGTAAGTAGGTATCCATGTTGACCTTGAGTATTCGGTAAGAACGGTTGTTGCAGATAGCGTAGACCACCGGGATGTTATACCTGGCGGCGGTCCAGAGCGCTTGCACCGTGTACATGGACGCTCCGTCACCTACCACCGCCAGCACCGGCCGGTCCGGATTGGCCAACTTCACGCCAAGGGCTCCCGGCATCGCCCAACCCAGCGCTCCGCCGCGGATACCGTAAACGCTGCCCGGTTCGTCGAACGTGAACGCTTGCATCAAAGCGGGCCGTGATGTGATGGCCTCGTCGGCGATGATGGTGCCCGGAGGCGCGGCTTGCGCCAGTTCATGCATCATCCGCTCCACCGGCATGGGGTTGTTGTCCCATCTCTCCCGCAGCCGCTGTTGATACCGGTCATCTGATCTTCGCTTCTGTTCCGACCAAGTCGCCGTCCGNGTCGCCGCAGCCTCGCGGTTGGAGGCGGACATCTCTTGGTCCAAGGCATCGGCCAATTCANCCAGTCCGGCTCCTGGGTCGGCTAAGATNCCTACCTCTGTTGGGTAAATCTTCTCCAGTTCCTCAGAACTGTTATCCAGATGAATAAGCTTGGTCTGGGGGCCCAGGAAAGGTTCAGAGACATATAGGAAGGAGGAAAATACGTCGGTTCCGATCGCCATGACGACATCGGCCCCGGCAAGAAGCCGCCCAGTGGCCGGGCTGCTGGTATTCAGGATGCCTCCGTAGAGGTCATGGCTAGTGGGGAAGTTCATCTCGGAAAATGACGTTGCGTAGACCCTAGCTCCCAATTGCTCAGCCACCCGCACTACTTGGCCGGCAGCGCCGGATTGAGCGACCCGGTCGCCAATCACCAGGATGGGGTTGTCGGCTTGGGCCAGTAGCTGGGAAGCCCGGGAAACCGCGTCGGCGTCAGGACGAGTTCGGAAATACCCCTGAGACGAAGGGATGATGTTCAAGTCCGCCGATTCGTCCATGGTGTCCCAAGGGAAGGAGATGAACACCGGCCCGGTGGGAGGAGTCTTGGCTTCTTTGAATGCCCGGCGTACCGCCATGGGAATGTCTGAGGGATGGAGAACCTGGGTGCTCCACTTGGTGTACTGGTCGGTCATCTCCACTAAATCTCCGGACAGCGTCGGGTCGGTCAAGAGCATTCGGGTGTCCGAATTGCCGGCGGTAAGCACCAGCGGCGTGCCGCCTCGATGAGCGTTGTACAATGCGCTGATGCCGTTGGCCAAGCCGCCCGCGATATGGATGTTGGCAAAGGCGGGCCGTCCCGTCGCCCTGGCATAACCGTCGGCCATGCCCACCGCCGTACCCTCTTGCAATGCCTGGATGTATTTGAGTTGAGGATAATCCTGCAAAACATCCAGCAGCGGCGTCTCACTGGTTCCCGGGTTGCCGAAGATGTATTCGACTCCCTCGGCGATGAGCATCTGGGCCAAAGCGTCTTTGCCGGTCATCTGGGGCATGTTGATTCCTTCCTCTTAATCAGCTTTCAGNACTCATCAGTCGGCGGTTAGCTTTGTCTGACGATTATCTCGTCCAGATACTCCGTAATCATGTTGCCCATGCGCCGGGGTTCGTTGGCCATCAGCCCGTGAATGGCGCCTGGGAATATATGAAACTCCGAATGGGGTATCAGTTCATGGAGGTGGATGCCGCATCCCACCGGTATGGTGGTATCGGCGTCGCCGTGGACAATCATGGTGGGCATGGTAATCTCCGCCAGCCGGGACTCTATGCTGTCGCCGATGTCCAGATAAGCCCGGATCGACAGAATGATGCCATCGAATCGTTCCAGGTTGATCTGGGCCAGTTTCGAGAACTGGGCCGGGTCGTCCTGGCGGAGGGTAGGTTGCCGCGCCTCCAGAGCCTTCTCCACGGCGCCGGTCCGTCCAAGAGCCGCTTCGTTCGCCAGCAAGTTGTCCAGTTCATTCTGACGAGCCTGCCGTTCGTCATGGCTGTCGTAGGACATGGTGTTAATCAGCAGCAGAGAGTCGACCATCTCCGGATAATCCAGGGCGAAACTCATAGCGATTGGTCCGCCGGCAGACGATCCTAGAACGTGGGCATGGGTCACGTCCAACCGCTCCAGCAAGGCGCGTAGGTCTTGGACCTGATTAGGCAGGTCGTACCCACCGGCGGGCATTTCCGATTTGCCAGCGGCCCTACGGTCGTAGCATATAAAACGGTAATCACCGGAGAAGGTTTCGGCGTGATGTTCTGACATCGATAGGGAGCCTTCCCCACCGCCCAGCCCTCCGTGAATCATCACCAGGGGCTGCCCGTCGCCGTGGATCTCATAGTGCATCAGATAGCCATTGATTGTTTCTTCTGGCATTGTTCCTCCCGTAGAACTAGGTGACTCAACCCGCGATCTCCGGCCTGAACGAGGCCGAATGGCGAGTTTCCCAATATTAGCCCCGCCTAATGCTGCTTGCAAGGGGAGTGTGCCCTAGGTATATTCATCGGGATGTTCATCTGTGTTGCGGGGTGTTGCCAATGTGGTCCGCCCTCTTAATACCGCCAAAGCCGAGGAGATAACGATGTTCGACCTGCTGATCAAAGACGGACGGGTAGTCGACGGGACGGGACAGACTTGGTTCCGGGCCGGGGTTGCCGTCTCCGGTGATACCGTCCAAATCATCCGTGGAGACACTTCGGCGGTGGAGGCGGACAAGGTTATCGACGCCAACGGGTCCGTAGTCTGCCCCGGCTTCATCGACATGCACTCCCACTCGGACCTGATGCTGCTCAATAATCCCAAGCACGACGCCAAGCTGCGGCAGGGAGTGACCACCGAGGCCTTGGGTATGGACGGCCTATCTTACGCTCCCACGTCCCCAGTAAATCTGGAATACCTGCTGACCTACCTGGCGGCGGTCAATGGCACTCCGCCCCCCGGTGTCCGCTGGGGCACCGTCAAGGAGTTCTTGGACCTACTGGACAACCGGGTGGCTTGTAACGTGGTCTACTTCGTTCCCCACGCATCGATACGGGTTGAAGCGATGGGATGGGAGGACCGGCTGCCCACTCCAACTGAGTTGGAAAGGATGAAGGAATTGGCTCGGCAGGGGATGCGGGACGGTGCCTTCGGTTTCGCCACGGGGCTCACCTATCCGCCGGGAGCTTATAGCGATACCGATGAACTGGCAGCGGTTTCGCAAGCGGTAAGCGAACTGGGTGGCTTCTACATGACCCACGCCAGGTACAGCCTGGGCGACCGGCTGCTTGACCCCTTTAAGGAAGCCATCGAGATTGGACGCCGCAGCGGCGCTCCGGTGCATCTATCCCACTATCACAGTCCAGTTGATGGTATGGGCGAGAAGATGATTGACTTGATTGACGAGGGCCGCAACTCTGGGGTGGACGTCACTTTCGACCAATACCCCTACGCCGCCGCAAGCACCGTGGTCCACTCCCTGCTGCCTTACTGGGTCCATGCCGGAGGACCCCCGGCCCTGCTGCAGCGAATCAAAGACCCGAAGGTTAGGGAAGAGATCGGCGAATCTATCAACCCTATGTGGGGGATGTCCCTGGATTACTACATCTTTAGCCACATCGGGTCGGCCAAGAACAAGGAGTGGGAGGGGCGGTCACTGGTGGACCTGGCCAAGGCCAAAGGCAAGAAGATGGTGGACGCCGTCTGCGATTTGCTAATAGAAGAGAACTTAGACGCCGCCTTCGTCGCCCGCACGGGAAACCCGGATAACATCCGTACCATCGTTCGCCACCCGGCCCACATGGTCGGGTCCGACGGGCTTCTCACCGGAGACATGCCCAACCCCCGGAGCTACGGAACCTTCCCCTACGTCTTGGGCCAGTTCGTTCGGGAAGAAGGGCTGCTACGCTTGGAGGAAGCGGTGGGGAAGATGACCGCCATCCCGGCCCAACGGCTGGGAATCAGCGACCGTGGTGTTCTGCGAGACGGTATGAAGGCCGACATAGTTGTCTTCGATCCTGCCAAGGTCCAAGCCAAGTCCACCTTTGAGCAGCCGAAACAGTACCCAGAGGGCATCGACTACGTCGTGGTTAACGGGAAGCTGGTGGTTGACCAAGGAGAACACACCGGGGCCTTGCCGGGAAGGGCGTTGCGGAGTCAATAAGACTCGAGCCGTCAGCTATCGGCTTTCAGCTTCTCTATGTACGGTATCAGCTTGTTTCCGGTACCTGTTTCCGGCATAATCCATACTCGGATGCATATTCTCTAGCTTCGTTTTATTTTGACTCTTTTCCGGCTGATAGCCTACCCGATTGGAGGCGCACCATGGACTTCGAACCTACTTACACCCCAGAACAGGAAGAGTTCCGGCAGGAAGTTANGGAGTGGTTGAAAGAGAACGTTTCTCCGGATATCTCTCATCCACCGGACTCGATCAACATAACTGAAGAGCAGTACCAACTGCGCCGAGCCTTGGGCCGTAAGTTGGGTGAAAAGGGCTGGCTCTGGGCCACTGCGCCGGAAGAATACGGCGGCGGCGGCCTAGCCCTGGATCACGCAGTGGTTATAGAAGAGGAAGTTGACTCCTATGGCCTGACCGTGCCGCCTTACTACGATTCCGGCGGCAGGTTAGGTGGGGCCTCCATCATGGTATGGGGGACTGAAGAGCAGAAGCAAACCTTCTTGCCGCCCATCTTCCGTGGCGAAGTCCGCACCTGGCAGTTGCTAACCGAACCCGAAGCGGGGTCGGACCTGGCGAACGCCAAGATGTCCGCCGAGCGGGACGGTGACGAATACGTCATCAACGGGCAGAAGATTTATGTGGGCAGCTCGCTGGGCGCCGACTACATGTGGACGATTACCTGCACCGATAACGAGGCTCCCCGTCACCAGAACCTGGGTTGGTTCATGATACCCGCCGACTTGCCTGGAATCACCATCCAACCCATGGACCTGCTGATTTCAGGCGGCGAAGCCGGGGCCGGATCCGGCGTCAAGAACACCGTGTTCTTCGACAACGTCAGGGTTCCCGCATTCAACCTGATCGGCGGCGAGAACGAAGGCTGGAAGGTCGCGACCACTCACTTGGAGTTGGAGCACGGCACCGGAGGGCGTATCGCCCGGAACTGGCTGGTGGACCATCTTTTCGAGTATTGCCGGGAGAATAAACGCAACGGTCAACCGCTGACCAAGGACCCGGAAGTTCGAGACAAGCTGATCGACATCTACGTCGAGGCTGAGATTGCGCGGCTGTTCAACCTGCGTAATTATTGGATGCGCCACAGTAAGGCCGACATAACCTATGAGGGTCCCCAAGCGTCTTACTGGCGCAAGATGTCCGGCCTGCGCATGTCCCAATCGATCCTGGATATCCTGGGACCCTCCGCCCTGACCTACGACCCCCAATGGGGCGCCGCCGACGGGCACGTGGAAGCCCACCAAAGGTCGGCCATCGTAGCCATCCATCCGGGTGGAACGGCGGACATCCAGAAGCTAATCATGGCCCGGCGCATCGGTATCGGACGGGAAGTCCGGGAAAAAGCCGGAGCGTTGGCATAAGATCTGACAGCTAACTGCTGATAGCGAGACCGAAGGGAGCACTTAACTATGGACTTGTCCCTGACCCCAGAGCAAGAAATGCTGAAGACCGCCGTCCGCGGTTTTATCCAACAGGAGTATCCCAAAGAGACTCTGCTGGAGATTGCGGCGGAAGAACAACCCGTCACGGCGGAACCCTGGCAGAGATTGGTGGCTACCGGCTGGCTGGGAATCGCGATTCCTCAGGAATACGGCGGCGAGGGCGGTTCTTTCACCGATGCCGGCGTTCTGTTTGAGGAACTGGGCCGGGGCCCGGTGCCGGGACCGCATCTATCTTCTTGCGTTCTGGCGGCTTCGGCAATCTTGGAGGGAGGCACCGAGGAACAGAAGCGGCAATGGCTGCCAGCCTTGGCCCGGGGAGAGCGCATCCTGGTGCCGGCGATGAACGAAGGCAGCTATAGTTGGGCCGAGGAAGACGTGCAGGTCGTGGCCCGTCAGGACGGTGGCGGCCTGCGGCTGGATGGAACCAAGGTCTACGTCTTCGACGCTGTTTCTGCGACTCATCTTTTGTGTACCGCTCGCTCTGAAGAAAGCAACGAGGTTGGACTGGTAATCGTTCCAGTCACCGCCAATGGTGTGGCGATACGGTCTCTGCCGGGATTCACCTGGAATATGTACGAGGTTAAATTGGACGGAGTGTCCGTGGATCAGAGTAGCCTCATCGGCTCCTCCTTCGCCGGGGGATGGGACGCTCTCCAAAAGGCGATAGCAAGGACGATTCCCGTCATGTGCGCCTATCAGGTGGGGGCATGCCAGTCCGTGTATGAACTATCCGTCGATTACAGCCGCACCCGGATACAGTTCGGCAGGCCGATCGGACGGTTCCAGCGAGTCGAGGACCACATCATCAACCTGGTGAACCAACTGGACGCCGCTCGGTGGACCACTTACGAAACCCTTTGGAAACTTGATTCCGGGCAAGAAGCTACCGATAGCATCCACCTGGCCAAGGCTGTTGGCAGCGCCGCTTACTACCAGGCATGCAATTTCGCCCACGAAGTCCATGCCGGGGTTGGCAGTATGACCGAATACGGTCTTACCCTGCACACTACCGCCTCGCGGTCCCTCTACCACTACCTGGGCGACCCCCAATTCCACCGCCGCCGATTGGCCGACGCGCTAAGCCTTTAGCGCTGGCTCTTTGTGTTCCACCCAAATACCGTTCTTGGCGAGCCCGTTGAACCGCAGCTTTTAGTCGGCGCGCCCTTCGACAAGCTCAGGACGAACGGATTTGTCCCGTTCGGCATGGGATTGGACCTGCCACGTTCATGGTGAGCTTGGATTAGTCCTATTCGTCGTGGGATTGGGTTAGTCCCGTTCTTCGCGAGATCTGATTTGCTCGGTTCGTGGTGAGCTTGTCGAACCACAGCGCCGATATGACGTGCCATGGGGGGCTGGAGGCCAACACTAAATCACCAATCCTCTCAAGTCCCCTCCAGTCTTGCACTTAGCCCCCCAGAATGTTCTTGTTATACTAGGCACCAAGCGTCGGTGGCCCTTCAACGACGACCCATCTTGCCACCGGAGAAACTATGGCACAACCTTCACTTCCCAGGGTGAGCACCGGTCTGGACTGGCTGGACAGAATATTAGGTGGAGGCCTTCCTGCCCAATCCCTGGTGGTCCTCGCAGGGGTCCCTGGCTCATGTAAGTCCATATTAGCTTTCCACTTGCTGGCCCAAGCGGCCCGGGCCAGCGGCAACGCCATGCTGGTCACCACCACCCATCAGCCCGTGTCCAAGATGCGGGCCCAATACAGCGGGCTGAATTTCCTGGGGCCAACGGGAGTCTTCGACCAACTAGACGTCCTGGAATTAGACACTGACATCGAAGACGACACTCTGCTCCGGTTGCTCAACGCCATCGNTAGCCGGATCNAGNACCNCAAAGTCGGGGTGGCGGCGATTGACAGCTTCCNGGCAATCAGCGACGTATCGCCCAACCGGGGNCAACTTTGGCGGTTCCTGGGCACTCNCAGTNCCCAACTGGTGGAGAACAACTGTCTGGGGCTTCTGGTGNGCGAGTACTCTCTTCCCCGGGACCTTGATCTGCCGGAGCTTGCCATGGCGGATGTGGTGATTTACCTGGAGGNGGANCGGTTGGTGGTGTCGAACCTGCGGATCCTGCGCATCTATAAGATGAGGGGCAGCAAATACGTGGAGGGCCGCCAGGCATTCTACGTTAACAACGACGGCATCCAATTCCTGGGTGGTTCNCCGGAACAACCGGAGATTGANCCTGACGAAGAAGCGGAGCCCACTATCTGGCCTCCGAACTAAGAGCCGTTATTAGTCATCCCTATCCGTACCAGCCCCAATTCCTCGTACGAATAGTCTTCCCCCAGCAACTCCCTTACCGGGCTCAGCAGCACTCCGTCGGTTTGTCGAAAGGCGGCCTTGATGTTGGCGACCCTATCCGCTGATGGCATCATGTGNGCCAGGTCTAGGNTTTCGCCACCATCGACTATTCGTACGATATGGTTGAGGATGGTGTTGCCNGTCAGNCCNCGGTGCTTNGCGATNTCGCCGACGGACATCTTNCGNGAGATAAGNTCTTTGGTTTCGTTCAGTGTTGCGCTGATCTGATCTCTACGGCGGGTCCTTTCCCTGGGACGGTTTGTCCGCTGGACAGNTNCCTCTGTNTCCGCTATCCCGTTAGCCAGAGCATAGTCCTGTATCACTTCCAAGAATGGGCCGCTGAACTGCTCCAGTTTCACCCGTCCCACGCCCGAGATGCTACCGAAGGCCTCTAGAGTACGGGGGATGCGGCGGGACATTTCCATGAGCGCTGCATTGCTGAATATAACGTAGGGAGGCACCGATCTCTCGTCGGCTATCTGTTTGCGTAGTTCGCGCAACTGCTCGAATAGCTCTGGGTTCGATGGCGTGCTTTCTTCACGGACACTGCGGGTTGGGCTCTCGGCATCGCGTTTTGGAGCCGTCAACTCTAGCCGGCCACCGCTGGTTAGGAATTCCCGCCCTTCGTTGGTGGTGGCCAGGGTCGGGTACTTCCCTTTGTCCTTCTCCAAGAATCGCCGCTCCAGCAGGGCATCGATCCAATGCAAGAGTTCGTCCGATGTGACGCCGGACGCGATGCCAAACACCGTCAAATCATCGTGCTGCCAACGCTCGATCTGCTTGGTTCGTTTGCCAAGAAGCACGTCAGCGACATGGCGCGCTCCGAAGCGATTACCGGTGCGGATGACCGCCGAGAGAATCTTCTGCGAGATTTCGGTGGCGTCAGTTGTCTCCCTGGTAGTCGTACAGTTATCGCAACCGTCGCAGGATGTCTCGCTCCAACCCTCGCCCAGATACTCGATCAGATATTTCCGGCGGCAATTCCAAAGTTCGGCGAACTCAATCACCTGGCGAAGCTTCTTTTCGGAGTTCTCCCGCTCTGCTTGATCTAAGATTTGGCGGATGAAATATTCTTGCTTCAGCCGGTCTTGGTTGGAGAAAAAGAGGACGCAATCGCTGGGCAGACCGTCCCGTCCGGCACGGCCGGTTTCCTGGTAGTAGCCTTCCAAGGTTTTGGGTAGGTCGTAGTGAACCACCATGCGTACGTCAGGCTTGTCGATGCCCATGCCGAAGGCGATAGTCGCCACGATGATTGGGACTTTGTCACGGATGAACTTTTCTTGAGTCTCCCGGCGAACTTCCGGCCCCAGCCCGGCATGGTAAGCCAGAGCGTTGAATCCTTCTTCAGCCAAGTCATCCACCAACTCTTCGGTGCTGTTGCGGGAAAAGCGGTAGATGATGACCGGCTCGTTCTTGTGCTTATTCAAGAGGGTCAGGAGTTGATCGAAGGACTTTCTCTTGGGTTGGACTGCGTAATTGAGATTGGGCCGGTTGAAGCTGGAGATAAAAACCTGGGCTTGCCCGAGACCTAACTGGTTGACGATGTCCCGGCGCACTTGCTCAGTGGCCGTTGCGGTCAGCGCCACGATGGGCACGGTGGGGAAATCCTGACGTAGAGTTCTTAGGTTGCGGTAGTCCGGGCGGAACTCGTGGCCCCATTCCGATATGCAGTGAGCTTCGTCGATGGCGAACAGGCTAACGTCCACGCTGCCAAGGAAGTCCTTGAAACCGGGCAATGCCAGCCGTTCCGGAGCCACGTAGAGAATCTTGAAGGCGCCATCCCGGGTCATCTGTTGGACCCGGTTAATCTGGGAGGCAGTTAATGAACTGTTGATGAACCCGGCGGCTATGCCATGAGCCAGAAGGCCGTCAACCTGGTCCTTCATCAGGGCGATGAGGGGCGAGACGACGATTGTCACGCCGGAAAATAGCACCGCCGGCAACTGGTAGCAGAGGGACTTGCCGCCGCCGGTTGGCATCAGCACCATTGCGTCCTTCTTGGAAAGAACGCGGCTGATAATTTCTTCCTGAAGAGGCAGGAATCGGTCGAAGCCGAAATAGGTCTTTAGATGCTCAAGCACGGCATCATGCTAATCGGGCGCTGCTCGTCGAACAACGCCCGATTGTCAGTGGATTTTTCGTGGATCAGCCCCTACCGTCCCGTCCAAACAGGGGCTCGCTTCTCGGCGAAGGCTTTGACGCCCTCTTTAGCGTCCTCGGTTAGCAAGACTTCGTCCCGCTTCTTTTGGGCGTAGTTCACCCGCTCTTCCATCCCCATCTCAGTTCCCTTGATGGACACTTCCTTGATGGCTGCAATGGAAAGGGGGGCGTTGGCGGTTATCTTGCGGGCTAGTTCCTCAGCCTTGGGCATGACCTCTTCCGGCGGCACAACATAGTTGACCAGCATCAGATCCAGTGCCCGTTGGGCGTCCACGAAGTCGCCGGTAAACAGGAACTCAAAGGCGATATTGCGTGGCACTACCTGGGAAAGCAGGGCGGGGCCGCTGACCGACGATAGGCCCCGTTTCGCCTGGGGCCAGCCGAACTGAGCCTCCGAAGAGGCCACCCGGATATCGCTGCCCAAGGCGATGCCGCAACCTTGAGCTAGGCAAATTCCGTTGATGGCGGCTATTATGGGCTTCCATATATTGGCCTGAACAACGTAGAGATCGCCGGTGCTGGGGCCTTCATTGGCCCTGGCATTGGCCATAGCCACTAGGTCGTGCCCGGTGGAGAACGCCCGTCCGTTTCCCGTTACGATGGCGCAGCGGACTTCCGGGTTGTTCTTTACGTCTTGAAAGGAGTCCCAAAGAATCTGCCGCATCTCCGGGTCGATGGCGTTCATCTTCTCCGGACGATTCATTGTGATATAGGCGATGCCGTCTCTAATCTCGTATAGTGCTTCGTCGGCCATTTGTGAACCTCTCGGTTATTTAATCTTCCAGCTATCAGCAATCAGTGTTCAGCTTCTTGCTAAATTATTCTCGATCCCGTGGGCTTGGTTCCGATTATACCCTGTGTTTCTAGGTCGTCGATGCCTTCGGCTGGGATGCCTAGCAGTTCGCCGTATATCTGGCGATTGTGCTGGCCCAGGGTGGGCGAGGCCCAGCGCACTTCGCCGGGGGTCGCCGACATCTTCCAGGGGATGCCGGGGTAGGTCATTTCGCCCACCTGCTCATGGTTGACGCGAACAAAGGTGCCCCTCGCTTCATAGTGGGGATCCGCCAGCAGGTCCGGGCCGCCCATGACCGGGGAGGCAGGCACGCCTTCTTTCTGTAGCAGATGGCAGATGTCGTAGGCCTTTTTGTCTGCCGTCCAACCGGATATCAGTTCGTCCAGGTGGTCTTCATGTTCCATCCGGCCTGCCAGGGTGGAGAAGCGGGAATCTCCCGCCAGTTCCGGGCCACCGACTTGTTGGGCCAACTGCCGCCACTCTTCATCGTTGGTGGCGGCGATGGCCACCCAACGGTCGTCTCCAGCGCATTGATAGCTGTTGTGGGGGGCGAAGTAGGGTGAACGATTGCCTCGGCGTTCCGGCTCTTTGCCGGTCATCTGGTAGGCCAGCACGTCGGCCCCGATCAGCGATACCGCCGATTCCTGCTGAGACACGTCGACGAACATTCCCTTGCCGGTGCGCTTCCGGTAACGCAGGGCGGCTAGCAGCACCCCGGCGGCATGGGAGCCGGTGATGGGGTCGCCGTGGTTTATGCCCGATTTCATCGGTCCTTCACCCCGGTATCCCGTCATGTGGGCCATCCCGGATAACTGCTCCTGACCGATTCCATAGGCCAGGTACTTCTGCCAGGGGCCGCTGTTGCCGAAGGCGGGCATGGAAACGTAGATCAGATCGGGACGGATGCGGCGCAACGTCTCGTAGCTGTATCCCAGGCGTTCCAGGCTGCCCTGCCGGAAGTTTTCAATCACCACGTCGCTGATGGCCACCAGTTGTTCAAAGACCTTGCGGCCCGTCTCCGTGGTCAGTTCCAAGGAGATGCCGTATTTGCTCATGTGCAAGCAGTTGAACCAACCGTTGCGATTCCAGGGTTCGTCACCTGGTTCGCAATCGGGGTAAGCGGCGATGCCTCTAGCAGGGTTGATGGGGCCGCGATGGGAATCGTACACGCTCAGCGATTCCATCTTGATAATCTCCGCGCCCATGTCGGCCATGAGCTTGGTGCAGTAGGGACCGGCCCAGATGCGGGAAAGATCCAGGACACGGAAGTTCTTGAGGGGCTGATTCGAATTCCCGTTATTGGCCTGATGTTTGGTGGTCAACTAAATCACCCCCTGATCCCGGAGCTGGGCAATCTCGCCGGATGATTGTCCCAGCGCATCCCCTAATATCTCCTCGGTGTGTTCACCCAAGTGTGGGGCGCGGTGGTAGACCCAGTGGTCGGGGGCGCTGCCGGTGGGACGACCCCCCTGTGGTCTCCCCTTCGTAAGGGGGGCCGAGTTGTCCTGCCCTACCTGCGATGACTGGGACGCCTCAGCCTTCCCTCCTTGCGAAGGAGGGGACTGAAGGGAGGTCGTTACCGTCGCCCGTATAGGCGCGCCAGGATACCG